>VGTK01000003.1 GCA_016874715.1 Deltaproteobacteria bacterium | reverse complement strand
CGACGAGGGCGGCGACCGCCGCCGTCGTCGCGCGTCCGACCTGCGCCGGATCGTGCGTCACGCGTCGCGCGACCGCCGTGCCCAGGGCTGCCGCGCCGGCCGCGGTGACGAGTGCGGCGAGGCCGCCCGCGAAGAAGAAGAAGCGCGGCCAGAGGTGGTGCCCCGAGCCGACCACCACCACGAGCCCGACCGCGACCGGGGCGAGCAGCAGCTCGAGCAGCACCGGCGCGCGACGCGCGACCGACACCACGCCCGCGACGCCGCAGACCAGCGCGCCCAGCGCCAGCCCCGGCCGCGGGAACGACGCGAGGACGCGCGCCGCGGTTTCGCGCACCGCCCAGCCGGTGCTCGACCACTGCGGCACCGTACCGCTGCGGCCCTCGACCGCGGTGACGGCGAACAGGTCGCCGATCATCGGCGCGTAGACCGCCGCGGTGACGACGGCCGTGACGGTCAGTCCGAGCAGCGGCTCCCGCAGACGGCCGATGAGCGCACCGGCACGCGTCGGACCCGGCAGTCGCCGGCGCAGGACGAGCAGCGCGTGGCCGACGACGACGAACAGCATCGTCGGGTGGATCCAGGCGCCGAGCGCGAGCGTCACGCCCCACGCGGCCCACGTCGTTCTCCGGTCGCTCGCCAGCGCGCGCAGCAGGAGCAAGCTCGACACCATGGTGAAGAACAGCAGCGCCATGTAGCCGCGCGCGTTCTGGCTGAACCAGACGTGCACGTCGGAGACCGTCAGCAGGGCGGCGGCGGCGAGACCCTCGCGGCGCGACAGCAGCTCGCGACCCAGAGCGTACGTCGCGGCGATCCCGAGCACGCCGAACACCAGCGCGGGCGTGCGGAGCGCCGCCGTCGAGTCGCCCAGCAGGACGATCGAGACGCGCGCGAGCAGCGAGTAGAGCACGTGCTGATTCTGCGACGGGTAGCTCGTCGCCAGCTCCGCGAGGTCGAGCCGCGACACCAGCACGTGGGTCAGGATCTCGTCGAGCCACGCCTCGTCGCCGAGCCGGTGCAGACGCAGCACGGCCGCAACGATCAGCAGGACACCGAGCAGGACGCCGAGCAGGAGGGCGGATCGCCGTGGCGACATCGCGCTCTCCTACTCGATCGCACGCCGGCGAGCGACGCGCGCGTGCGACGGCGGATGGCGGGCGGGACGGGCCGCGACGTGCGCAGCCCGTCCCGCGTCCGATCAGCCGTCCGAGGAGCAGCCCGCGCCGCCCGCGACGCAGACGCCCGGGCACTCGACGAGGCCGCCCAGCGGATCGCACGAGCCGCGCGGGTCGTTCGCGCAGCAGCCGGCGTCGGGGCACGAGACGCCGATCACGCCGCCGCAGCCCTGCACCGTCTGCTCGCCGCCCGGCGCGATCGCGTAGCAGGCGCACTCCTCGCTCTCGTAGTCGAACGGCAGGCAGGTGCCGCGTGCGGTCGCGTCGCCGACCGCGAACGCGCAGTCGCCGCCGCACTGTCCGGTCGCACCGCCGCCGCAGCCGATGCACGACGGATCGGGATCCACGACCTGGCAGCCGCATCCGTTTCCGATCCGGACGACGGCGAGGTCGATCACCTCGCCGGCGACGTCCTGGCACGCGCCCAGCGTCGCGACGAAGCATTCCGCACCCACGTTGCATCCGCCCGCGGTCGTCCCGGCGGCGGTCGTGGCCGAGGTGCCGTCGAGCGACACGATGATCGACGGCGGATCCGACGTGCGGCCGATGATCACGATCTCGGGATCGGAGGTCGGCGTCGCGGGCAGGCCGTCGACCGGCAGGAAGAAGCTCGCCTGTAGCGTGATGTCGTCGGAGATCAGCGACCAGCCGGTCTCGGCACACTCGCTCGCGGTGGCCGTGCACGCGCTCGCACCCGAGCACGAGAAGCGGAACTCGCTGGTCGGGTCGGACAGCGTGCCCGTCGAGTCCGCGCGCTGCGTGCAGTAGACGAAGGACGGCGGGCTGCCGTCGGGCTGGTAGACGTTGCCGGTGACGCTCAGGAAGCGATCGACGACCAGGCCTTCGGCGCTGATCGACGGCTCGAGGCTGTACGAGATCGACCAGCGTTCCGGGCCGACGTCCTTGGTGACGAGGAAGTTGTAGCGGTCGAGCGTCAGCGTGGCGCCGCGGCTCGTCGTCCCGCCGGCCCAGGCGGTGCGCGGCTCGAGGAACTCCGCGTCACGCTGCTTCACCACCCACGTGCGGAAGCCGGAGTAGGCGCCCCTGGCCCACGCGGCGAGCCGCTCGGCGAGCCCGCGCTCGACGGCCGGCGCGCGCGGCGGCGACCAGCCGGCCCGCGCGAGCGCGTCGTGCGAAGCGTCGCTCGCGGGGAAGAGGAACGCACCGATGCCGTCCGGCGGCAGGAAGAAGCGCGCCGGCACGGACACGTCGTCCGCGATCGGCGTCCAGGCGTCGCGGGCGCAGGCCTCGGCATTCGTGGTGCAGGCGTCGCTGCCGCTGCACGAGAGGCGGAAGAAGCTGTCGGGATCGGTCAGCGTGCCGTCGGAGTCGCTGCGTACGAGGCACGTCACGAAGCTCGCAGGCCCGCCGTCGGCCCGGAAGATGTTTCCGGTCACGTTGATGATGTCGTCAGGATCGTTGCCGTAGAGGTCGACGTTGATCGTCCAGCGCTCGTTGCCGAGATCCTTGTTGATGAGGAAGCTCCGCCCGTCGGGCGAGAGCGTCGAGCCCGCGGGCGCCTGCGCGCGCGCGGCCTGCGCGCCGAGCAGCGCGACGATGGCGAGCGTCGCGATGCGAATGAAGCGACCGGTGAGGTGTGCGCTCATCCTGTTCTCCGCGTCATCGGGGCCGCGGTGCGAGCTCGCGAATCGATCCGCTGCCTGCTTCCGCACCATGGTCCTTGGTCGTTCACGCCAGAAGAGCAGCGCCGGCGCCGTGAAGCAACCGTCGCCGCCGCGCAGCGCACGCGCGTTGCGCTTCGCGAGAGCAGCGGCCGACGGGCTACGTCTCGCGAGAGCAGCGGCCGACGGGCTAGCGCTCGCTCGCGACGTCGAAGTAGCGCTGGTAGCGCTGCGCGCGCTCGCGCCAGTAGCCCGCGTCGAGGCCGGTGTCGGCGAAGTCGTAGTGATGCAGGCCGTGCTTGCCCTGCGGGTTCGCCGCGATGAACGTACCCATGCGCGCTTCGGCCTCGCGCGTCAGCTCGAGACCGAGACGCCCGTAGATGCTGCGCACCGTCGTCAGCGGGTCGGCGAGGAAGTCACGGAACTGGACGTCGATCACGCGTGCCGCGGGCACGGCTCCGCTGTCGCGAGCCGCGACCGAGCGGTCGAGCCCGTCCATCAGGTACTCGGCGAACTCCTGTCCGCCCTCGGAGATCGAGGCCTCGTCGGTCGCGAGCAGGCGCAGCGTCGAGATCAGGGACGCGAGCGAAGCGATGATGCGCAGCGGATCGCGGTGCGTCTGCACGAGCAGTGCGTCCGGGTACTCGGCGAGGAGGTCCGGCAAGCACCACACGTGCCCGGGCGACTTCAGCACCCAGCGCGTGCCGCGGTGGTGCGACTGCAGCACCTGCAGGTACCTCCGGTGCCAGCGGTACGCGGGTGCCATGTCCGCCTCGTAGAGCAGCCACCTCGCGTACGACGGTACGCGGTACTGCGTCGGGAAGATCATGCTGCGGAAGTCGCCCGCGGTCATGCGCACGCACTCCTGCGCGAGCCGCGCGCCGATCGGGTGCATGGTCTTGAATCCCGGGATGACGAGCTCGGCCATGTCGAGCTGCTGCTGCGCTTCGTCGATGCGCGGATCGGTCTCGTACGTCGCCGTCTCGGGCGGCGGCAGCGGCTTGTCGACCTCCCAGGTGAGTGGCACGCGGTTCGCGGGATCCTGCGCGAGCACGTCGTGCAGGATCGTCGTGCCGGTGCGTCCCTGGCCGACGATGAAGATCGGCGGCACGACGTCGTCGTGCGCGAGACCGGGGTGGCGCGCGTGCCAGTCGACGATGCCGAGGCGGTTGGCGAGGTACATCTGGATCTCGCCCGCGGCGACCTGCACGCCGATGTCGTTCAGGCGGGCCTCGCCCCTCAGGGCCTCGACCAGGCGTGCGAGCCCGTCGCGCCACGTGTCGTCGCCGAGGCTCTCGAGACCGGTCGCGGCGCGTGCGGCTGCCAGGAGCGCGTCGCCGTTCAGGATCGAGGTGTCGGCCATCGCGCGCTTCTACATGGACAGGCACCCGGCGGCCATACGGCTTCCCCGAACGCGCGGGCGCTCGCTCAGCGAATGCCGCCGCGCAGGAAGCGCACCAGCGCTTCGCTCGCCTCCTGCTGCACGTCCTCGAAGCTGCCGCCGAAGGTCCCCGTCGAGACGCTGCCGTCGATGCGGCAGCTCGCGAGCGAGTCGCTCGAGCCGTCCTGCACGTCCCACACCGTGTCGAGGTCGCCGGTGCCGAAGCCGTAGCGCGACACGAGGCGCAGTGCGCGGAAGCCCGGCTCCCAGCTCTCCACCGTGCCGACCACGCGCGCGGTGTGCTGCTTCGGCGATGGCACGACCTCGATGCCCGCCGCGAGCAGCGCTCGCGTGACGATCCGCTTGAAGCCGCGCAGCTCGTCCGCGGACATGTCGCCGCCCGTTCCGTCTCGGATCGTGAGCGACACGCGGTCGAGCGGCAGCGGCACGGGGCTCGTGACGTCGAGGTTCGCCGCGGCGCAGCCGGCGGCGAGCGCCGCCGTCGCGACCGAGAGGAGAAGGAGCAGCCGAGAGGTCGTGCGCGGCGCGGGCACGGTGCGGGAATCTGGCACACCCGCGCTGCTTCCGAAACGGCGCGCCGCCACGCCCGTTTGACGCCCGATCCGCGGCACGGGAGACTCCGCGGTGCGGTTAGCCCGGTTGGCGGCTGACGTCCTCACCGGCTTCGCCGACCACGAGGGATGAGCCTGCAGGGCGTTTTCATCTGCCGCGCGGCGACGGAGCAAGGAGCGACGATGGGTGAGATGATCGAGGTGAAGCGTCCCGACGGCGGGGCCTGCCCGGCCTACCTGGTCGAATCGAAAGCCGGCGCATCGGCCCCGGGCTTCGTGATGATCCAGGAGTGGTGGGGGCTGAACGACCAGATCCGGGGCATGGCCGAGCGGCTTGCCGGCGAGGGCTACCGCGTCGTCGTCCCTGACCTCTACCGCGGCAGGAAGGCGACGACCCCCGACGAGGCCGGGGCGCTGATGGGCGCGCTCGACTTCGCGGATGCCGGCAAGCAGGACGTCCGCGGCTGCGTGCAGCACCTGAAGAAGGGCTCCGCGAAGGTCGCGGTGGGCGGCTTCTGCCTGGGTGGTGCGGTCACCGTGATCGCGGCCGTGCACGTTCCCGAGGCCGACGCGTCGGTCTGCTTCTACGGCATCCCACCGGTCGCGGTCGCCGACCCCGCGCAGGTGAAGAGGCCGTTCCAGGGCCACTTCGCGATCATCGATGACTGGTGCACGCCCGCCGCGGTCGACGCGCTCGAGCAGGCGCTCGGCAGGTCGGGCGCGTCGTTCGAGGTCCACCGCTACCAGGCGCAGCACGCGTTCATGAACGAGGCCCGGCCCGAGGTCTTCGACGCGGCCTGCGCCGACCTCGCGTGGCGGCGTACCAGGGACTTTCTCGCGCGCACGCTGCGTTGACGCATCTCGATCGTTGACGTTTTCGGCTGGCGCGATACGTCTCGAGTCCGATGCGCCGTGACGTGCTCGTCTGGCTCGCTCTCGTGCCTCTGGTCGCGCAAGGCTGCGCCGCGTTCCGGGTGCTTTCCCGGCCCGATCCCGAGCCCGCTCCGGCCGCGGCGCCGTGGGCGGTGCGCTGCACCTGGGTCGAGCACCGTCCCGCGGGTCCCGAGCAGGACCTGGGCCCTCTCGACCACGGCCGCCTGTGGGCGCAGGACCCGAACGGCCGGCGCGTTGCCATCCGGGGCGGTCTGGAGGACGGCTTCCTGCGCGTCGACGACCTGTTCGCCTGGACGCCCGAGCGCGGCGACGAGCCGCTCGGCGTCGCACCGTCGGTCGACGCGCTGCGCTGGCTCTGCGCGGAGACGGTCGCGACCGCGTTCGCCGGCCGCGACGTCACGGTCGACCGGATCGCCGCGGCACGCGACGGCGAGGAGGTGGACGTCGCGCTGGCGCTGGCGGACGGTCTGCCGGGTGCCCCGAAGACGACGGCGAAGCGCCTCGTCGTCTTCGGCGACAGCCTGTCCGACCCCGGCAACCTGAAGCGTCGTATGCTCGTCTTCCCGAACGCCCCGTACTACCTGGGGCGCTTCAGCAACGGCCCCGTCTGGGCGCAGTACCTCTCCGAGCGGACGGCGCTGCCGGTATACAACCACGCCGTCGGCGGCGCGGTGTCGGTCGCGCACCCGGACGTACCGGCGAGCAGCATCGTCTCCGCCGTGCAGCAGGGCGCGCAGTTCCTGCTGACGGGCAGCGTCGAGGAGTACGTCACGCACTACCTGACGCTCGATCTGCAGGATGGCCAGCTGCAGCGAACCAACGACACCGTGTTCGTGCTCTGGAGCGGCGGCAACGACTATCTCTCGAAGGAGCCGATCTCCGGTGACATCGACACGCTGCTCGACGAGCCCGGCGATCCCTCCGGATACTTGACGGTCGTCGACCAGACCACCACCGCGATCGCGAACCAGGTGCGCCGCCTGCACGCGGCAGGCGCGCGGCGCTTCGTCGTCATGACGCTGCCCGACCTCGGGACGGCTCCGGGCGTGCTGCACAACGAGAGCTACCGTGCGGACGACGGCGTCTCGGAGAACGAGCGGCGCGCACAGCTGTCGCGGAAGCTGTCGGAGCTCACCCGGCACCACAACGACGAGCTCGCCGACAAGGTCGAGCAGGTGAGGCGTGCGCTGCCGGGCGCGTCGATCACGTTGCTCGACACGCAGAGGGCGATCGCATCGATCCTGGCGGGTCGCCTGCCCGGGACCGACGGGGAGAAGCCGGGTGGCGGGCGCTTCGCATACGGGTTCGACCTGCGCTCGCTGCGCTCCACCGAGCTGCGCGACCGCAAGGGCGTGATCCCCATCCAGGATCGCTGCTACCGCGGTGGCTACCTCGGCACGGGCGACCCGGAGAACGTCTGTGACGAAGCGGCGCGTGCGTTCTTCTGGGACATGGTGCACCCGACGAGCTACGCGCACTGCTGGCTCTCATTCTTCGTCCAGAGGGACCTCGTGCAGGCAGGCCTGCTCGACGGCGAGCCCGATCCGCGCGCGCACCGTGCGTACTGCGATCGCCGGCAGGAGCCCCTGCCGCAGGCGAACGCGCTGCGCGAGGCGGTCCAGATCTCGGCGCCGTGAAGCCGGCGCTCGCGGGTCTGCGCGTCCTCGACGCTAGCGACGAGGCCGGACGACTCGCTGGGCGGCTTCTCGCCGAGCTGGGCGCGGACGTGGTGCGCATCCGGCGCGGCGTGTCCGGTGCCGCGCTCGCCGGCGCTGCCGGCGCGCGCGGCGGCGTCCTCGACTGGTGGTACGACGGCGGCACGCGACGCGTACCGCTCGACCTCGCCGACGCGCGCGACCGCGGCACGTTCGCCGACCTCGCGGCGCGCTGCGACGTGCTGCTGGAGACCGAGCCGCCCGGACGCCTCGCGTCGCTCGGGATCGGCCACGAGGCTCTCGCCGCCCGCAACCCCCGCCTGGCGCACGTCTCGCTGACGCCGTTCGGGGCGACGGGCCCGCGAGCGCACTGGCAGGCGAGCGACCTCGTCGCGAGCGCGCTCGGCGGCGTGCTCTCCGTGAGCGGGACACCCGACGCACCGCTCAACGGGTGGGGCCGGCAGTCGTTCAACGTCGGCGGCTTCTACGCCGCGATCACGGCACTCGCAGCGCTGCGCGCCGCGCGCACCGGACGGCGTGCCGTGCACGTGGACCTGAGCCTGCAGCACTGCGTCGTCAGCTGCACCGAGCACCTGCTGATGTACTGGTTCTTTCCGGAGGCGTTCCCCGAGCGCCTGGCGTCGCGTCAGGGATCCCTGCACTGGACGCGCCTGTACGAGGTCGTGCCCTGCGCGACGGGCCACGCGATGGTGACGCCAGCGCCGAACGCGAGCCGCCTCTTCAAGTGGATGGCGGAGGACGGCATGCTCGGCAGCATCGCCGCCGATCCCCCGCGAGACGCGGCCGGGTTGTTCGCGCGCAGCGACGAGGTGATGTCGACGATTCGCGCGTGGGCCGCGACCAGGCCCGCGGCCGAGCTGTTCGCCGAGGGGCAGCGCCGCCGCCTGCCGTTCGGCGAGGTGCGATCCGTGCGCGACGCCGCGAGCAGTCCGCAGATCGAGGCGCGCGGATTTCTGCGTCCGCTGAACGTCGATGGCGCGCAGGTGCGCGTTCCAGGGCCCGCGTTCCGCATGCTGGACACGCCGGCCGCACCGCCGGCGCCGCCGCCCGGCCGCGGGGAGGACGCGGCGGCTGCACTCGCGGCGTGGGCGCCGCGCCCCGCGCCGGGTGACGGCACGGCGGGGGTTGCGTCCGCGCGCCGCGGCAGCAAGCCGCTCGCCGGCGTGCGCATCGTCGACTTCACCTGGGTCCTGGCGGGTCCCCACGCGACGCGCATCCTCGGGGACCTCGGTGCCGACGTCGTCAAGCTGCAGACCGAAGCCCGCTCGCAGGGCACCGGACACAACGACCACCCGTTCTTCGCCATGTGGAACCGCAGCAAGCGCAGCGCGACGCTCGACATGAAGCACGCACGCGCCGTGGCGACGGTGCGCGGCCTGGTCGAGCGGGCGGACGTGGTGATCGACAACTTCGCGCCCGGCGTGCTCGACCGCTGGGGCATCGGCTACGAGACGCAGCGCGGCTGGAACGAGCGCATCGTCTGCCTCGGGCTCTCGGGCTGCGGGCGTGACGGCCCGTGGCGCGATCACGTGACGTTCGCACCGACGATCCACGCGCTGTGCGGGATCACGGCGCTCACCGGCCCGACGGGGCGCCGCGACGTCGGGCACGGCATCTCGATCAGCGACCACGTGAGCGGGCTCGCCGGCGCTCTGGCGATCCTCGCCGCGCTCGAAGCCCGCGAGCGCACGGGGCGGGGACAGAGGATCGATCTGTCGCAGCTCGAGCTCGGGGCGTACCTGATTGGTCCGGCGCTGCTGGAGATCGCGAGCGGCGGCGGCGAGGCGGTGGCGCAGGGCAACCGCGACGGGCTCGACGACATCGTGCCGAACGAGGTCTACCGCTGTGCGGGCGGCCGCTGGCTCGCCGTGTCGGCGCGCAACGACGCAGACTGGCAGCGGCTCTGCGACGTGCTCGGTCGCGACGTGGTCTTGCCCGGGCTGCGTACGCTCGGCGTTGCGGCGCGGCGCGAGCGTCGCGCCGAGATCGACGCCGCACTCGCCGCGTGGGCCGCGGCTCGTGACGCGGACGACGCGATGCACCTTCTGCAGGAGAGCGGCGTTCCGGCCGGCAAGGTCCAGGATGCGCGCGACCTCGTCGCGGGGGACCCGCAGCTCGCGGCGCGCGACGCGTTCGTGACGGTCCCGCACGCGTCGCTCGGCACGCAGAGCTTCGAGCGCTTCCCGGGCACCTTCTCGGGCGTCGACCTCGAGCCGTACCGGGCGGCGCCTGCGTTCGGCGAGCACACCTTCGAGGTCTATGGCGAGCTGCTGGGCATGTCCGAGGAGGAGATCGCGCTCGCGATCGCCGACGACCTGCTGGCGTGACGTCGCCTCCCGCCGTCACGCTCGTGCCTTGCCAAGCGCACCTGTCGACGCAAGACTTCGTGGCTTGCGGCTGCGGGACAGCCGCAAGAAGGGGGGAGACCAGTGAGAAGCTGCGCGAAGCGGAGTCCGATGGTGATCCTGGTGAGCGCGCTGGTGGCAACGCTCGCCTGGGGGCCGATTCCAGTCGAGGGTGCCGACCAGAAGCCCAACATCGTGATCATCTGGGGTGACGACGTCGGTCAATCCAACGTCAGCGCCTACACCCGCGGCCTGATGGGCTACCAGACACCCAACATCGACCGGGTCGCAGCCGAGGGCGTGATGTTCACCGACTACTATGCCGACCAGAGCTGCACGGCAGGTCGAGCAGCCTTCCTCACGGGCCAGTCGGGGCTACGCACGGGGTGACCAAGGTCGGCCTGCCGGGGGCCGAGGTGGGGTTGCAGAAGGAGGATCCGACGATCGCCGTCCTGCTGAAGGCCCAGGGCTAAGCCACGGGACAGTTCGGCAAGAATCACCTGGGGGACCGGAACGAGTACCTGCCCACGGTGCACGGCTTCGACGAGTTCTACGGCAACCTCTACCACTTGAATGCCGAGGAGGAGCCGGAGCTTCCGGATTACCCGAAGGACCCGGCGTTCCGCGCGAAGTTCGGACCGCGCGGCGTGCTCGACTGCAAGGCTTCGAGCACGGACGACCCGACGGTCGATCCGCGCTTCGGCAAGGTCGGCAAGCAGGTGTGCAAGGACACGGGTCCGCTGACCAGGAAGCGGATGGAGACCATCGACGACGACATCGCGGCGCGCGCGGTGGACTTCATCCAGCGTCAGACGAAGGCCGGCAAGCCGGCCTTCGTCTGGGTGAACTTCACCCACATGCACTTCCGCACCCACACCGAGCCCGAGAGCCTCGGCCAGGCGGGGCGCTGGCAGGGCCCGTACCACGACGCCATGATCGACCACGACAGGAACGTCGGCCAGGTCCTCAAGGCGCTGGATGACCTGGGCATCGCGGACAACACCTTCGTCATGTACTCGACCGACAACGGTCCGCACATGAACTCGTGGCCCGACGCCGCGATGACGCCGTTCCGCAGCGAGAAGAACTCGAACTGGGAAGGCGCTTACCGGGTGCCCGCCATGGTGCGCTGGCCGGGCAAGATCAAGCCGGGCAGCGTCTCCAACGAGATCGTCGCCCATCTCGACTGGTTGCCGACCTTCGTCGCCATGGCGGGCGACGACCGCGTGAAGCAGGAGCTGCTCGAGGGCCACGAGGTCGGCGGCACGACCTACAAGGTTCACCTCGACGGCGACAACCTCGTGCCCTACCTGACCGGGAAAGCCGCGAAGAGCCCGCGCGAGTCGTTCTTCTACGTCAACGACGACCAGCAGCTGACCTCGCTGCGGTATGACAACTGGAAGCTGGTGTTCATGGAGCAGCGCGCGCCGGGAACGCTGCTCATCTGGGCGAATCCCTTCACCAGCCTGCGGGTTCCGAAGATGTTCAACCTGCGCACGGACCCGTACGAGAAGGCGGACATCACGTCGAACACCTACTACGACTGGCTGATCGACCACGTGTTCCTGCTCGTTCCGGCGCAGGAGTACGTGGGGCGGTTCCTGGCGACGTTCAAGGACTATCCGCCGCGGCAGAAGGCGGCCAGCTTCAACATGGACGAGGTGTTCCGGGAGCTTCAGCAGAGCGGCGGCAGGTAGCCGTCACGCAGCGGCCCCCGCGCCCGGGGGGCCGCTGCGTGCGCACCACGGTCGGCGACGGCGCGCGCGAAGGTCGCCTGGACGTCGGGGCGCGGAGGGTTCATGACGGTCTTCTCGTTGCGGCGCATCCCGCCCTTGCTCGCGATGAGCGCGGTCATGCTCGTCGCTACGGCTGCTCGTGCGCAGCCCGATCCGCTGCCCTCGCGGAACGACGGCGCGGCGAGGCGATCCATCGTCTCCTTCGTCGAGAAGGTCACCACTCCCGGCTCGGCCGAGTTCGTGCCGGTGGCCGAGCGGATCGCGGTCTTCGACAACGACGGCACCCTCTGGGGCGAGCAACCGCTACCCGTCCAGCTGTTCTTCGCCCTCGACCGCGTGCGAGCGCTCGCGCCGGCGAATCCCGAATGGAAGACCCGGGAGCCGTTCGCCGCGATCCTCGCGGGGGACCCGAAGGCCGGGCTCGCGGGTGGCGAACATGCGCTCCTCGAACTGGTCATGGCGACGCATGCGGGAATGACGACGGTCGAGTTCGAGCAGATCGTGAAGGAGTGGATCTCCACCGCGCGGCATCCGAAGACCGGCGAGCTCTTCACCGAGAGGGTCTACCAGCCGATGCTCGAGCTGCTCGCCTACCTGCGGGCGAACGGCTTCAAGACGTTCCTCGTCTCGGGCGGCGGCATCGAGTTCATGCGCCCATGGGCCGAGCAGGTCTACGGAATCCCGCCGGAGCAGGTCGTCGGCAGCACTATCAAGACAAAATTCGAGATCCGGGACGGCAAGCCGGTGCTCGTTCGCCTGCCGGAGCTGAACTTCAACGACGACAAGGCCGGCAAGCCCGTTGCCATCCATCAGCACATCGGCCGCCGGCCCATCGTTGCGTTCGGGAACTCGCGTGGCGACCAGGAGATGCTGGAGTACACGCAGGGGGGCGGCGGTGCGCGGTTCGCTCTCCTGCTGCTGCACGACGACGCGGCACGCGAGTACGCCTACGGCCCGGCGCGCGGCTTGCCGGACAGCGTGATGGGCAGCTTTCCCCCGGCGCTCGACGAGGAAGCGAAGAAGCGCGGCTGGACCGTCGTCGGCATGAAGGACGACTGGAAGACCGTCTTCCCGGTCGCCGCGGACGGGCCGGGCCGATCGGTGAATCCGGCGAGCGAGTGAGCCGCCGGATTCGACCTCGACCCGTGGCCGCGCGCGGATCCGTTCAGCCCGAGTGCTTCTTTCCCGTGCCGCCGATGTTGGCCTGCGCCTCGTCGTGGTTCTCGAGCGCCTCGAAGATGCCCGAGGCGAGCTCGCCGACCTCGCGGTTGACGGCGCGGATCGCGTCGTAGACCGCACCGATGCTGGTGTCGACGAGCTTGCGCGCGCCCCTGGCCTCCTCGCCGAGCAGCCCGCGCTTCTCGAGCACCTCGAGCGGCAGATCGGCGATCGTGCGGTGGATCTGCTCGACCGAGGTGGCCCCCTTGTCGACGGCTTCCTGGATGAGGTCCTTCACGGCCTCGATCCGCGCGATGGTGGTCTTCATGACGGCTCCTCCTCGCCCGCGTCTCAGCGGGCCACTGCCGGCTCGCCGGCCGGCCAGGTCGGGAACGAATACTTGACGATGCGTGCGAGCACGGTCACGAACTGGCTCCAGAACGAGCCGGTGTTGTAGTTCTGCTCGTAGCGCGCGCAGGTCTCACGCACACGCCCGGCCATGTCCGCGTAGCGGACCGCCGGCACGTCGGGGAACAGGTGGTGCTCGATCTGGTGGCTCAGGTTGCCGGTGAGGAAGTGGAAGGCCGGGCCACCGGTGAGGTTGCTCGAGCCGCGTACCTGGCGGACGTACCAGGCGCCGCGCGTCTCGTTCTCGAGCGCGCTTGCGGGGAACGTCTCGGCCTCGGCGGTGAAGTGACCGCAGAAGATGATCCCGAACGTCCACAGGTTGCGCAGCAGGTTGGCGAGAACGTTGCCGGTCAGCACCGGTACGAACGACGGTCCGGCGAGGACGGGGAACACCACGTAGTCCTTGGCGAACTGGCGCAGCATCTTCTTCAGCACCGGGCGCGATTCGCGCACCACGTCGTCGAGCGGTCGGCGTCCGCGCAGCACCTCGTCCATCTCCAGGTCGTGCAGCGCGATGCCCCACTGGAAGAGCGTCGCGAGGCCGACAGCGACCGCACCCTGCACGAGGTGCAGCGGCTGCCACGGCTGCGCGTCGAACAGGCGCAGGAAGCCGTAGCCGATGTCGCGGTCGCGGCCCTCCACGTTGGTGAAGGCGTGGTGCATGTAGTTGTGCGAGTGGCGCCAGGCGTCGCCGTCGCAGGCGTGGTCCCACTCGTAGGTGTCGCCGCGCAGCGACGGCTCGTTCATCCAGTCGTACTGCCCGTGCATGACGTTGTGCCCGAGCTCCATGTTGTCGACGATCTTGCTGAACGCGAGCAGCCCCGTGCCGGCGACCCAGGCGGGTGGCAGCCAGCCCAGCAGCAGCAGGCCGCGGCCACCGATCTCGGCGTAGCGCACGATCGACTGCACGTCGCGGATGTAGGTGGCCTCGCGCTCGCCGAGGCTCGCCATGACCTCGGTGCGCAGCGCGTCGAGCTCGGCGCCGAACGCGTCCACCTCGTCGGGGGTGAGCGCGCGGCTGTTGCGGCTGGCGGGAACGCCGGCGCGCACGGGAAGGTTGGTCGGTGCGTTCATCGGGTGCTCCTCGCTCACAGGTCGAGAGTGATCGGGCCCAGCGGCTCGCTCACGCAGAGCCGGATGCGGCTCATCGGTGCGTCGTCGATCGCGCCGGTGACGCGGTCGCGCACGCGGCCGGCGATCTTGGTGCAGGTGCACGTGCGGCAGATGCCCATGCGGCAGCCCGTTGCGGGACGCAGCCCCGCTGCCTCGGCGATCGCGAGCAGCGTCGACGCGTCGCCATCGACGGTGCGCGCGCTGCGCCGGAACTGGACCGGCACTGCCGCGTGGCCGGCGTCGTCGCTCGCCCCGGCTGGAGGCGCGAACGACTCGCGGTGCAGGCGGCTCGCGCGCCCGGCGGCGCTCCAGTGCGCGGACACGGCCTCGAGCAGCGTTGCGGGGCCGCACGCGAAGACCTCGCGCTGCAGGTGGTCCGGCACCAGGGCGTCGAGCTGCGCCGGGGAGATGTGCCCCGCCGGCGTGCCGCCGCCGTCAGGCTGCTGCGCGAGAAGCTGGACACGCAGCGCGGGATGGCGTTCCTCGAGGGCGCGCAGCTCGCTCGCGAAGGCGAAGTCGGCGGTGCCGCGCGCGTAGTAGAGGAGGCTCGCGTCGATCTCGTGCCGTGCCCACAGCGCCGCGCGCAGAACGGCGTAGACCGCGGTGATGCCGCTACCGCCGGCGACGAAGAGCAGCCGCGCGGGGAACGACGCCGGGAGCACGAAGTCGCCCGCGGGCTCCCCGATCTCGACCACGTCGCCGACCGCCGCGAGCTCGTGCAGCCAGCCGGACACGGTGCCGCCCGGGTGGCGCTTGACGGTGATCGACAGCGTCGCCGTGCCGGGACGGCTGGTCGGGCTGTAGGGCCGCTCGTGCACCACGCCGCCGAGCACGATGCGAACCGGCACGAACTGCCCCGGCGAGAACGCGACCGGTCGCGCGGGGCGCAGG
The DNA here is from genome assembly GCA_016874715.1 of Deltaproteobacteria bacterium. Lineage (GTDB taxonomy): Bacteria > Desulfobacterota > Binatia > UBA12015 > UBA12015 > VGTK01. Next base: position 72,178 of record VGTK01000003.1, on the reverse strand, counting down.
ACGAAGGTCTTCGTGTCCGGCGTCTCGGACCGGATCGCGACGATGCGTCCACGGTTGCGGGTCAGGCCGAGGGTGGGATCGAGGTGCTGGAGCACGAAGTCGACCCAGTGGCGGTCGGGCAGGGCTGCGTCGCGAAGGGTGAGCATGGCGCGATCCTCAGTTCAGTGAACGATCGTACACTCATATGGCGGCCGGTGGGGCGACAGTCAACACCCGTTCACTGAAAAAAGGCAGGAAAGATAAATTTCTTTGGGTGGTTTCGCGACATGCGAGGAACTGGTAAGTGGACCCTTGTGAACACTCGTACTGAGTCACGCCGCGCCCCGAGCCTGCGCGACGAGCGCAAGCTGCAGACTCGCCAGGCCCTGCTCGATGCGGCCCTCGCGCTCGCGCGGCAGGGCGGCAGCCTCGCCAGCATCAGCCTGCGCGAGGTCGCTCGCGAGGCCGGCGTGGTGCCGACCGCGTTCTATCGGCACTTTCGCGACATGGACGAGCTCGGTCTGGCGCTGGTCGACGACGTCTGCTTCCGCCTGCGCCAGATCATCCGCGAGGCGCGCGCGGCCGCGCGCGGCGCCCGCGACGTGGCCATCCAGAGCTCGGTACGAGGCTTCGTCGCCTACGTCCTCGCCAACGAGCGCGCGTTCGAGTTCCTGACCCGCGAGCGCTTCGGCGCGAGCCGCCCGGTGCGCCAGGCGGTGGCGCGCGAGATCCGCTACTTCGCGGGCGAGCTCGCGAGCGATCTGCGGGCGCTGCCGCCGTTCTCCGCGATGCCCGGCGAGGACGTGGACATGATCGCCGACCTGGTCGTGCACGCGGTGCTCAACCTGACCGCCGACCTGCTCGAGCTCGGTCCGGGCCAGGCGGTGCGCGAGCACGAGATCACCGCGCGGGCGATCAAGCAGCTGCGCCTCATCTTCCTCGGCGCGGCACGGTGGCGTCCGGAGCGTGGCGCGGTCGCGCCCCCGGCCGGAGCAGGGGGCGCGGCGGACCGTCCTTGACCACTTTCGGCGATGCGCTAGGAAGAATGAACGTTCGTTCGTTCTCCCCGCACCGTCGAAAACCAAGCCCGGAGGCACGCAAGCAATGGAGTATCGGCTGATCTCTGCGGACTCGCACTTCATCGAGCCGCCGAACCTGTGGAAGGACTGGCTGCCCGCGAAGTACCAGGACATCGCACCGAAGCTGGTCAAGGACGCCGACGGCGGCGACGCCTGGGACTACGGCGCGGGTGAGCCGTCGCCGCTGGGCATCTACGCGGCGGCCGGCAAGAACGAGCACGACCTGAAGTGGACCGGCGTCACCTACGAGACGATGCACCAGGGCTACTTCCAGGGCGAGCCGCGGCTGAAGGAGCAGGACGCGGACGGCGTCGACGCCGAGGTGATCTTCAGCTCGGGCCGCATGCTCGGCTACTTCTACCGCATGAAGGACGACCAGGCGCAGCTCGCCGGTCTGCAGGCGCTGAACAACTGGATCTTCCAGGAGTTCTGCAAGCCGAACCCGAACCGCCTGATCGGCCTCGCGTACATCCCGGCGATCGGCGCGGAGGCCGCGGCCACGGAGCTCGAGCGCGTCGCGAAGATGGGCGCCAAGGGTGCCGCGATCGTCTGCTGGCCGAGCGGCAACGATGCGCTGTCGAAGGCCGAGGATCCCTTCTGGGCCAAGGCCGAGGAGCTGCAGATCCCGATCCACATCCACGTGCGCCTGACGCCGCGCTTCGCGCCGGCGCCGAAGGCGACCGGCCAGCAGGGTGGTGACATCCCCGGCCTCGCGACCACCGGCATGCTCGACATGCCGAAGTTCATGGGCCAGATGATCATCTCCGAGGTCTTCGACCGCTTCCCGAAGCTGCAGATGGTCGGCGTGGAAGCCGGCTGCGGCTGGATCCCGTACTTCCTCGAGCAGCTCGACGACCGCTACTGGCGCAACCGCAAGTGGGCCGGCTGCAACCTGAAGCGCCAGCCGTCGGACTACTACCGCGCCAACTGGCACTCGACGTTCATGAAGGACTCGTACGCGCTGGAGAACCGCCACCGGATCGGCGTCGAGAACCTGCTGTGGTCGACGGACTACCCGCACCACGGCTGCGAGTGGCCCTACTCGCGCAAGCAGATCCGCGAGACCGCGATCGGCGTCCCGGGCGACGAGCTGCACAAGATCCTCGCCGGCAACGCCGTCAAGCTCTACAAGCTGCAGTAGGCGCAGGCCGTCGCGTCGTCGAAGGGCCGGGTGGGGCACGCCTCCACCCGGCCCTTTCGCTTTCGCGCACGCCGCCGCTGCGGATCCGCCGCCGCGCGACGGCTGGTTTGACCGCGCGCGGTGCGGCGCCTACTTCCGAAGCGATGTGCCGTCCGCGTCCGGGGTCCGGCAGGGAGCGCGCTGCAGGGCGACGGGCTCACCTCGTGCGTGCGGTCGCCTCGCTGGCGTGGCCGGTGTCGGCGGCGGTCGCGTTGCTGGCGTGGCTGGCGTCGGCCGCGGTCGCCTCGCCCGCCGACGTCGCGCCGCGCGTGTTGCGCGTGACTCCTGTAGCGAGCGCGCCCTCCGACGTGACGCACCGTGCGTCCGCGACCGGGGCGCCGGCGCAGCTCTGCGCCGCCGTGTACGAGCCCGCGGACCCGGTCGCGCTCGACGCGCGCGATCTTCCTTCGGGGTGAACGCGGGGCGCTGCCGCCTCGGGCCGCTCGGGCTGCCTGCTGGCGGCACCGGGCGCGGCCCCGCTGGAAGTCGCGCTCGCGGACGGTCGCGACCACGTCGCGCTGCGCTTCGAGCGTGCGCCTGGTGGTGGCGCCGCCGTGGCCGAGCTGGCGGGGCAGACACGTCCCGTCGAGCTCGCCGGCGAAGGTGCTGCCGAGGTCGAGATGGGACGCGGCGTCGCGACGCACGTCTGGCGCCAGCCGCGCACCGTGCCGTACGAGCGCGCGCTGGTGGGCGACGCGGGCTTCGTCGCCGAGGGCGACGCGCGCTTCGCGAGGCGCCGCACTCTCGACCGTCCGCACGGCCTCGACCCGCATCCGATCCTCCCCTCGGCGCTGGCGACGCTGCCGCTCGAGATCACCTTCCCCGAGGTGTTCGTGCCGGCCGACGGCGCGGTCGAGCTCGGCCTCGCGCTCGCCGGTGCGGCAGACGCGCCACCGCTCTCGGTGCGCGTCGAGGCGCGCTTCGTCCCGCTGCACGACGGCGCCGAGCGCGCGCACGCGGTCACGGTGCTCGCGGGACGCACGCCGCAGCGCGCGACGGTGCCGCTCGCGACGCGCGCGGAGGGGGCGGGCATGCTCACACTGCGGCTCGCGGCCGCAGACGGCGCGCGCGCCGGTGCGTCCGTCGAGCTGGTCGATCCGCTGCTGCGCGGCGCTGCGAGCCTCGTCACGCGGCCGCCGAACGTGATCGTCGTCACGCTCGACACCGTGCGCGCGGATCACCTCTCGTTGTACGGCTACCGCCGCCCGACGACGCCGTTCCTCGCCTCGCTGGCGAACGGCGCGCACGTGTTCGACGCCGCGTACGCGCAGATCACCAACACCCGTCCGTCGCACTTCTCGCTCTTCACGGGACGCTACTGCGGCGACATCGGCATCTGGAACAACGACGGTCCGCCCTTGCCGGAGCGCGAGCTGACGCTGGCCGAGGTGCTGCGCTCGGCCGGCTGGCGCACCGGTGCCGTGACCAGCGTCGGCTTCCTGGGACCGGCGAGCGGGCTCGGACAGGGCCTCGACGAGATGCACGTGCCGCGCCCCGGACAGCACCCGCTCGGTGCCGAGACCACGCGGACCGCGCTCGACTTCGTCCGCCGGCACGCGGGCGAGCCGTTCTTCCTGTGGGCGCACTTCTTCGACGCGCACCTGCCGTACCAGCCGGTCCCCGAGCTGCGCGGGCTGTTCTGGCAGGGGCCGCCGCCGCCGGACGAGACGGTGGACCGCACGCTGATCCCGCCCGACTTCTTCGACGGCCTCTTCGTGCTGCCGCACGTCGAGTACATGACGGCGATGTACGACGCGTCGCTGCGCTACCTCGACGAGCAGATGCGCGCGCTGTTCGCGACGCTGGAATCGACCGGGCTGCTCGACGATACGATCGTGATCGTCGCCGCGGACCACGGCGAGAGCCTCGGTGAGCACGGCATCCACTTCGTGCACGCGGGGCTCTACGAGACCACCGTGCGCGTACCGCTGCTGATCCACGCGCCGCGCGCGCTCGCACGGCCGGGTCGGGTCGCACAGGTGGTCGAGAACCTCGACATCCCCGCTACGGTGTTCGCGCTCATAGGCCTCGAGCAGCCCGAGAGCTTCCGCGGGACGTCCCTGCTGCGCGACGAGCCCGGCGACGGCGTCGCGTTCTTCGAGCACTACGGCCGCTTCGCGACCGGCATGCGGCGCGGCGCGATCAAGACCATCGATGCGCGCGAGCTGAAGAGCCACCGCGACCGCGTCTGGCCGTCGCTGCGCCTCTGGTACGAGGCGCCGTCGCTGCAGGTGTTCGACGTCGTGCGTGATCCGGCCGAAGCGAACGATCTGGCGCCGGCCGAGCCCGAGCTGCTGCGCGAGAACCTCTCGCTGCTCGACGCGTGGCGCGCCGACCGCGCGCACCGCTCGCCAATCGCCGGACGCGTCGACCCGAAGCTGACCGAGAGCCTGCGCGCGCTCGGCTACACCGAGTAGGACGCAGGCCGTGCGGCGCCGGGTCGCAGTCGCCGCAGCGAGCGTCCGAGCTGCAGCGGTGCCGCGCCGAGCAGCACGACGAAGGCGAGCTGGCCGGGCAGGGAGTGTTGCGCGCGTCCGATGAAGCCCGCGCCCTCTAGCGACGTCGTGAACGCGTACGCCGCGACCGTGCGAGCCGCACGCCGAGAGCCGGATCGTCGAGCAGCAGGTGAGCGATCGCGAGGCGGGACACGCCACCGACCTCGGGACAGGGAGTCGTAGTCGTTGGCGTAGCGCGCGCATCGGCAGCGGAGCCACCACGAGAACCACGCGTAGCGCCGGCATGCCGCCTCATGCGTCCGTCCAAGGGCGGGAGCAAGCCGGCGATGCCGCCGCCGGTGCCCGTGCGATCGGTCGGTCGCGGTCGCACGGAGCGCCGCGGGTGGCCTCGCGGCGGAATTGCTTTCGCTCGGGCGAACGCTACCTACTGCCGGGTCGCATGGCCGATCGGATCGTCATTCGCGGCGCCCGCGAGCACAACCTCAAGAACGTCGACGTCACCATCCCGCGCGACAAGCTCGTCGTGATCACGGGTCTGTCGGGGTCGGGCAAGTCCTCGCTCGCCTTCGACACCATCTACGCGGAGGGCCAGCGACGTTACGTCGAGTCGCTGTCGGCGTACGCGCGGCAGTTCCTCGAGCAGATGCAGAAGCCCGACGTCGACTCGATCGAGGGGCTCTCGCCGGCGATCTCCATCGAGCAGAAGACCACGTCGCGCAACCCGCGCTCGACGGTCGGCACCGTCACCGAGATCTACGACTACCTGCGGCTGCTGTTCGCGCGCGTCGGCGTTCCCCACTGTCACCAGTGCGGCAAGCCGATCACGTCGCAGACCGTGCAGCAGATCGTCGACCGCGTGCTGTCGTGGCCCGAGGGCGCACGCATCCAGCTGCTGGCGCCGCTCGTCCGCGACCGCAAGGGAGAGTACCGCAAGGAGCTGCTCGACCTGAGGAAGGCCGGCTTCGCGCGCGTGCGCGTCGACGGCGAGCTGCGCGACCTCGGCGAGGACATCGTCCTCAAGAAGACGCTCAAGCACACGATCGACGTGGTCGTCGACCGGCTCATCGTCAAGGACGGAATCGCCAAGCGCCTGGCCGACTCGCTCGAGACCGCGTTCCGCTACGGTGGCGACCTGGTGAAGGTCGAGATCCTCGCGCTCGGCGAGGGCGCGGGCGCATCCGGCGCGGCCGCTGGGAAGCGGGCGGCGCCTGCGGGGAAGGGGGCCGCTCCGGAGCTCGGCGAGCACCTGTTCTCGCAGAAGCTCTCGTGCCCCGACTGCGGGATCTCCTACCCCGAGCTCGCGCCGCGCATGTTCTCGTTCAACAGCCCGCACGGCGCGTGCCCGACCTGCGACGGGCTCGGCGTCGAGCAGGTGTTCGACCCCGACAAGGTCGTGCCGGACGACTCCCTGTCGGTCGCGGCCGGCGCGATCGCGCCCTGGGGCAAGAAGCCCGACGCGTACAAGCCGCTCCTCGACGGGCTCGCGAAGCTCTGCAAGGTGAAGCTCGACACGCCGTGGGGCGAGCAGCCCGAGCGCTTCCGCAGCGCGGTGCTGTACGGCACCGGCGACCAGCCGATCGCGCTGACCTTCGGCGGCGGCCGGAAAGTGGCGCGGCCGTTCGACGGCGTGCTGAAGCTGCTCGAGCGCCGCTACCGCGAGACCGAGTCGGAGCTGCGGCGCGAGGAGCTGCGCGGCTACCAGAGCGACCGTCCGTGCCAGACCTGCCACGGCGCGCGGCTCAAGCGCGAGGCGCAGTACGTCAAGATCGCCGGGCACTCGATCAGCGAGGTCACTGCGCTCTCGATCACCGCCGCGCTCGCGTTCTTCGGCAACCTCGACCTGACGCCGCAGCAGCTCGCGATCGGTCGGTTGATCCTGAAGGAGATCAGCGAGCGGCTCGGCTTCCTGTCGAACGTCGGGCTCACCTACCTGACGCTCGACCGCGCGGCGGGGACGCTGTCGGGCGGGGAAGGCCAGCGCATCCGCCTCGCGACGCAGATCGGCTCGTCGCTGGTCGGCGTGCTCTACATCCTCGACGAGCCCTCGATCGGGCTGCACCAGTGCGACAACGAGCGCCTGATCCGCACGCTCGAACGCCTGCGCGACCTCGGCAACTCGGTGGTCGTGGTCGAGCACGACCGCGACACCATGGTCGCAGCGGATCACCTCATCGACATGGGCCCCGGCGCCGGCAAGCTCGGCGGCGAGGTGGTGTCGCAGGGCACGCCCGAGGAGGTCGCGCGCGACCCGAAGTCGCTCACCGGGCTCTATCTCAGCGGCGGGCGCGAGATCCGGGTGCCGGGCGAGCGCCGCAAGGGCAACGGCTGGCATCTGTCGGTGCGCGGCGCGCGGCTGCACAACCTGCGCAACGTGTCGGTCGACGTGCCGCTCGGCACGCTCACCTGCGTCACCGGGGTCTCGGGCTCGGGCAAGTCGTCGCTGATCATCGACACGCTGTGCGCGTCGCTCGCGCGGCGGCTGAACCACGCGAAGACCCCGGTAGGCGACTGCGACGCGGTCGACGGCTGGCAGCTCCTCGACAAGGTCGTCGACATCGACCAGGCGCCGATCGGCCGCACGCCGCGCTCGAACCCCGCGACCTACACCGGGCTGTTCGCGCCGATCCGCGACCTGTTCGCGCAGCTTCCGGAGTCGCGCGTGCGCGGCTACGAGGCGGGCCGCTTCTCGTTCAACGTGAAGGGCGGGCGCTGCGAGGCGTGCGCCGGCGACGGGCTGATCAAGATCGAGATGCACTTCCTGCCCGACGTGTACGTGACCTGCGACGTGTGCAACGGCCGCCGCTACAACCGCGAGACGCTGGAAGTCCTCTACAAGGGCAAGTCGATCGCGGACGTGCTCGACATGTCGGTCGCAGAAGCGCTCGACTTCCTGTCCGCGGTGCCGTCGTGCCGCTCCAAGCTCGAGACCCTGCACGACGTCGGGCTCGACTACGTCCACCTCGGGCAGTCGGCGACGACCTTGTCGGGCGGCGAGGCGCAGCGCATCAAGCTCGCCAAGGAGCTGTCGCGCCGCGCCACCGGCAAGACGCTCTACATCCTCGACGAGCCGACCACCGGCATGCACTTCGAGGACATCCGCCGCCTGCTGGAGGTCCTGCAGCGCCTCGTCGCCGGCGGCAACACGGTGCTGGTGATCGAGCACAACCTCGACGTCATCAAGTGCGCGGACCACGTGATCGACCTCGGACCCGCGGGCGGCATCGCCGGGGGCGAGATCGTCGTCGCCGGCACGCCGGAGGACGTCGTGCGCTGCGAGGGCTCGGCGACCGGACGCTTCCTGCGCACCGTGCTTCCCGCGGACGTCGTCGCCGCCGCGGCCGGACGTCGTGCCTGAGCCACGAGATTTCCTTTTCATTCCAGCGGCTGGTACGACCGACGTGCGGAGGTGATCCGGTGCCCGGGAAGTGGTTGGTCCCCGTTCTGGCGGCCGCGGCGCTCGTCGTCGCGTGCAGCGGCAACAAGGCATTCCTGAACGAGAAGGATCCGTTCGACGATCCGTTCTTCAGCGACGGCCTGGGCAGCGGAACCCGCTCGCTCGACGAGATCATGCGCGAGCCCGCACCGAGCGTCGGCTGGCTCTCCCGCGACGGCAACGTGCAGTCGAAGCCGCCGCCCCGCGGGTCCGGCGGCACCGGGGTCGGCGACGCGCCCGACGGCGAGAACGTGCTGCTCGAGGCGGAGGACGACGGCGACGTCGCCGCTTCCGGCGACCGGGTCTCCGGTGCCGACGGCGAGGAGGGTGAGGAGGGCGAGATGGAGCCGGCGGGTGAGAAGTCGACCTACGACCAGGCGTCGGAGGCGACCATGGCGACCATGAGCGTCCTGTTCGGACTCGGCATGGCCGCGCTGCCGTTCCTGATTGGTACCTAGCGAGGGGGCGCCGCCCCCTCGCCTCGCCCTCGGCGGAGCCGAGGGCAGTTCCACTCCCCCGCTCGCCTTCGGCTCGGCCACTCGGCTTCGCCTTCGCGGGTGGGCCAGTGCCGACCGAGGGCAATTCCACTCCCCCGCTCGCTGTCGCCCGGCGCGCGCTGCGCGCGCGGACGCACGTGTGGGCGCTCCTCAGGCGCGCGAGCGGGCGAGGGTGCGGCGGACGAAGGCGCGGTAGCGGTCCTGCAGGAGGCGCGTGATCGTGCCCGGCTTGCCGGTCGCGACGCGCTGCCGGTCGACCCGCACCACCGGCATCACCTCGAGGGTGCTCGCGGTGAGAAAGACCTCGTCGAGCTCGTGCAGCGTCGCGGCCTGGAGCGCCATGGTCTCGTACGGGATGCCCTCCTCGGCGGCGAGGTGCAGGATCACCTGCCGCGTGACACCGGGCAGGCAGCCCGCCTCGAGCGGCGGCGTGAGCAGCCGGCCGCGTCGAACCGCGAACACGTTGCTCGTGGTGCCCTCGCTCACCAGGCCGTCGCGCTCGACGTAGAGACCCTCGAACGCGCGCCGCTCGGCGGCGCGCGTCTTGCCGATCACCGCGCTCAGGTACGCGTTGGTCTTGTGGCCGTCGGTGATCCCGCCGTGACCGCGGCCGAACGGCAGCAGCAGCACGCCGACGCCCTGCTCGCGCCGCGCGGGCAGCTCTGCGGGAATCGGCCGCGCCATGACGACCACGTTCGGCACGAGCCCGGTCGCCGCGACGAGGCCCTCTCCGGTACCGCGCGTGACGGTCACGCGGACCGCCGCGTCGGCAAGGCCCCGCGCCGCGATCACGCGCCGCGCCACCCCGGCGAGGTCGGTCCGCGGGGCGGGAATGCGGAACGCGCGCAGGCTCGCGGCGAGCCGCCGCGCGTGCTGCGGCCAGAGGAAGAGTCGCCCGTCGTACGCACGCACGGTCTCGAACACGGCGTCGCCGTAGAGGAAGCCGCGGTCGTACACCGATAGCGTCGCACGGCTCGACGGCAGGAGGCGGCCGTTCACCCAGACGACGTCGCGGCCCCGGGACGGTCGTGCCGTGCTCATGCCGTCGCCCGGCCCTGCGCGCCGCGGGCGCCATCGCCGACGTCGAACGGCGCGACGTCGAGGGCGCGGAGGAACGGCTCCGCCTTGAGCAGGCACTCCCGGTGCTCGCGCACCGGGTCGGAGTCCGCGACGATGCCGCCGCCGGCATGGTATGCGTAGACGCCGTCGCGTGCGACGGCGGTGCGGATCGCGATCGCGGAGTCGAAGTCGCGCGGACCGCGAAAGCGGAACAACGCCCCGGTGTAGAGCTCGCGCGGCGCATCCTCCAGCTCGGCGATCACCTGCGCGGCGCGGATCTTCGGCGCGCCGGTGATCGAGCCGCCGGGAAACGTCGCGCGCAGCAGCTCGGCGAGGCCCACATCGGTTCGGAGAGTTCCGCGTACCGTCGACACCATGTGGTGCAGGGTCGCGAACGATTCGACCCGCATCAAGGAGGGCACGTGGACCGATCCCGTCACGCACACGCGCCCGAGGTCGTTGCGCTCGAGGTCGACGACCATCACGTGCTCGGCGCGCTCCTTTGCGTCACCGCACAGCGCTGCGCGGAGTGCGCGGTCGGCGTCGGGGTCACGGTCGCGCGGCCGCGTGCCCTTGATCGGCTCGGTCTCGATCGCCCCACCCCGCACGCGCAGGAAGCGCTCCGGCGAGCCGCACAGCACCGAGAACCCGGCGCAGTCGAGGTAGGCGGCGAACGGCACCGGCTGCGCTTCGCGAAGCCGGAGGAACGCCTCGAACGGCTCGAGGTCGCTGCGCACGCGGAAGCGCTGCGCGAGGTTCACCTGGTAGACGTCGCCGGCGGCGACGTACTCGAGGGCGCGCCGCACGGCGCGCAGGTGACGCTCCTCGTGCGGGCCTTCGAGCACCACGGAGGTCGCGCGCGCGCGCTTCGGCGACGGTGCTCGCGCTGCAGCGGCGTCGGCTCGCCGTACCTGCTCCGCGCCGCGAGCCGCGGCTGCAGCGTCGACGCCGTGCACGCGCAGCACGCGTCGCGCGTCGCGCGTCGCCGCATCGGTGCGCGGAATCTCGACCACCGCGTCGTGGCGCGCGAGCCATGCGAGCGGCAGGCTCGCCGACGCATCGCGCCGCGGCTGCGCCCGCCGCTCGAGCAGCGCGATCAGGTCGTAGGCGAAGAAACCGACCGTGTGCGGTGCCCCGGACCCGTCGGGCGGCGCCGGCGCCCCGGCGACGAAGCGCTCGGTCGCGCCGAGCGCGTCGCGGTGCTCCTCGCGCTCCGCGTTCGCGCTGGTGATCACCGCGACGCCGTCGGCGCGCAGAAGCAGTTGCGTGGTGCAGGGGAAGCCCATAAAGGTGTCCCCGCCGTCGGTCGGACCGTCGAACCAGAAAGCGCCGCTCCCGCCGCCGTTCGCGCGGAACAAGGCTTCGGGCGACGTCGAGATGTCGATCTCCAGCACGGACATGGGATTCTGGATCGGGCCCCGCGGCGCGGCCGCGCACACCGGGGGAATAGCCTCTTGAACGCCTCGGTTCACCTGCTGCGCAAGGTCGTGCCGGCCACGGTGCACCTGCAGGCGCAGGTCGCGGAAAGCCACCCTTCGGCGGACATCCTCGGTGCCGAGCGCTCCGGTACCGGCACCATCGTCTCGCGCGGCGGCGTGATCCTCACCGCGCACTACATGGTGATCGGCAGCCGCACGGTCGAGGTGACGCTCGAGCCGGGCGACGTGCGGGCGGGCGACGTGGTCGGCATCGACTATGCCTCCGGGCTCGGCGTGGTCAAGATCAGAGACCGAGTCCCGGCGATGGTGCCGGTGCGCGCCGTCGAGGACGTGCGCGCCGGCGAGGAGGCGTTTCTCGTCGCGAGCGTCGCCGACGGACGGCGCGTCGATGCGGGCGCGGTCAGCTCGGTCGACGTGTTCGAGGCTTTCTGGGAGTACCTGCTCGAGCGCGCGATCACCGTCACCGTGCAGAACCCCGGTCTCGGCGGCGGCCCGCTGCTCGACGCGCACGGACGGATGATCGGCGTCGTCGCGCTGTCGCTCGCCGAGGTGGGCAAGTTCACGCTCGCGGTGCCGGCGTCGTTCGCGCTGCCGATGCTCGAGCAGGTCGAGCGCACGGGTCGCTACGACGCGCCGGCGCCACGCGCGTGGCTCGGCATCACCAGCTACTCGCTGCGCGACCACGTGGTGCTGGCGGGGGTCCTGCCGAACAGCCCGGGGGCGCACGCGGGGCTCGAAGCAGGGGACGTGCTCCTCGCCATCGACGGCGCGCCGGTGGCGGACCGTCGTGCGCTCTACGAACGGATCTGGCGCCGCCAGCCGGGCGACGCCGTCAACCTGCGGGTGTTCCGCGCCGGCGCCGTGCGCGAGGTCGACGTCGTCGCCGCCACCGTCGAAGGCTTCTTCGGCAGCTGATCACGCCGTGCCGGCGATGCGCCGGGCGGCAGCCGCGATGCGGGGCAGGGCGTCGCCAGCCGGGCCGCGCACGACGACATGCGCGACCCCGGTCAGCTCGGTGTCGTACGGGTTGACCTCGATCACCGTGCCGCGGCGCTGCAGGACCTCGATCGGCAAGGCCGCCGCCGGGTAGACCGTCGCCGACGTGCCGGCGACGAGGATGCAGTCCGCGCTGCGCGCCTCGCGCTGGCAGCGCTCGAGGACGTCGGGCGGGATGGGCTCGCCGAACGAGACGGTGTCCGACTTGAGCAGGCCGCCGCAGTGCGTGCAGAGCGGCGGCAGGACGTCCAGCGCGATCTCCTCGCGCGGCCAGCGCGCCGCGCACTCGATGCAGCGCACCAGCGTCGCGTTGCCGTGGATCTCGGCGAGCTCCCGCTGTCCGGCGATGCGGTGCAGGTCGTCGATGTTCTGCGTCACGGTGCAGCGCAGCAACCCCATCTCCTCGAGCTCGACCAGCGCCAGGTGTCCCGCGTTCGGGCGCGCGGCCGCGAGCCGCTCGAACAGCTCGCGCATGGGCCCCTGCGGATCGAGGCGCTTGCGCCACGCGAGCTCCGGGTCGGCGAGGAACAGCTCCCAGCCGTTCATCGGCGGCTCCCCGTGCTTGGTCCAAAGCCCGCCCGGTCCGCGGAAGGGGGGAATGCCGCTCTCGACCGACAGTCCCGCACCGGTCAGCGCGATCGGGTAGCGGGCGCGCAGCAGAGCGGCGGCGGCGGCTTCGATCGCGTCGTCCTCGAAGAAAGTCGTCATCACCCGGGCATCATGATCCGCTGCCCGAGCTGCAAGCGGGCCGACTCGGTGAGCTTGTTCGCCGACCGGATGCGCTCGACCGTGACGCCGTGGCGCCGCGCGATCAGCCAGAGCGAGTCGCCCTTCTGCACCACGTACTCGCGGCGGCGCATCTCGGCGATCTCGGGGAAGTACCAGTCCTCGTTCTCGGCGACGTGCACGGCGGCGAGGAACAGTGCGTAGAAGCTCCTGCTGGCGAACCCGAACGACGGGCTCGAGTGGTGCGCGAGGATGTCGTGCAGGTGTCGCGAGCCGACGCTGGCCACCGCGCGCAGCGTGCCGCCAAGACCATGGTTGTAGGACGTGACCGCGAGCGGCCAGCTCTCCAGGCGATCGTAGGCGTCCCGCAGGTACGTGGCCGCGGCCGCGGTCGCCTTGTGCGGCTGGCGGCGCTCGTCGACCTCGTCGTCGACGCGCAGCAGCAGCTCGCGCGCGGTCTCCGGCATGAGCTGCCACAGACCGATCGCGCCGGCGCGGGATTCCGCGTCGGTGTCGAACGACGACTCGACGTGCGGCAGGTAGGCGAGCTCGGGCGGGACGCCCGCCGCCGACAGCACCTTGCGCAGCATGGGCAGGTAGCGCTGCGAGCGCAGCAGGCTCGCGCGGAACACCTCGCGCTGCCCGGGCTGGACGCGGATGCGGTCGGCGGCGTCGGTGATCGAGCGCGGCGCGAGCGGCGGTCCGAAGGGCGCGAGGAGACGGCTCAGGTCGCGCGACGATGCGGTGCGGAGCGCGGCGGTCAGCTTCAGGTACCGACGCCGGACGTCGTCGATCTCGCCGCTGCGGCCGGAGCGCAGCGGCACGACGGCGAGAACATGCGACGGGTTCCCGCGGTCGTGGACGATCGCCTCGCCGAGCGCGTATCGGGTGAAGACGTCGATCCAGAAACGGACGTCCTCCTCGATGGCGGGCGAAAGGTGGAACTCGTTGCCGAACGCGAGCCGCGGCGCCCCCTCGCGCGCCCAGGCGGCGCCCGCCACCACCCCGCACACCCCGACCACCACAACGAGAAACAGCAGCCGCCGACTCCGGATGCACGCGCGACGCATGTAGCCTCCAGGGTCGGTGTCTTCGTTTTGGGTGACGGTACTGAACCAGACGTCCGCCGCGCGCACAAGCGGATCGGCGCCGGTGGCCGGCCGTCGACCGAGATGCTGTGGGGTGGTCCCGCGGATCTCGGGGCATCGGGTCCCACCGCGAGATCGTTGGCGAGCGGTTCCGGCCCGGTTGCGCGCGATCCGGACGGCTTGTGGGCGGAAGCACGGCGATGCCGCCTGAACTCGTTGACAGGTGAAATTGCCGCAGCGTAGAAGGTGCGGCGCTTCGCCCGGAGGGGAGGAGCGCCGGCGGGTCTGGGGAGCCGCCGCGACGGGAGTTCCTGGGGGGGGGGGTACCAGCATGACGCGGAGACTCATGAACTCGTTCTGCGCGCTTCTGATCGGTCTCGCGCTCGTTTCGGCCCTGCCGCGCGACGCGGGTGCGCTCGCGCTCAACGAAGAAGGCACGATGAACCTGACGGTGCGCGCGTATGCCAACGTGCGCATCGGCACCATGGCGAAGCAGTCGGTGCGCCCCGGCAATCAGCCGCCGAGCTGCGCCGGCTCGCCGCCCGACGCGCTGCAGACCTGCAGCTTCGGCGGCACGTTTCCCTACTCCGGTGCCGGCAACGTGATCCAGAACCGGTACTTCCTCGACGCCCGGATCAACCACGACCTGCTCGACTGGTGGTCCGACGTGCTGCCCAAGAACGTCACGACCTTCAAGTACAACCTGACGTATCGCGGCGAGTACGAGGGCATCTACGACTTCGGGCCGAGCGCCTACAAGAACAGCCTCGAGTCGCGACAGGAGTTGGAGGAGGCGCTGCGTCAGAGCCCGACGTTCCAGCAGGCGCAGCTCGACTCGATCGACTTCTCGCTGGGCCGCCAGCGCCGGCGCCTGCGCAACGTCGCCAGCTACCGGAACCGCCTCTTCCAGGCCTTCGTCGACTGGGAGCAGGGCCCGGTCTTCGTCCGCTTCGGCCGCCAGAACCTCGTCTGGGGCGAGACCGACGTCTTCCGCCTGCTCGACAACATCAACCCGATCGACAACGGGTTCGGCGGCTTCTTCATCGACCTCGACGAGCGGCGCGTACCGCTGAACATGCTCCGCGGCAGCCTGAGTCTCGGCTCGCTCGGACCCTTCGAGCAGGCGTTCCTCGAGGGCTATGCGGCGATGGACAACACCGTCGCGTTCGTGCCGGGCGCACCGCGCGGGTCGCCCTGGGCACCGCCGCTCGGCCCGCCGACGGGCCAGACTCTGACCATCCTCGAGGCGCCGCCGACCGGTCTGCCGGGCCTCCGCGGCGGCGGTCGATTCGTGTTCAATTTCGAGGACTTCACGTTCACCACCGCGAGCTACGTGACGATGCTCGACACCCAGGCGGTGCGCTTCCGGTCCGCGCGTCCCACCGACCCGGGGTTCGTCGCCGGCGTCAGCGTCATCGGGGCCGAACAGTACGCGCCGCGCGTCTGGGTGAACGGTGCGTCGATGACCACCGCGTTCTCCGACCTGCAGAGCGTGCTGCGCGCCGAGTTCGCCTACTTCCGCGACGAGGCGCTGTTCCGCGGCCCGACCGAGACCGCCTTCCCGGGCAAGGGAACGACGCCCCAGTACATCACCGAGTTCCTGGGACCGGTGGCGGGCGGCACCTTCGACACCGTGCAGCGCAAGAACACGATGGGGTGGTCGGTGGGCTGGGACATGAACCAGTTCGTCCGGTTCATCAACCCGAACCAGTCGCTCTTCTTCAGCACCCAGTTCTTCTGGCGGCACATCTTCGACTACGACCCGCTGACCGCCCTGCCGGTGCCGGAGCCGAACAACCAGCTCCGCGTCGTGCCGGTGCCGCAGGACCAGTTCCTCCAGACCCTGCTCATCAACACGACCTACAACGTGGCGGCACCGTTCACGGACATCACGATGCAGGCGATCCCCGGATTCCAGATGTTCTACGACTGGCAGGGCATGCTGCTCTTCCAGCCGAACGTCCGGTTCATCCGCGACCCGTGGCGCTTCATCGTGGACTACACGACGATCAACAGCGGCGTGTTCCGCAGCCAGATCGGTCTGGTGCGTGACCGCTCCAACGTCCGCATGCAGATCGAGTACGTTCTCTGACGACCCGAAGCCCCTCGAGGCTTGACGAGATCGCCCCGGCGTGGTTCGTCAAAAGGCTCACCACCTCGCCCGGGCGGGCCGCCGCACCGTTCGCGACAAATCCCGTATCGAGAAAGGAGGCCCCGGCATGTTTGCCAAAGCTTCGTGCGTGTTAGGCCGGGCCCTGCCGGTCGCCGTGCTTCTGCTGGCCGCCGTCTCGGCGGGGTTCGCGCAGACAGTCGGCCCGCGTGACATCCGCCAGAACCTGTTCGACGCCTGCTTCGTGAGCGCGACGGAGGGCTGGGTCGTCGGCGACCTCGGCCGGGTCTACAAGACCTCGGACGGTGGCAAGAGCTGGGTTCGCCAGGAGCCGGCCGGGCGCGACCCGGTTCTCGGCATCGCGTGCGTCGACGGCAAGCAGGCGTGGCTGTCGTCGATCGCGGGCCGCATCTACAAGACGAGCGACGGCGGCACGACGTGGCAGATGCAGCAGACCCCGGCGAAGCGCAACCTCTTCAAGGTGGCGTTTGCGACGCCGCTGCGTGGCACGGCGGTGGGTGACTTCGGCACCATGGTCCACACCGAGGATGGCGGCGCCACGTGGCGCGAGGTCGCTCTCCCCGGCGACTTCAAGCTACCGGACTCGGCGCTCGACAGCGGCGTGCTGCCCAACGACGCGCTGCTCTACGGGCTCGTGTACGCCGACGAGAATCACGGGTGGATCGCGGGCGAGTTCGGCACGCTCCTCGCCACGACCGACGGCGGCGCCACCTGGAAGCAGCAGTCGAGCGGTCTCGAGACGACGATCTTCGGTATCGACTTCACCGACACGAAGAACGGCGTCGCGGTTGGCATCGACGGCGTGATCCTGCGCACCGAGGACGGGGGTGCGACGTGGAATCCCGTCAAGTCGCCCTTCACCGAGCGCTCGTTCTACGAGATCGCGCTCTCGCCGCAGCACGCGTGGATCGTCGGCAGCCAGGGCACGATCCTGGCGTCGGGCGATGGCGGCAGGACGTGGTCCGAGTTCAAGACTCCGATCCAGCTCGCCTCGGAGTGGTTCCGGGGCGCGAGCATGGCCGGCAACAGCGCCTATCTCGTCGGCGGAGCGGGGCTCATCTACCGGACCGACGGCGGTGACGCGAAGCTCCTGCGCGCCGCGGCCGCAGCACCTGCGTCGCACGAGGGAGCCCAGTCATGATTCCGCAGAAATGGATCGACGCTTACCTCTGGTTCCTCCTCAAGTACCGCCACCACGTCTCGATCTTCGTCGCGCTCGTCACGGTGTTCTTCTGCTACTCGCTGAAGGACATGCGGCTGAACACGGATTTCTTCGATTTCTATCCGCGCCAGCATCCGTACATCAAGATCTACAACGAGTTCCGCCGCATGTTCGGATCGGCGAACGTGCTGCAGATCATCGTGAAGAAGAAGAACGGCGACATCTACAACCCGGACACGCTGCAGAAGATCGACCGGGTGACGAAGTTCATCATCGAGACGAAGGGCGTGGTGCCCTACCAGATCCTGTCGATCGCGTCGCCGAAGATGAAGAGCATCAACTCCTTCCGCGGCGCGGTGCAGATCCGGGAGGTCTACTACCCGGGCGTGCCGCGCACCCAGGAGGACGCCGAGCGGGTGCGCTTCGCGGTGTACTCGACCAAGGGCATCCACGGCGTGTACGTCGCCGAGGACGACACGGCAGCACTCGTGACCGCCGGATTCTGGGAAGAGGCACTCGACTTCAACTACATGCACGAGCGCCTCGAGCAGCTGAAGCAACAGGAGGGTGACGCCGACCACGAGATCCTGATCACCGGCTTCCCGTACCTGTTCACGTCCGTGATGCGGTACGCGCCGCAGGTTCTGCTGGTCTTCGTGCTGACATTCATCAGTCTCGGGATCCTGCTCTACGTCTACTTCCGGACCTGGACGGGCATCTGGGTCCCCTTGTTCTCCGGACTTCTGTCCAGCATCTGGGGTCTGGCCTTCGGCACGCTGCTCGGCTTCAACCTCGACCCGCTGGTGCTGGTCGTGCCGATCTTCCTGACGGCGCGCGCGCTCAGCCACTCGGTCCAGTCGATGGACCGCTACCACGACGAGTTCTACCGCCTGGGCGACAAGCACCAGGCGATCGTGGTCTCGTACGGCGCGCTGTTCCCGCCGGCGATGGCGTCGATCATCACCGACGGCCTCGGCATCCTGCTGGTCGCGGTCGCGCCGATCCCGCTGATCCAGAAGGTCGCGCTGTTCGCTGCGTTCTGGATCGTGTCGATCTTCATCAGCGTGGTCACGCTGCACCCGATCATCCTGTCGTACATCGACCCGCCGCCGCCGCCGACCGGCGAGGAGCACAACCGCCTGTCGGAGCGCTTCTACACGGCGGTCACCGACGGCGTGATCTGGGCCAGCGAGGGCTGGCGGCGCTGGGCGGTGATCGTGCTCACGGCCGTCCTGGGTATCGGTTCGTTCGCGCTCGGCCGCAATCTGAAGGTCGGCGACATGACGCCGGGTGCGGCGCTGCTGTTCGAGGACCATCCGTACAACCAGGCGTACGACTACCTCGACCACCACTTCCTCGGCTCGAACCAGCTGATCGCGATCGCCGACACGAAGAGCCCGGACCAGATCAAGACCCGCGTCCCCCTGGAGATGATGGAGGAGTTCGGCGAGGAGATGGAGCAGGTCGAGGGTGCGGCGCTGTCGGTGTCCGTCGTGAACATCGTCAAGCAGCTCGCGCGCCTGTACCACGAGGGCGACCCCAAGTGGGGCTTCATCCCGGACAACCCGAAGAACATCGCGCAGCTCTTCTACACCTTCACGCAGAGCGGCTCGGCGGGTGACCTCGACCGCTTCATCGACCCGTCGTACCAGTTCGGTACCATCGTCACGCTGTTCCGCGGCCACTCGAACCGGCTGATCAACAACGCGATCCATCAGGCGAAGGAGTTCGCCGGGAAGGCCGACAGCCCGGGGATCTCGTTCCGCCTCGCCGGCGGCATGTTCGGCATCCTCGCCGCCGTGAACGAGAAGGTCGAGGAGAGCTACTGGACGACGCTCGCCCTCGTGTTCTCCGTGGTCGCGTTCTGCCTCTACTTGACCTACGGATCCCTGACGGCGACGGCGATCCTGATGATTCCCGTCGTGTTCTCGCAGTTCCTCTGCGAGGCCGTGATGGTGATCTTCAACATCGACATGAACGTGAACTCGCTGCCGGTGGCGGCCGCGGGTGCAGGCGTCGGCGTCGACTACGGCATCTACCACTTCAGCCGCATCCTCGACTGCTTCGACGAGGGACGCGACGTGGACGACGCGGTCGACTACGCGACCGCCACCACCGGCAAGGCGATCATCTTCACCGCCAGCACCATGTTCGCAGGCACGATCTTCTGGTTCTTCTCGAGCCTCAAGTTCCAGGCGCAGATGGGCGTGCTGCTGGCGCTCCTGATGACGCTCAACACCTACGGCGGCCTCGTCGTCGTACCGGCGCTGGTGAAGGTGATCCGGCCGAAGTTCCTCATCAAGCGTCGCGACGCGGCGCGGGAGCGGATGGCGCGCGAGGGAACCCCGCTCCCCCAGCCGATGACGGCAGCGCGCTGAGCCGCGCGGCTCCCGTGACCCCATGCGCCTGAGGGCCGACGTGCGCAGCGGCTTCGCCGACCACGACTCGACCAGGAAGCGACGGGCGCGTGCAGCGGTCGGTTCCGGTGCGCGGTCGCCGCACCCTCCCGGGGAGGGGGCGGCGGTCGGGGGCCGGAGGGCGGTCCGGCATCCGGTCGTGGGCCGCGGCCGGGGCAACGCGCGCGCCGGCGCGCTCCACTGACGGGACGACATTGGAAATTACCGCCGAGCACCTGCGCAAGACCTTCGGTGCGACCGTCGCCGTGCACGACGTGTCGTTCGAGATCGCGCGCGGCGAGGTGGTGGGCTTTCTGGGGCCGAACGGTGCCGGCAAGAGCACGACGCTGCGCATGCTCACCGGCGTGTTCCCACCGTCATCGGGGCGCGCCATCATCGCGGGGCGCGACGTGGCGCGCGAGCCGCTCGAGGCGCGACGTGCTCTCGGCTACCTGCCGGAACGTGCGGCCGCGTACGGAGAGATGCAGGTCGCGGGCTATCTGCGCTTCATCGCCGAGATGAAGGGGCTGGGCGCGCGCGAGCTGACCGGCGCCGTGCGTGCCGCCATGGGGGCGACCGGCATCGAGCACGTGTCGCACCGCCTGATCGGCAACCTGTCGAAGGGCTACCGGCAACGCGTCGGCATCGCGCAGGCGCTGATCGGCTCCCCGCCCGTGCTGATCCTCGACGAGCCGACTTCGGGTCTCGATCCCGAGCAGGTGACCGAGATCCGCGGCCTCGTGCAGGGCCTCGGCTCCGAGCGGACCGTGATCCTCTCCACGCACATCCTGCCGGAAGTCGAGAGCATCTGCTCGCGGGTGATCATCATGAACCGCGGCCGGATCCTCGCCGTCGACTCGCCGGCGCACCTCGAGGAGCATCTGCGCCCCTACCGCGAGATCGCGGTCGAGGTCGCGGGGCCGGGCGACGACGTGCTGCGCGTGCTGCGCGGCGTGCCCGAGGTCGTCGAGGTCGTCGCGATTGCCGGGGCGCCGGGAGCCGCGACCGGTACCTGGGCGGTGCGCTCGGAGCACCGCCACGACGTGCGGCGTGCCGTGGCCGCGGCCGTGGTCGGAGCGGGATACGGCCTCGTCCGGCTCGAGCACCTGGCCATGACGCTCGAGGAGATCTTCCTCACCTTGATCGGCGACGAGGAGGCGGGCGCGCCGTCGTCGCGGCGAACGGAGCAGGTCGGTGCGAGCCATTAGCGCGATCGCGCGCCGCGAGCTCGCGGCGTACTTCGGCTCGCCGACGGCATACGTGCTGATCGGCGTGTTCCTCGTCCTGTCCGGGTACTTCTTCTACTCCGACGTCGCGCTCTTCGTGACCTTCGGTGCGCAGGTGCTGTCGACCGGGCTGTGGCGCTTCGTGTTCGTCGACTACCGGCTGGTCACGCTGCTCGTGCTGCCGCTGGTGACGATGCGGCTCTTCGCCGAGGAGCGGAAGCTCGGCACGATCGAGCTGCTCTGGACGCTGCCGGTCAAGGACTACCAGCTGATCCTCGGCAAGTTCCTGGCGGCGTGGTGCTTCTTCGCGGTGATCGTGCTCCTCGCGATGATCCCCTTCGTGGTCTTCTACGCCTTCTTCCCCTTCGACCTCGGACCGCCGATCGCGGGATTCGTCGGGCTGCTGCTGCTCGGCACCGCGTTCATCGCTTGCGGCATCGCGGCCTCGACGCTCACCGAGAACCAGGTCGTCGCCGCGATGCTGACCTACGGCGTGCTGGTGTTCTTCTGGTTCATGACGTGGAACGAGGCGGTCGGCGAGGAGAGCGTCATTCGCGTGCTCCTGCTGCTGTCGCTCTTCGACCACTACTACAACTTCGCGTCGGGCAGCATCCAGACGGTCGACGTCGCGTACTTCCTGGTGTTCGCCGCCTTCTTCCTGTTCATCGCGCTGCGCTCGCTGCAGAGCCGGTCGTGGCGGGGGGTGGTGTGAGGATCCGCTCGACCGGCGGGCACTTCGCATGGCTCGGAGTCGAGATCCTGCTCGCCGGGATCATCGGGTTCCTAGTTCTCGCGATCGCGTGGTCGCGCAACGTCACGTTCGACATGACGCCAACGCGCGATCACACGCTGTCGGACCAGGCGCAGCGCACGGCGCGGCGCCTCGACCGCGACGTGCGCATCACGGTCTTCTACAACAGCCAGGAGCAGGGACGGGTCCGCGAGATGAAGGACCTGCTGCGCCGCTTCGCCGACCAGTCGAGCCACATCACGTTTCGCATGGCCGACCTCGACCGCAGCCCCATGCTGGCGAACCAGTACAACGTCGTGAACTACAACGCGGCGATCATCGAGAGCGGCGACCTGCGTCTGCCGGTGCGCAACGTCGGCGAGGACGACGTGACGACGGCGCTCATCAAGATCATCGAGGGCGGGCAGCGCGTCGCGGTGTTCGCGGTCGGACACGGCGAGGCGGATCCGACCAACCCGGATCCACGCAGCGGACTCACCCAGGCGGCGAAGGCGCTCGAGTCGGAGAACTACCGCATCGAGCGCATGGCCGACCTGCGCGGCGGGATTCCCGACGAGGTGACGCTGCTGGTCGTCGCGAACCCCCGGTCCGATTTCACCGAGGCCGAGATCGCTGCGGTGGACGGGTACCTGAAGCGCGGCGGCGGCGGGCTGTTCCTCGTCGAGGCGGGCTCCTCGCCCCGGCTCGCGGCTCTTCTGCGGGCGTTCGGCATCGAGCAGGGCAACGACCTGATCGTGGACGTGCGCAACAAACTGTTCTTCGCCGACAGCTTCGCGCCGCAGGTCGCGTTCTTCAACGACCAGATCCTGCCCTACACCGGGGCGCCACCCGCGGTGCTGCCGGTTGCACAGTCGATCCTGCCGATCGCGGCGACGCGCGCGGGCGTCCAGGTCGCGCCCGTCGCTTTCACCGGACAGGACACCTTCGCCCACAAGGACCGCAACATCGTCGAGGGCACGGTGCCGTCCTTCGTGGAAGGGGTCGACCTGCCCGGACCGGTGCCGGTGGCGGCGATCGCGCGGGTCGATGCGAGCGACACCAGCGGCTCCGTCGTGGTCGTCGGTGACGGGGAGTTCGCGACCAACCTGTACGTCGGGACGCTGGGCAACCGCGACTTCTTCCTGAACCTCGCCCATCTCGCGGGGCGCGCCGAGGCGCTCATCGGGTCGCGTCGCGAGGTCCTGCCCGGTGGGACGTTCTCGCGGCTGCATCTGACCGCCCCGCAGGCCCGTACCCTGTTCTGGGTGTCCGTGGTGCTCCTTCCTTTGGCCGTTCTGTTGCTCGGGAGTCTGATCGGCTGGCGCCGGCGCGCCCGGAGTGCCGGGTGAGCGCCGCCGACGAGATGCTCGCCTTGCCCGTCGACCCCGGGGCGACGGTCCCGGTGCGCCGGCTGGGCGTGATGGCGGCGATCGCGGCCGCGCTCGCCGTCGTGGCGCTGGTCACGGTCCTGCCCCGGCTGGAGCCGCCGACCCCGACGCAGGGCACCGAGCGTTTCGTCGACTTCGATCCCAAGCGGGTCCGCGGGGTCGAGATGATCCTGCGCGATCGACCGATCGTGTACTCGTTCACCCAACGGGACGAGACGTGGACGCTGTCGGCGCTCGAGCGCTCGGTAGAGGTTCCGGCGGAGCGTCTGGACGGCTTCCTCGAGACTCTCGCCGGATTGACGCGGCTCGTCGTGATCGAGGGGCCCGAAGTCGACCTGAAGGAGTTCGGCCTGGCGCCGCCGCGCGCCCTCGTGACGCTGCGAGACGGCCGCGGATTCTCGTTCGCGATCGGGGACCGCAACCCACCATTGACCGCGCTGTACGTTCAGGTATTGCCGAGTTCGAAGATCGACCTGGTCGGCGCCGTCTTACTCTGGGATTTCGACAAGCTGGTCGCCCTCACCAAGACGCTTCCCGTTGAACAACCTGAACAGACCGATGCGGCGGAAATTCGTTGACCGCCGGGCTGTACCCGGTCTTGTATGACCACTGGAGGATATGTCGCATGCTGAAGACGAGTCGGCTCGCACTCGCGCTCGCCGCACTGGTGCTCACGGTGGCACCGGCGAGGGGTGAAGAAGGGGAGTACACCCTCAACAAGGACAACTGGCAGAAGGCCGAAGGACTGCTCCCGGAGCCCGTCCTCAAGCGCGTCAAGGCCGGTGACTACAGCTTCAAGGTCGTACCGGTCGACGCGCAGAAGTTCCGCGAGAACTTCAGCAGCGCGTACTGGGCCGCGTCCGAGGCGAACGAAGGCAAGTACGAGCTCGATGCCGAGACCTGCGGCCTGAAGGACAAGGCGACGGGAAAGAACCCGGACTGGGTGTTCGGCAAGCCGTTCCCGAAGATCGATGCCAAGGACCCGCAAGCCGCCTGCAAGGTCGCCTGGAACTTCTACCTCGCCAACCAGATGGGCGAGGGCGTAGGCGCGACCTTCACGCTCAACGGCGTCGACCGCAACGGCGAGTTCCGCCGCATCAAGCTGTGGCTGCACGCGAACGCGTATCTCGGCCGTCACAAGAAGGACGAGAACAACCCCGAGAACCTGCGCGTCACGAGCCTGTCGCACGCGATGGAGCCGGCCGACGCGGAGGGCGTCAACATCCTCGGCCAGCAGATCAACGACTGGACCTCGCAGGACAACATCTGGGCGTACATCCCGCAGACGCGCCGCTCGCGGCGCGTCAACGCGGCCACGCGCTCGGACCCAATCGCGGGCCTGGACATCTTCTCGGACGACCTGAACTGCTATGCGGGCAAGGTCGAGTACTACAAGTGGAAGATGGCCGGCGAGGGTGAGGTGCTGGCGCCGCTCATGGGTCCGTACGCCTTCAAGCAGACCGCCACCGACTCCCCGTCGCGCTTCGACGTTCCCATCCCGTACCTGCGCGGCGCATACGAGACTCCGGGTGCGGAAGGTGCGCCCTGGCAGATCACCGAGAACCTGGTTATGGTGAAGCGTCCGGTGTGGATCCTCGAGGGCGAGTCGACCGACCCGTACTACAATTTCGGCAAGGTCATCATGTACGTCGACAAGGACATGAGCCGCATCTACTGGAAGAACGTGCACAACCGCGCGGGCGAGTACTTCTACACCGCCATGTGCGGCTACCACTTCTCCAAGAGCGAGGACGGCACGTACAGCGCGACCACCCCGAACATGGTGATGGGCGTCAACGACAAGACGGACCGTGCGGCGCTCGGCGGCCGCTACGCCTCGCAGTTCCTGGAGCGCAACTTCGACCCGCAGTACTTCTCGCTGCGCGCTCTCTCGCGACTGAGCGACTAGCCTGCTTCCGACGAGGGGGCGCCGCCCCCTCGTCCGGGCGCAGCGATACCGCGCGGGGGGTTTGAGAAGGGGCCCCGATGCCACCGGCGTCGGGGCCCCTTCTCGTTGTTCATCTCCCGCGGGGAGCGTCGCCCCACGCGGCTTTGCCGCGAGGGGCGAGGGGCGTCGTGGCCCCTCGTGCGACAGATCAGGCGGTTGCTTCGTCCGCGACGCGCTGGCGGATCGCGTCCGCGATCTCGCGGAAGCGCTCCGCGACGGGGTGCTCCGGGTTCGCCTTCACCAGCGGCGTGCCGGTGTCGCCGAGGTCGCGCACGCGCGGCGCGAGCGGGATCGCGCCGAGGTACGGGATGCCGAGCTCGTGCGCCATGCGTTCGCCGCCGCCACGGCCGAAGATGTCGGTCTGGTGGCCGCACTTGCGGCACACGTGCCCGCTCATGTTCTCGACCACGCCGAGAACCGGCACCTTGACCTGCTCGAACATGCGCACGCCGCGCTTCACGTCGGCGAGCGCCACGTCCTGGGGGGTCGTGACGATCACGCCGCCCGTCATCGCGAGCTGCTGCGAGAGCGTGAGCTGGACGTCGCCCGTGCCCGGTGGCAGGTCGAGCACGAGGAAGTCGAGGTCGCCCCATTCCACGTTGCGGATGAACTCGACGACCAGCTTCGTCACCATGGGGCCGCGCCAGATCACCGCGCGGTCGCGCTCGACGAAGAACCCCATCGAGACGGTCTTGAGCCCGTGCGCCTCGATCGGGGTGATCCGGCGCTCTGCGGTCACGTGCGGCTTCGCATCCTCGATGCCGAACATCAGCGGCACGCTCGGCCCGTAGACGTCGGCGTCGAGCAGTCCGACCTTGCCCTGCTCGGCGAGCGCCAGGGCGAGGTTGGCCGCCACGGTCGACTTCCCGACCCCGCCCTTGCCGCTGGCGACGGCGATGATCGCCTTGACCCCCGGGATGCCCTGGGCTCCGCGGGTGTTCGGCGCCTGCGCGGGTGGCTTCTGCTGTGGGGGGGGCGCGGTGACGATGGTCAGCTCGCCGGTCCCGGGCAGGGTGGCCACGATCTGCGCGATCTGCTCGCCGATCTGGTCCACCAGATCGGGTGAGTCGGCCGGCGGGGCGATCGTGATGGTCGTCCCGAAGCCGCCCACCTCGATGTCGCGCACGATCCCGAAGGACACGATGTCACGCGAGAAGCCGGGGTACTTCACCTGCTTCAGGGCTTCGAGGACGTCCTTCGCCGTGGTCGCCATGGGCCGGGAGATAGCCAAGCCGGGCTGTGCGCGCCATGCGAGCGGGGCTTCGCGGCCCCGATTCCTCTGCGATGGCCTGTCCAATGCCCTGTCTCACAGGCGGGTCGCGGTTGCTCCCTATAGTCGCCCCGAACGCGTGCCGATGACCTCGCAGGTGGGCGAGAAGGCCGCCCGAAAGGCCGAGAACGACAGAAGGAGGAACGGGGATGATCATGGCGGATGACGTATCGGGGAGCGAGATCCGGGAGCTGCGCAAGCGCCTGGGCCTCACGCAGGAGGAGTTTGCGCACGCCGTGGCGGTGACCTTTTCGACGGTCAATCGCTGGGAGAACGGCCACGCCAAGCCGAGCAAGCTCGCGCGTCGTGCGATCGAGTCGCTCGCAACCGTGCGCAAAGGTCAGACGAGCAGCAGCCAGACCATCGAGGAGCTGGCGGCGAATTCCTTCCACCGCAACGACTGAGAATCGGCCGCGACGGGCGAAGTGTGCCCCGGCGCGCCTCGCGACGTCGAGGCCGGTGCGGTTTCGAGCCATGATGTGCTCGCCGCACCGGCGCTTCGTCGTGACCTTGCAGCGAGGGGCACGCGCCCCATCGCTCCGCGCGGCGGAGCCGCGCGCGTCCGGGCTGGCTAGTCCGAGGGGCCGAGCAGGAGGATGCGGTCGCTCGAGCGGCCGCGGTTCCCGATGAGCAGCAGCGATCCCGTCTCGTCGTAGCCGACGATCTGCATCGCGCTGAGCGCGCCGAACTGCCCGGTGTGGCGCGTCGACGCGATCGTGACGAGCTTGCCGTCGGCACGTCGGACGGTGGCGCGAACTTCGTCCAGGCGCGCCACGCCCTCGGCGCTCGAGCCGAGCTCGGTGATGAACGCGACGTCGCCCGCGGGGTTCACGCGCGAGCCGAGCAGCGTGAGGACGGTCGTCTCCTCCTCGGGGAAAGGGCTGCCCTCGCGGACGATGCGCTCGAGTCCGTCCGCGCTCCCGAGCCACAGCGAGTTCTGCTGCGTGTTCGGAGAATCCGGGTCGCCGAGGCGCGCCTCGAACAGCGCGCGGCCGTTGCCGTCGATGCCGAGCCCGCGCAGCGCCGCGACGCCGGCACCGTCGAGCGACGTCCCCTCGAGCGCCAGCGCCGAGAACGCACCGTCGTCGAGCACGCCGAGCACCTGTGGGCGCCGGTCTCCCGTGAACTCCTGGACGCCTCCTTCGACGAGCACCTGCCCGGCGGCGTTGATCGCCACCGCCTCGGCCGAGTTCAGCGTCCCGATGCCGTCGAGCGAGGTGGCAGCGTCGAGCACGCTGGTCGCCTCTCCGTTGGCCCAGCGGAGCAGCATCGGTGCGCTGCCGCGGCGGGGCAGGGAGAACCACGCGCCGCCCGCCGGGTCGAGCTCGACGCGGACCGCGGTGGCGCGCTGCCGGGAGAGATCGAGTGCGTCGTCGTCGAGCCGGGTCACGCCGGTGTCGTCTGCGACGTAGAGCGCGTTGGTGCACGTGACGCGAGGCTCGTCGTCGCCGAGGACGACCTCGCACTCGCCCCCGCCGCCGCCGAACGCCACGTTCCCCGTGCTGCCCAGACGGACGTTGCCGAGGATGCGGAACTCCGGAAACACGGGACCTGGCGCGACCCCCGCGAGCCCCTCGAGCCGGCCGTCGGCGATCCGGTACAGACGGTCGCGGTCGAGACCTGTTCCGGTCTGGAAGACCACGGTGCCGTCCGCTGCGAGGCGGACGCGGGAGATGGACGTGGCATCGACTCCGGTCGTGTCGGTGCGCGGGTCGAAGACAGGTGAGTACGACCCGTCGGTGCGTCGCAGCACGATGGCGCGTTGGCCCGATTCGGCGATGCTCACGACGAGGGCCGCGGTGCCATCGGGGGCGAGCGCGCCGTCCTCGATGTTCGCCACGCGGAGGTCGTCCAGCAGGACGTCACCGTTGCGCAGGATGATCCGTCCGGCGCTGGTCGCCGGGCCGGGTGGAGTGACCGGAGTGACGGGAGATGGGCGCGGCGTCGGGGAGCTCTGCGGGGCCTCGTTCGAGGACCCGCCGCCACCGCCGCAGGCGGTGATCAGGACGCCGAGTAGCAGCAGGCCGGCGAGACGGATCGGCGATCGGAAGGGTTGCTCTCCCAAGATGAACTCCAGGAGCCGTACGGCGAGGTCGTCCTGCCGGATTCGGTTCTCGGGCGTCGGTCTCTCACGGGGCGGGACAGACACCCCGCGGAACACCCTTACCGAATGCCTACCGCCCGGGGGAAGCACGATTCGTGGTCGTGCTCGGACGCCCGGCGGTCCCCGACCGATCGGATCTCGGGCTCGGTCAGGGCCCGCCGGGCGTCTGCCGCCGTGGGCGCTCGCGACCGCCGCGCAGGGAGGGGGACGCGGCGTCGCAGCGGCCCCGCGGACACGTCGCCGTACTCAAGCGGCCTGCGACTGCGGGGCCTCGTCGAGGACCGCCCCGTCGCTCAGGAACCACTCCATCGGGCGGCCCGAGTAGCGGGCGATCCGGAAGAGGACGTCGGTCGTCGGCACCCGGCCGTTCAGGTAGTTGTACACCGCCGACAGGCTGAGGCCGAGGTCGTAGGCGAAGGCCTTCGGCTCGTCCCGGACCACGTCACGCATGCGTTCCGCGAAAACTCTCGTGTCGATCTGCATCTGCATTTTCGTCGCTCCTTTCCGCCGCTCGGCGCGCGGTGCGCGCTGCGGACCCGTGTTCGGACCCAGAACGAAAAAAGGCCGCTGAGCTTTTCGCCCAGCGGCCTTTTCACGGGGGGTCGTGACTCACTTCCTCACGGAACTCCTCGATCCTGGCCGCTGGGCGCCGGCTTGGCCGCGGCGATGCTGGTAATCGAGTCCATGAGCACCACCGGGACCTGGCCCGACGCCGGGCGGACGACGACGACCGCGCGCTGCGCCTGATGGCACCAGCTCGTGGTCGGCGTGGTCGTGTTGTGGTTTCGGGTCCGCATCGGTGTTGATCCGTTCTCGACTGGGCGAGAGATTTCCCACGACGAGCGAGTCAACGCAACCCCCTTCGTCGCATCCCCGATTGTACGCGCGTGGAAGGGGCTCCGGCGTCGCCGGCGAACGAGGCTCGCTGGGCGGTGCGCTCTGCGGCGGTCGGTAGAGCGGACCTCGACGGCCGATCGAGCGTCCTGCCGGACCCACCCGCGTGGTCGGCGAAGCCGGGGACGTCAGATGAACACGCCCTGCGGGTTCATCCCTCGTGGTCCGCGAAGCCGGTGAGGACGTCAGTCGTCGTCCGCTGCGAGCTCTCCCTCGAGCCGCTCCTGGGCCTCCATCCAGCGGTCGGTGTGCTCGGCGAGCGCCTTGTCGACCTCGGCGTAGCGGCGCTGCAGGTCCGCGACCTCCGACCCGGGGCGCTTGTAGGTCTCCGGGTCGGCCAGATCTCCCGCGAGCCCCGCCTTCTCACGCTCGAGCTCCTCGATCGCCCCCTCGAGCGTCGCGATCTCCTCGCGCAGGCCACGCGTGCGCTTGGCGAGTGCTTGACGGGCCTCGGCCACGCGCCGTCGCTCCGCCCGCAAGCCACGCGCCGAGCGCTCGAGGTCCGTGGCCGGTGCGGCAGCGGCCGTGACGTCTTGCGAGCTCGCGTCGGCCGCTGCCGGGTGCGCGGACGCAGCGCCGCGCTTCCAGCAGTAGTACGCCCAGTCGCCCGGGTACTCGGTCGCGACGCCCGCCTCGACGCGAACCACCTTCCTCGCGACGCGGCGGATGAAGTGCACGTCGTGGCTCACGAAGCAGAGCGCGCCCTCGAACTCGTTCAGCGCCGCGATCAGCGCGTCGACCGACGCCATGTCGAGGTGGATCGTCGGCTCGTCCATCAGCAGCACCGTCGGCGGGTCGAGCAGCATCATCGCGAGCGCGAGCCGGCTCTTCTCGCCGCCGCTCAGCACCGATGCCCGTTTCTTGACGTCGTCGCCGTGGAAGAGGAACGCACCGAGCATCGTGCGGACGAAGGTCTCGCCCTGCTCGATCGCGGCGCCCATGGCGTTCTCGAGCACGGTGCGCTCGAGGTCGAGCATGTCCTGACGGTGCTGCGTGTAGTAGCCGGTCGAGACACGGAGCCCGAGCTTGCGCTCGCCGGCGTCGGGGTCGAGCGCTCCCGCGAGGAGCTTCAGCAGCGTGGACTTGCCGGCGCCGTTGGGCCCGACGAGCACCGTCTTCTCGCCGCGCCGCAGCTGGAAATCGAGCGCGGTGTAGACCGCCAGCTCGCCGTACGCCTTCGCGACCGAGGACAGCTCGAGCGCCAGCTCCGAGGTCCGCTCCGGCTGCGGGAAGCGGAAGCGCACCCGCGGCCCTTCCTTGGCGACCGTGATGCGCTCCTCCTTCTCGAGGGCCTTGATCCTGCTCTGCACCTGCCGGGCCTTGGTCGCCTTGGAGCGGAAGCGCTCGATGAAGCGCTCGGTCGACTGGATGCGGCGCTCCTGGTTCTTCGCCGCGGCCTCGACCTGCGCGCGGCGCTCCGCGCGCTCGCGCACGTACGACTCGTAGTTGCCGGCGTAGCGGGTGACGTTGCCACCCTCGACCTCGACGATCGACGTGGTCGTCGCGGACAGGAACGCGCGGTCGTGCGAGATGAGCACCAGCGTGCCCCGATACGCGCCGAGGAACTCCTGCAGCCACAGCACCGACTCGAGATCGAGATGGTTGGTGGGCTCGTCGAGCAGCAGGACGTCGGGCAGGTCGATCAGGAGGCGTGCGAGCTCGGCGCGCATGACGTAGCCGCCCGAGAACGTGCGCAGCGGGCGCTCCTCGTCTCCCGGCCGGAAGCCCAGCCCGGCGAGGATGCGCCGCGCACGCACCTCGCGGTGGTTGCCGCCGAGGCGGTCGTACTCTGCATGGACCTCCGCGAGCCGCTCGGCGAGGCGCTCCTGCTCGGCGCGTTCGGTCGCGTGCTCGAGCGCGTCGGGCAGCTCGCGGAGCTCGGTCTGGAGCGCGGTCAAGTGCTCGCCCGGACGCAGCGCGGTCCCGATCACGGTCGCGTCGGGTGCCGCGAGGATCTCCTGCGGCAGGTGCCCGAGCGTGAGCCCGCGCGCCCGGCTGACGACGCCGTGGTCGGCCGGCTCGGCGCCGGTGAGGATCGCCAGCAGGGTGGACTTGCCCGCGCCGTTCGGCCCCACGATCCCGGCCCGGTCGCCCGGGACGAGGCGCAGCGACACGCCGTCGAACAGGGCGCGCCCCGAGTAGCTCCTCGCGATGCCGTCCAGGGAGATCAATTGATTCGAGGGGGCACGCGCCCCCTCGCCCCACGCGGCGGAGCCGCGCGGGGCCCCACTCCCCGCGCTCCCGTTGGTCGGCCGCGCGCTGGGCGCGCGGAGGTTGTCGCGGAGGTTGTCGCGGAGGTTGTCGCGGAGGTTGTCGCGGAGGTTGTCGCGGAGGTTGTCGCGGCGCTCGTTGTCGCAGCGAGGGGGCACGCGCCGCCGCGCTCGATGCGGCGGGCCGCGTGGGAGTCCACTTCCCGCGCTCCCGTCGGTCGGCGGGGGACTTTGGGGCGCGGAGTCGTTTGGCGCATCATGGGTCTAGTCGTGGCGGAGGGCGGCGATCGGGTTCAGGCGCGACGCCTTGCGCGCCGGGTAGAAGCCGAAGAAGACCCCCACCGCGGCGGAGAACAGGAACGAGCCCACGACCGCAAGCGGCGAGACGAGCGTCGGCCAGCCGCTCACGGTCGAGATCACGTGCGACACGCCGATCCCGACCGCGATTCCGACGATCCCTCCGGCGGCCGACAGTGCAACCGCCTCGCAGAGGAACTGCGCGAGGATGTGGCGCGCTTTCGCGCCGACGGCCATGCGGATGCCGATCTCGCGCGTCCGCTCGGTCACCGACACCAGCAGGATGTTCATGATGCCGATGCCGCCGACCAGCAGCGAGATCGACGCGATCGCCAGCAGCAGGTTCGACATCACGCGCGCCATGCTGTCCGCCGTGGCCGCCATCTCGGACATCGTCCGGATGCCGAAGTCGTCATCCTCGCCCGGCTGAATTCTCCGCCGCTGCCGCAGCAGCTCGCCGAGCTGCTCGACGACGATGGCCTCGTCGTCCGACGAGGCCATCGAGACCTGGATCATGTCGACCGCGCCCAGGTTCTGCGTCCCGAGGACCTTCCGCTCCGCCGTCGTGAACGGGATGAACACCGCATCGTCCTGGTCCTGGCCGTAAGCGCTCTGTCCCTTCGGGGTCAGGAGCCCGATCACCTGGAACGGCACGTCCTTGATGCGGATCGTGGCGCCGACGGGATCGACGCCGACGCCGAACAGCTCCGCCGCGACGGTCGCGCCGAGCACCGCGACCTTTGCGGCGGTGTCGTTCTGCGGCTGGCCGATGAAGTCGCCCGCCGCGACGGGCCACTCGCGGACGCGCGCGTAGCCGGGTGGCACGCCCCAGATCGTCGTCGTCCAGTTGGCCCCGCCCGCCTGCACCTGGGCCACGTCGCGGCGGTGGTAGCTGACGCCGTGCAGACCCTCGATCTGCCGCTCGATCGCACGCGCGTCGGCGACGGTCAGGCGCTTGCCGCTCCCCCAGCCGCCGCGCGCGCCGCCGGTTGTCGTCGTGCCGGGGAAGATCATGACCATGTTGGTGCCGACGCTCGCGATCTGCTCCTGCAGCGCCGCGCGCGCCCCCTGCCCGAGGCTCACCATCGAAATGACGGCGCCGACGCCGACGATCACGCCCAGCGCCGTCAGGCCGGAGCGCAGCGGGTTTCGCCGCAGCGAACGCAGCGCGAGGCGGATCGTGACCAGCCAGAGCTTCATGCGGACGTCCGTCGGGCGCGCTGCCGGCGGTCCTCGACGACACGCCCGTCGCGCATCAGCAGCAGGCGCTCCGCCTCCGCGCCGACCTCGTCGTCGTGCGTCACGATGACGATCGTGAGCCCGTGTGCGTGCTGCTCGCGCAGCAGGGCGAGGATCTCGACGCTGGTCTGGGAGTCGAGGTTGCCGGTGGGCTCGTCGGCGAGCAGCAGCGCCGGGGCCGTGACGAGCGCGCGCGCGATCGCCACGCGCTGCTGCTGTCCACCCGAGAGCTGGGTCGGCGTGCTCGCCTCGCGTCCGGCGAGCCCGACGCGCGCCAGCGCCGTCCGGGCGCGCGACCGCTGCTCGGCGGGCGGCACCGCCGAGTAGAGCAGCGGCAGCTCGACGTTCTCGATCGCGCTGGTGCGCGGCAGGAGGTTGAAATCCTGGAAGACGAAGCCCAGGGTCTCGTTGCGCACCGTCGCCAGCTCGTCGCGCGTGAGGCGCGAGACGTCGCGGCCGAGCAGCTCGTAGACGCCTTCCGTAGGGCGGTCGAGGCAGCCGAGCGTGTTCATGAGCGTCGACTTCCCGCAGCCCGACGGTCCCATCACGGCCACGTACTCGCCGGCCTCGATGCGCAGGTCGACGCCGCGCAGCGCGTGCACCGCGACGTCGCCCGCCTGGTAGACCCGGGTGAGGCCACGGGTCGCGATGACCGCGGTCCTCAACGCCGTGGGCGGCTCCCGCCGCCGCTCGACCGCGGGAACAGCGACCAGCTCTCGGCCTTCGGCTCCGACGAGACGCGCGTGACCACACGGTCGCCCGCCTGCAGCTCGGTGCTCGAGACGGCGGTCATGGTCTCGTCCGACAGGCCGGGCGTGACCGAGACACGCTCCGGGTCGCTGCCCGACAGCACCCACACCGTGTCGCCGGCCGCCGCGCCGGCTTGCGCACGGGTAGCCGGCCGCGACGCGGCTGCGGTCACGCTCGGGATCTCGCCGGCTCCGCCCACGGCCGGCGGCTCGAAGCGCAGTGCCGCGGTCGGAACCTTGAGTGTGTCGCGCTCCTCCGCGGTGACGATGCTCACGTTGGCCGTCATTCCCGGCTTCAGCAGCAGCTCCTCGTTGTCGAACTCGAGCACCACGTCGTAGGTGACGACGTTCTCCACCGACTGCGGCGCGTTGCGTACCTGTTGAACCGTCGCCGGGAAGGCGCGGCCGGGGTAGGCATCGACCGAGAAGGTCGCGCGCTGCCCCTCGTCCACGCGGCCGATGTCGGCCTCGCTGACGAAGGCATTGACCTGCATCTTCTTCAGGTTCTCGGCGATCACGAAGAGGGTCGGGGTCTGGAAGCTCGCGGCGACCGTCTGCCCGACCTGGACGTCGCGCGACACGACGATGCCGTCGACCGGCGAAACGATGTCGGTGTAGCCGAGGCTCACCTCCGCCTCGCGGAGCGACGCTTGCGCCTGTTCGACCGCGGCGAGTGCCAGCTTGAGCTGCGCCTCGGCCTGCTCGGCGGTCGAGCGCGAGACCTCGAGCTCGTCGCGCGACACCACCCGTGTCTTCGCGAGCGTCTCCTGGCGCCCCTCCTGCAGGCGGCGGAGCTTCGCGTCGGCGCGCGCCTTCTCCACTCCCGCCGCCGCGGTGGAGAGCTCGGCCCGCGCCCTGTCCGCCTTTCCCTGGTACGTCCGTGGGTCGATCTTGGCGATCACCTGGCCCTTGCGGACGGGGGAGTTGTAGTCGACGAAGATGTCCTGGATCGGGCCGGACACGTACGTACCGACCGTGACGGACTTGACCGGGTTCACCGTGCCGGTTGCCGTGACGGTCGCGACGATCGGGCCCCGCTCGACCGGCGCGGTCACGTAGGTGCGCGGCGGCTCGCCACCACCGAGCCACCAGGTGCCGACGGCGGCGACCAGCGCCAGCGCGACCGTGACGGCGAGCCAGAAACGACGTCGGGACATGGATCCGTGCGGGGTATGCGGGCGGCGGTACTGGCCGACAATCCGACCGGCGCGGCCGCCTCGACTCGACGAAGCTAGCACGGCTCCGAATCCGTCGCACATTCAAGGACTTCGACGAAGCTCGCTTGACCCGCGCCGGGGACCGCCGCTAGTCCCGTGACGAGATGATGACGTCGCGTGTCCCGAAGCTCCTGCTCCTTGCCTCGACCTGCTCGCTCGCCGTCAGCTGCGGGGACTCCGCCTCGTCGGGCGGTGGCGCGTACCCGCGCGACCGCGACCTCCGGCTGAACCAGATGCAGGTGCTTGGCAGCCACAACAGCTACCACATCGAGCCGCAGCCAGCCCTGTTCTCGCTGCTGCTCGCGTTCAGCGAGCCGCTCGCGAAGTCCTTCGAGTACACCCACCCGCCGCTCGAGGAGCAGTTCGCGATGCAGGGTATCCGCCAGATCGAGCTCGACGTGTTCGCCGACCCGGACGGCGGCCTCTACGCGAACCGAGCCGGCCAGCGCGCCGCGACGGGCGACGGCGCGTCGGGCGTGCCCCAGCTCGATCAGCCGGGGCTCAAGGTCCTGCACGTGCAGGACATCGACTTCGAGACCACCTGCGTCAGGCTGGTCGAGTGCCTGACGAACGTCCGCCGCTGGTCGGACGCGAACCCCGGGCACGCGCCGCTGATGATCCTGATCGAGGCGAAGGACGATCCGATCCCCGACCCGGTCAACCTGGGCTTCGTGACGCCTCTGCCGATCGATGCCGCGCAGCTCGACGGCCTCGACGCCGAGATCCGCTCGGTCTTCTCCCCGGAACGAATGATCACGCCCGACGACGTGCGCGGCCGCCGCGACACCCTCGCGCAGGCGGTGCTCGAGGACGGCTGGCCGACGCTCGGCGAGTCCCGCGGCAAGGTGCTGTTCGCGCTCGACAACGGCGGCGAGAAGAAAGCCGCCTACACGGCCGGGCACCCGTCGCTGCGCGGGCGTGTGCTCTTCACCAGCGCCGAGCCCGGCGAGGACGAGGCCGCGTTCGTCAAGCTGAACGATCCGCTCGGCGACGGCGCGCGCATCCGGGAGCTGGTGTCGCTGGGGCTGATCGTGCGCACCCGCGCCGACGGGGACACGCTCGAAGCGCGCAGCGGCGACACGACCAAGCGGGACGCGGCTCTCGCCAGCGGCGCCCAGTTCGTCAGCACCGACTACCCGGTGCCGGATCGGGCCTTCGGGACGGGGTACTTCGTCGAGATTCCGGGTGGGATGCCCGCACGCTGCAACCCGGTGAGCGCCCCGCCGGAATGCGCGCCGAGCGACATCGAGAACCCGGCCGCCCTCGGCCGCTGACGGATCGCC
The DNA here is from genome assembly GCA_016874715.1 of Deltaproteobacteria bacterium. Lineage (GTDB taxonomy): Bacteria > Desulfobacterota > Binatia > UBA12015 > UBA12015 > VGTK01. The sequence continues at coordinate 36,002 of VGTK01000003.1, read as the reverse complement.
CGCGGATCGACCGTTCGCGTTGAACCGCCCCGGGCGTTCGGACTAGACTCGGCGCCCGCGGGGGAGGCCCTGCCCCAGGGACGTGGAGCGGGCAAAACTCATCATCGAGCGCGCGGGCGCGCAACCGTTCGAGGTCGAGCTCGGGGGCGCGCAACCGTTCGAGGTCGAGCTCGGGGGCGTGGCGACCATCGGTCGTGGTCCGACCAACGACGTCGCGCTCGACGACCCCGCCGCGTCGCGCCGCCAGACGATCATCCGCGCCGACGAGGACGGCTACCTGGTGAGCGATCTGGGCAGCGCGAACGGCACCTTGCTCAACGGCTCACGCATCCTCGCACCGGCGCGCCTCCGCACGGGCGACGAGATCCTCGTCGGGGCGACGCGCATCCGCTTCGTCGGCGATCCCTCGCCGGAGATCGACGCCGAGCAGCCGCCCGAGGATTCGACGCGCGTCTCCGACGGCTCGGCCGGCGCCTCGCGCGGTCCGTCCACCAGCGTGCTGCTCGGCTCCAGCCCCGAGATGGAGCAGCTCTTCCACCTCATCGAGAAGGCGGCGGCGTCGCCGCTGCCGACGCTGATCGAGGGCGAGACGGGTACGGGCAAGGAGCTGGTCGCGCGCGCGATCCACCAGGCGAGCCGCAGCGCGAAGGGGCCGTTCCTGCCGGTCAACTGCGCGGCCGTGCCGGAGAACCTCCTCGAGAGCGAGCTCTTCGGCCATCGCCGCGGCTCCTTCACGGGGGCCACGGCCGACCACGAGGGCCTCTTCGAGGCGGCGCAGGGCGGCACCGTGTTCCTCGACGAGATGGGCGAGATGCCGCTCTCGATGCAGCCGAAGGTGTTGCGCGTGCTGCAGGAAGGGGAGGTGACGCGCATCGGCGAGATCCGCCCGCGCAAGGTCGGCTTCCGTCTCGTCGCGGCGACCAACCGCGACCTCCTGCAGGAGGTCGAACGCGGCACGTTCCGGGGGGACCTCTTCTACCGGATCTCGGCGTTCCCGATTCGAATTCCCGCGCTGCGCGAGCGGCGCAGCGACGTTCCGCTGCTGGTCGAGAGCTTCCTCGGGGCGGCGGCGCGCCGACAGGGCAAGCGCGTCGGCCCGGTGACCGATGCGGCGATGCGGGCGCTCGTTGCGTTCGACTGGCCGGGCAACGTGCGCGAGCTGCAGAACGAGGTGCAACGCGCGGTCGCCCTGGGGGCGCCCGGGCAGCGCATCGACCTCCAGCACCTGTCACCGAAGCTCACCGGCGGCGACGAGGCCTCGGATGCGAGCCCGGATCGCAGCCCGACGTCCCCCGGGCTCGCCAGCAGCCGCGGGTCGCTGCGCGAGGCCCGTGACGCGTTCGAGGCGCGCTACATCTCCCAGGTTCTCGAGCAGCAGGGCGGTAGCGTCCTCAAGGCGGCGCGCGTCCTCGGGCTCACCCGCGCCGGGCTCTACAAGAAGCTCAAGGAGTTCGGCCTCCGCTGATTCAGGCGCGGCGCCGGCCGTTTCCGTCGCCCGGCACGGCTCCGGCGATCGACGCGCGCGTGCGACCGGCGAGCGCGCGGAGGCGCGCGATCCAGGACGACGTGCGCACGGATCGGCCCAGGTCGTCGAACAGCGAGTACGCGACCGGCGTCACGAGCAGCGTCAGCAGCAGGCAGAGCGTCTGCCCGCCGACGATCACGTTCGCCATCGACGCGCGCGATGCGGCACCGGGTCCCTGGCCGAGCGCGATCGGAATCATGCCGAGGACGAGCATCACCGTGGTCATGAGGATCGGCCGGAGCCGGACGTGGTTCGCGGTGAGGATCGCCTCGTCCCGGGGCATGCCCTCCGCACGCAGCGTGTTCGTGTAGTCCACCTGCAGGATGCCGTTCTTCTTGACGATGCCGAACAGCATGAAGAGGCCGAGAACCGAGTAGATGTTGAGCGTCTCGTCCAGCAGGAGCAGGCTGAGCAGCGCGAACGGGATCGACAGCGGCAACGACAGCATGATCGTGATCGGGTGCAGGAAGCTCTCGAACTGCGCCGCGAGGATCATGTACATGAAGAGCACGCTCAGCAGGAACGCGATCGCGAAGTTGGTGCCGGTCTCGGCGAGCGACTTCGCGCGATTCGCCCAGCGGATCTCGTAGAGCTGCGGCAGATCGAGCTGCCGGACGATCTCGCTCACACGCTTCACCGCGTCGCCGAGCGGGAGGTCCTCCAGGTTCGCCTCGATCGTGACCTTGCGCTGCCGCGAGAGGCGGTCGATCTGCGCCGGCCCGCGCGCCTCGTCGAGCGTGACGAGATTCGACAGCCGCACCAGCTCGCCGCTCGGACGCGCGACGGCGAGGTTGTAGATCGCGTCCGGGTCGTCGCGATTCGGCAGCGACGCGCGCAGCCAGACGTCGTACTGCTCGTCGGCCTCCTTGTACTTCGTGACCGGCTCGCCACCGACGAGCGTGCGCAGCGTACCCGCGACGTCCTCGACGCGGATGCCGAGGTCGGCGGCCTTCTTGCGGTCGATGTTGACGCGGATCTCGGGCTTGCGCAGCGCGAGCGACGAGTCGACGTCGACGAAGCCCGGCGACTTTCGCATCTCTGCCATGATCGCGTCGGCGTAATCCTCGAGCCTCTCGATCTCCGGGCCGACCAGATCGAACTCGAAGTCCGACATGCGCTGGCCGCCGCCGCCGAAGAGGTTCACCGCCTGCACGCTGGTGCGCAGGTCGGGGTAATCGGCGAGGATCCTGCGCGCGTTGGCCATGACGTCGAACTGCGAGAAGTCGCGCTCCTCGAGCTCCTTCATGCGCACGTAGATCGCGCCGGTGGTGACGTCGCCCTCGCCGGCGCCGACGAGGCCCGTGGTGTCGCCGATGGTGACCAGCGTGTGCTCGACGCCGCGCAGCGCGCCGACGCGCCGCGACAGCTCCCGGATCGCCTTCGTGCTGCGGTCGAGCGTGTAGCCCTCGGGCGTCTGCACGGTGATCTCGAACTCGCTCTGGTCGTCGCGCGGCAGGAAGTCCTTGCCGACCGCGCGGAACAGCGGCACGGTCGCGTACACGGTGACGATCGCGGCGACGACGACCACCCAGCGGTGGCGCAGCGAGAACTCCAACGCCCAGCCGTAGCCCCGGTCGATTGCGCGGTAGAAAGCCCTGTCCTTGGCCGACTTGTGGCCCTTCTTCACCACGAGGAAGCGCGAGCAGAGCATCGGCGTCAGGGTGAAGGAGATCAGCATCGAGAACAGGATGGCCACCGCGGTCGTGATGCCGAACTCGTTGAAGAAGCGACCGGTGCGGCCCGACATGAAGGCGATCGGCAGGAAGATGACGACGAGCGACAGCGTGGTCGCCATCACCGCGAGCCCGATCTCCCTCGTGCCGGCGATCGCCGCATCGAAGGGACGCTCCCCCTTCTCCTCGATGCGCCGGTAGATGTTCTCGAGCACGACGACCGCGTCGTCGATGACGATGCCGACCGAGAGGATCAGGCCCATCAGCGTCAGATTGTTGATCGTGAACCCGAGCATCCACAGCGCGGTGAAGGTCGAGACGATCGACGTCGGGATCGCGACCGCCGCGATGAGCGTCGAGCGCAGGTCGCCCATGAAGACCATCGTCGACAGCGCGACGAGAATGGCGCCGAGCAGCAGGTGGAACTCCGCCTCCTCGATCGAGTTCACGATGAAGCGGCTCTGATCCTTGACGACCTGGTAGCGAATGTCGGGCGGGATGATCTCCTCGAGCTCCTTCAGGCGCTGCTTGACGTGCTCGACCACCGCGACGGCGTTCGAGCCGGACTGCTTGCGGACCTCGAGGGTCACTGCGGGGTGTCCGTCGAGGTCGGCGTAGGAGCGGGCCTCCTCCGAGCCGTTCACCACCGTGGCGATGTCGCGCAGCATGACCGGGCGCTCGCCGACGGAGCCGACGATCAGGTCGTCGAAGTCCTCGACGCGCGGCAGGCGGCCCATCGTACGCAGCACGAGCTCGCGCGAGCCCTGGTCGATGCGCCCGCCCGGGACCTCGATGTTCTGAGCCGAGAGAGCGCGCCGTACCTGCCCGATCGAGAGGCCGTAGGCGTCGAGCTTGTCGGTGTCGACGTAGATCTGGACTGCGCGCTCCTCGCCGCCGATGATCGTGATCGAGCCGACGCCCGACAGCGTCTCGATGTCCTCCTTGATGCGCTTGCGCGCGATCTCGGTGAGCTCGCGCGGGTCGCGCTCACCCGACACCGCGATGCGCATGATCGGCGAGGCGTCGAAGTCGAACTTCACCACGACCGGCGGGTCGACGTCCTGCGGCAGCTGCGCCATCACGATCGCGACCTTGTCGCGGACGTCCTGCGCCGCTTCGGCGCCGTCGCGCTCGAGCTGGAACTGCACGAGCACGCGGGACAGGCCTTCCTTGGTCTGTGAGCTCAGCTCGTCGATGCCCTGGATCTGGTTGACGCCCTCCTCGATGGGCTTGGTGACCCGCGTCTCCACTTCCTCCACCGACGCACCCTTGAGGGTGGTGCTGATGCTGGCGATCGGGAAGTCGACGTTCGGGTAGAGGTCGACGCCGAGGCGCAGGTACGACATCGCGCCCAGGACGACGAAGAGCATCACGAGCATCGTCGCGAACACCGGGCGGCGGATGCAGAGCTCGGCGAGCCTCACGAGCGCTTCTCCGTGGTCGCGGGGGCCTCGGTGGCCCGGACGACGACTTTGCTGCCGTCCGCGAGCCGCGCCAGCGCGCTGGTCGCGACCCGGTCGCCGGGCTCGAGCCCGTCGGTGATCTCGATCCGGGTGCCCAGCGAGAGACCGGTGCGGACCGGGCGGCTGTGCGCGACCCCGCTCTCGTCGACGAGGAACACCCGCGTGACCCCCGCGAAGTTGACCAGCGCCTCGACCGGGACGACCAGTGCCTCGGCGTCGGTGCGGGTCAGGATCGCGGCCTTGCAGAAGAAGCCGACCCGGAGCCGGCCGTCGGGGTTCGGTACCGTCGCCTCGACGGTGAGCGCGCGGCTGGTGGCGTCGGCCGCGGCGCTGATGCGGGCGAGCCGTCCGCGGAGCACCTCGCCGGGGAAGGCCTCGACGGTCCCGCGCACCTCCTGCCCGATCTTCAGCTCGGAGACGAAGCGCTCGGGCACTTCGCCGCGGAGCCGCAGCGGGTCGTCGGCGACCAGCACGAAGATCGGCGTGCCGACGCGGACGTAGTTGCCCACGTCCACATTGCGCTTCGCGATGCGCCCGGCGAACGGGGCGCGGATCCTGGTGTGCCCGATGTGAATCGCGAGCACGTCGCGGCGCGCCTGGGCCACCCGCTGCGAACTCGCGATGGTGTCGTACTCCTGCTGCGACATCACGGCTTGCGCCTTGAGCTTCGCGGCGCGTGCCTCCTCCGCCGTGCTTTTTGCCAGATTCGCCTCGGCCTCTCTGACCTGTGCCTCGAGACCCGCGCTGTCGAGCGAGGCGAGCACCTGGCCCGCCGCGACCTGATCGCCCAGGTCGGCGCCGATCGTGAGCAGGCGGCCGTCGACCTCGGTCGCGACCTCGGCCTCGGCGTCCGCGCGCAACGTGCCGACGAAGTCGACGGTGCGCTCGACCCGCTCGACGGTGACCGGCTCGACCGTGACGGTGACGAGCTGCTCCGATGCGACGGCGTCGGCGCTCGCGGCGGATGCCGCCGGCTGGGTTGCGGCCGGCTGGTCGGCGCTGCCGCCGGAGCAGCCGGCGACGCCGACCAGGGCAGCAAGGAGAAGACGCGCCGTGGCTCTCATGCGCCTGCTCCACGCATCGCGCGCAGCCCATCGCGGCGCGAGGCGGACGGAGGCTGGCGCACGCCGTCGAGGAACAGCCCGACGATCTCCTGCGCCATGCGCTGCGGGGACATGTCGGGGTGCGGGTAGAGGACCGCGGTGCGAACCATGCCGAGCAGCATCTGGGCGGCGATGCGCGTGTCGACGTCGCGAATGCGGCCGGTGTTCGCGGCTCGGCCGAGGGCGCTCGCGATCGCGGCGAGAGCCTCGTCGCGGCGGCGGCGCAGGAACTCGGTGTCGGCGTGTGGCAGGCGGTCCTCGTAGCGCTGGAGCAGCGCCAGGAGAGGCTCGCGGCCGCGGAAGTACGACAGCATGTGCGCCACGCTGCTCTCGAGGATGGTCTCGATGGCCGCGGTCTCGTCGTCGAAGGCACGCAGGAACTCGCCGTGCGACTCGTCGAGCCCGCGCAGGACCATGGCCAGGAAGAGCTCCTCCTTGGTCGGGAAGTAGCGGTACAGCGTACCCTTGCCGACGCCGGCCCGTGCCGCCACGTCGTCCATCAACACCTGGTGGAACTCGCGGCGCGCGAACTCCCCTTCGGCCGCGGCGAGGATCTCGTCTCGCTTCTCGTCGCTCTTCTGTCTGCCGGCCATCGCGGTCCTTCGGGGGTACGGCCGGTTCGATGCGGAGACGGCCGGGGTGGGCGAAGCGGAACTGACTGGTCAGTTCCGAATTATGGGTCGCGCCGCGGTGAGTCAACCGCCCCTCGTTCGTCAGCCCTCCGGTCCCGGCGTCCGCCGCGCACGCGGCCGCGCGCGGCGGGCTGCTCGAGCGCGAACGATCCCTCGCGCGACACGCACCCGCGACCGGGCTGCGACGAGAGCGCCGGCGACCCCGCCCGCCCGCGTTTTGCGTGCGCGGCCGACCTGCTAACCCGACGGGATGCAGATTCACGTCTCCGACCACGAGGGCGGCGTCCGCCTGCTGCGCATCGAGCGTCCGCCGGCGAACGCGATCAACACCGAATTTCTGCAGGCGCTGCACGAAGCCGCGAGCACGGCGGAGGCCGACGAGAAGGTCCGTGCCGTGATCGTCACGGGTAGCGGCCGCTTCTTCTCGGCCGGCCTCGACATCAAGGAGATGCGGACCAAGGGGCCGGGCGACCTCGCCAAGCTGGGGAGCGGGAAGGACGGCATCTACCGCCTCTGGCGCCTCACCAAGCCGACCATCGCGATGGTCGACGGACACGCGCTCGCCGGCGGGGCGATCCTCATGCTGGCGTGCGACTTCCGCATCGCGTCGCGCGGTGCGTTCAAGATCGGCATCACGGAGACCGCGCTCGGGCTGCCGCTGCCGGTGGGCGCGTTCGAGATCGCGCGGCACGCGCTGCCGGTCCGGTACCAGCGGGCGGTGCTGCTCGGCGGCGACGCGTTCGACCCCGAGAACGCGCGCGACGTCGGTCTCGTCGACGAGGTGGTGCAGCAGGAGACCCTCGAGGAGCGCTGCTTCACGCTGGCGGCGAAGCTCGGCGCGTACCCCTCGGCCGCATACGGCTACCAGAAGTACCTCCTGCAGGGGCCGGCGAACCAGGCGATCCACCACCCGGTCGACGCCGGGACGGGGCCGCTGCTGAAGCAGCTCATGGGTGCCTTCGAGAAGCTCTCGGTCGGCGGAAAGAGCTGAGGCGAGTCCCGTGACGAGGTCCGCCAGCGCGCCGCTGCCGGTCGGCCTCGTCGGGCTCGGCAAGCACGGCAGCCGCTACTTGACGCACCTGCGGGGCGACACGCCGGGGCTGCGCGTCGCGGCGCTGTGCCGCAAGGATGTGGCGAGCGGGGCCGCGAAGGCCCGCGAGATCGGTGCCGTGTTCCACGCCGACCTCGAGGACCTGATCGCCGACCCGGGTGTCGCGGCGGTGATCTCGGTCGTGCCGCCGACCGAGAACGAGCGCGTCGTCGCGGCTGCGGTGCGCGCCGGCAAGCCGCTGCTGCTCGAGAAGCCGTTCTCGTCGAGCCTTGCCGCGGGCATCCGGCAGCGCGACCTGATCGCGGCGAGCGGGCTGCCGTGTCTGGTCGCGCAGACGCTGCGCTTCTCCCGGGTCGTGCGCGAAGTCCGTCGCCATCTGGCGTCGCTCGGGCGCCTGCACCAGATCGTGCTCGGGAAGAGCTTCGAGCCGACCCGCCTGGCGTGGCTCGACGACCCCGCGCTGGCCGGCGGTGGCAACATCCTGCATACGGGCGTGCACATGTTCGACCTCTTGCGCCACCTGTCGGGTGGCGAGGTCGTCCGCGTCGGCTGTACGCTGACCCGCGTCACGACGCGCGCGACCGAGGACAGCTTCGCCGCGTCGATGGTGCTGGACGTCGGCGACGGTCCGCCACTGCTCGCCGCGGTCGCCGGGTCGCGCACGACACCGAGTCGCTACGGAGAGATTCGCGTGCTCGGCGAGCGCGGGCAGATCGTCGCCGACCACGTGCACGGTCGCGTCGGTCGGATCGACGATCGGCGCGAGACGGTCCTCGCGTCGATCTCCGACGATCCGACCGTGGTGACGGTGCTGCACGAGTTCGAGCGCGTCGCGCGCGGCGAGGCGCAGCCCTCGGTCGACGCGAACGAGGGTCTCGCCGCGGTGGCGATCGCGGACGCGTGCTATCGCTCGGCGGCGAGCGGACGCTTCGTGGCGACCTGGCCGCGGGAGGACGGGTGACCGCCTGCGAAAGCCCCGCTCGACGGCGCGTCTTCGCTGCAGCGGCGGTGCTGTGGATCGTCCTCGCGCCGGCGCGAGGCGCCAGCGCCACGGCAACGAGCGCACCCGGGTCCGCGGCCACGGTAAGTCCCGCGGCTGCCGCCGCGCCGGAGGCCACGACGTCGCCGACGGCGGCCGCCGCGCCCGAGGCCACGACGTCGCTGGCGCCTGCCGCGGCCGTGGCCGCGGTTGGCGACATCCGGATCTCCGAGGATGGAGCCCGCTGGGAGAACGCCTACGGCGAGAAGTTCTTCCAGGTGGTGGGCTCCGTGACCAACGGCGGCGCGGCGCCGGTCGGCGCGGTGCGCGTCCGCGTCGAGCTGCTCGACACGGCGGGCGCGGTCGTCGCGGCGTACGAAGGCTGGAACGGGCGGGCCGAAGCGCTTGGCGACCTCGAGGGTGCCGCCGCGCGCGCGAAGCTGGCCGAGCTGCTGCCGGCGCCCATCGCACCGGGCGAGAGCGACCGCTTCCGCTCGACGTTCCTCGGCGAAGAGACGCCCGACTTCCGATCCCACCGGATGCGCGTGCTCGCCGTGCTGCCACCGACGTGAAGAAAGGACCGACCATGCCCCTGTTCGTGATTCTCGGCCACGATGGCCCGGACGCGCTCGCGAAGCGCCCCGTCGTGCGGCCGCGCCACCTCGACCACCTGCGCCCCTTGTCGGAGGCGGGCCGGGTGGTCGTCGCGGGACCGCTGTTCGGCGACGACGGCAAGACGCCGCGCGGCAGCCTGATCGTCCTCGAGGCGCCGAGCCTCGACGAGGCCCGCGCGCTGGCCGCGCGCGACCCGTACGTCGTCGACGGCGTGTTCGCGCGGCACGAGGTCATGCCGTTCGCGCGGGTGTTTCCGGAGAGCACCGGGTCGTGACGGTTCCCGCGGAGGACGAGCGCCCGCACCCGCCGGGCGCAGCCCTGTCGTGGACCGAGACGACGTGGCTCGAGCTGTTCGACGGGGCGTCGCAGCTTGCCGGCGTGGTCCGTCTCGACGTGCGTCCGAACCAGGGCACGGGTGAGGTTTCGTTCAGCTTCTTCCTGCCCGACGACGGCTTCATCACCGCGCGCCACGTCACCGCGTACGCGGCCGACGCGTCGAGCGTCGTCGAGATCGAGGACGCTCGTCTGGAGACGATCGAGCCGCTACGCCGCTGGAGCGTTCGCTACGACGGGCCTTCGCACGCGCTGGCGTCGGCTGCCGAGGCTCGCAATCGCGAGGCGTGGCACAGGTCGCGTCTCGAGCGCCTGATCGTCGAGCTCGACGTCACCGCTGCATGCGACGCGGTGCCGGGCGACCGATCGTTTGCCCAGCCGGTGCGCGTCGCCGGCGAGGTGTGGGTGTCGGGCGACCAGTACGTGCTCGCCGCGCGCGGGCTGCGCGGCAAGGCGTGGCGGGACGGCGTTCTCGCGCAGCGCGCGACGTCGGTGGCGCTCTGGTGCGACGACGACCGCGTGCTGTTCGCGCGCGTCGAGACGCGCTCGGGGACGTCCGGCGGGACGGAGACCGTCGAGGGTTGGACGTCGATCGGCGGCGAGGTTCGCCCGGTGCGCGAGCTGCGCCTCGAGCGCGCGGCATCGGTGGCCGGCGCCAGCGCCGCCATGACCGTCGTCGTGCGCGGCGACGGCGGCGAGCACCGCATCGGCGTGGAGCTGCCGCACGTGGCGCCGCTCGTGGGCCTGTCCGGTGGACGATCGCACGAGCTGCGCCTCGGTGTGGCGCACGCCCGCTGGGACGGCCACCCCGGCCACGGCTTCCTCGAGGAGCTCGAGTAGCCCCGCCCCGGGGCACGTACCCTCGTCGAGCCCGACCGGACGCCTACCTCAGATCAGGCGCGTACCTGCCGCGCGCGTACGCCTCGCAGAACGCGGCCTCGTTTCCCGCGAACTCGGCGTCCCGCGCCACCAGCGCCGGCCGGAAGATGTCCCACAGGTCGCCCGGACTCCCGACGTCGTCGAAGTCCTTGACGACGAGCACCAGGTCGAGCGCGCGGTGCCCGATGATGTACTGGCCGAACAGCCCGGTCGCGTACCAGATGCCGACGTCCTTCTCCTGCGCGCAGTTCGCGGGATCGGCGAAGCCGCAGTCCTTCGCCTCGGACAGCCCGTGCGGGAACTCGGAGTTCACGGCGAGCGGAGCGCAGTCGAAGGTGCGGTCCGTGCCGTCGTCGTTGCGCAGCGTGTTGAGCCACGTCAGGTAGCCGTAGGCGGGGTTGGTGTCCTCGAACGACGGGTGCGTCATCGCGTACACCCAGTCCTCGCCGAGGATGCGCTCGCCGCTCCACGTGCCGCCGTGCAGGAGCAGGAGCCCGAGGCGCGCCATGTCGCGCAGGTTGGACGACCAGCTGAAGGCGAAGTTCTTGTCGGGCACGCCGCCCGACCAGCGCGACGTCCGCATGCCGAGCGGCCCGAAGAGGAAGCGCTGCGTGAACTCCTCGAGGTTGCCGCCCAGGCGCTCGGCGTCCTGCGCGATCGCGGTCTCGATCACGTCGTTGAGGCGGTTGATCTGGACCGTGCCGATCGTGTCGTAGTCGTAGCTACGCTTGCCGTAGGACAGGTCCTCGTTGTGCGCGATCATCGCGAGCACGTGCTCGAGCCGCGCCTCGGGGTTGAAGCTGAACTCGTCGAGCCAGTGGTCGGCACGGTCCTCGGCGCGGATCGGGCCGGTCTTGCGGCCGTCGCGAGCGATGTCTCGCGTCTGCCAGGCGGCGATGCCGGTCACCACCGCGCCGAGCGTCTTGGTGGCCGAGAAGTTCTCGGCCGGCTCGTCGATCTGCGCCGCGCCCCCGGGGTAGTGCTCGTGGCACAGCTTGCCGTAGCGCACCGCGGCCCACGGCAGCCCGATCCGGGCGTCGACCTGGGCGAGCAGCCCGGGGTCGAGGCCGCACTCGTCCACCACCCGGTCGGGAGCGACGGGCTGCCACTCGGCGACGCCGGGGTCGCCGGAGGTCGGGTACAGGACGCCCGACGCGGTCGGGCCGCTGCCGCCGGAGCCACCGTCGCTGCAGGCGGCGAGCGTGATCGCGAGGGCCAGGACGGTGACGGCGAGGATCTCGCTGCGGGTGGGCGGAAGGACGGGACGCTCGGAATCCGGCATCCGGAGCGGCCATCTCGCCCGTGGCCGGCAGTCCAGCCCGTTTCGCCCGTACGGTCGCGTGCGCGCCCCGCACCGTCGCCACGCTCGTCCGCGCAGGCGCCATGGCGACCCGCCCGCGATGGTGGTACGAACCCCGGATTCTGGTGCGGCCGCCGGAGGAACGAGCGGCCGAGGAACGGAGACGGAGAGCTCATGGCGCGTTTGCAGCAGCGGAAGGCCACGACCAGCAAGGCGACCAGGAAGGTCGCGCGCGGCGCGGCCGCGAAGCCGGCGAAGAAGAAGTCGGTCGCGGTAGCGAAGAAGAAGGCCCTCGCGAAGAGCAGCGCCGCGCCGAAGGGCAAGGCCGCGCCGAAGCCGGCGAAGCCCGTCACCGGTCGCGCCGGCAAGTACACCTACTCGTTCGGCGGCGGACGCGCGGACGGCCGCTCCGAGATGAAGAACCTGCTCGGCGGCAAGGGCGCGAACCTCGCCGAGATGGCGGAGATCGGCCTGCCGGTTCCGCCAGGCTTCACGATCACCACCGAGGTCTGCACCTACTACTACGCCAACGGCCGCAAGTACCCGGCGACGCTGGGCGACGACGTCAAGAAAGCCGTGGCGAAGATCGAGGCGATCGTCGGCAAGAAGTTCGGCGACCCGAAGAACCCGCTGCTGGTCTCGGTCCGCTCGGGCGCACGCGCCTCGATGCCGGGCATGATGGACACCATCCTGAACCTCGGCCTGAACGACGAGACCGCGGCCGGCATCGCGGCCGCGTCGAACAACGAGCGCTTCGCCTACGACTCGTACCGCCGCTTCGTACAGATGTACGGCGACGTGGTGCTCGGGCTCAAGCCGGAGTCCGACAAGGAGCACGACCCGTTCGAGGTGGTGCTCGACGCGAAGAAGGAAGCCCGCGGCGTCAAGGGCGACCTCGACCTCACCACGCAGGACCTGAAGGAGCTGGTGCGGGAGTTCAAGCAGCTGATCCTGCGCCGCACCGGCAAGCCGTTCCCGGAGAACCCCTGGGACCAGCTCTGGGGAGCGATCGGCGCGGTGTTCGGCTCGTGGATGAACCAGCGCGCGATCACCTACCGCAAGCTGTACAACATCCCGGCCGACTGGGGCACCGCGGTCAACGTGCAGGCGATGGTGTTCGGCAACCTCGGCGACGACTGCGCGACCGGCGTCGCGTTCACGCGCGATCCGGCGAACGGCAACAAGAAGTTCTACGGCGAGTTCCTGGTGAACGCGCAGGGCGAGGACGTCGTCGCCGGCATCCGCGACCCGCAGAAGGTCACCCTCGAGGCGTCGCGCGAGGTCGCGGCGGCGAAGGGCCAGAGCGACGACGAGCGCAAGCGCGTGGCGCCCTCGCTGGAGGAGGTGATGCCCGAGGCCTACAAGCAGCTGCGCGGCGTCGCCGACAAGCTCGAGCGTCACTACAGGGACATGCAGGACATCGAGTTCACCATCGAGCGGCGCACGCTGTACATGCTGCAGACGCGCAACGGCAAGCGCACCGCGCACGCCGCCGTCAAGATCGCGGTCGACATGGCGGCCGAGAAGCTCATCGACCGCGACACCGCAGTGAAGCGCGTCGACCCCGCGGTGCTCGACACCCTGCTGCACCGCCAGGTGGATGCGAAGGCACCGAAGGACCTGATCGCGAAGGGCCTGCCGGCGTCGCCGGGAGCGGCCGCCGGCGAGGTCGTCTTCTCCGCCGACGACGCCGAGCGCGCCAAGAACGAAGGCCGCAAGACCATCCTCGTGCGCGTCGAGACGTCGCCCGAGGACATCCACGGCATGCACGCCGCCGAGGGCATCCTCACCGCGCGCGGCGGTGCGACGTCGCACGCCGCGGTCGTCGGACGCGGCATGGGCAAGCCCTGCGTGGTCGGCTGCAACGCGCTGCAGATCGACTACGTGAGGGGCGAGATGGTCGTCGGCGCGCAGCTCGTGCGCGCCGGCGACGCGATCACCATCGACGGTGCGACCGGCGCCGTCTACCGGGGTCTCGTGCCGACCGTCGAGCCGACGGTGTCGGGCGACTTCTCGAAGCTGATGGGCTGGGCCGACAAGGCGCGCAAGCTGAAGGTCCGCGCCAACGCCGACACGCCGCACGACGCCAAGGTCGCGCGCGAGTTCGGCGCCGAGGGCATCGGCCTCTGCCGCACCGAGCACATGTTCTTCGAGGGCGACCGCATCGACGCAGTCCGCGAGATGATCCTCGCCGACGGCACCGAGGGCCGGCGCCGCGCGCTCGCGAAGATCCTCCCGATGCAGAAGGACGACTTCAAGGGCATCTTCCGCGCCATGAACGGGCTGCCGGTGACGATCCGCCTGCTCGATCCGCCGCTGCACGAGTTCATCCCGCACACCGACGAGGAGATCGCCGAGCTCGCGGTGAAGATCGGCGTCAATGCCGAGAAGCTGCGCGCGAAGCGCGACAGCCTGCAGGAGCTGAACCCGATGCTCGGCCACCGCGGCTGCCGCCTCGGCGTGACCTTCCCCGAGATCTACGAGATCCAGGTGCGCGCCATCATGGAGGCGGCCTGCGAGCTCGCGCGCGAGAAGGTCAAGGTCGTTCCCGAGATCATGATCCCGCTGGTCGGCGTGCTGCCGGAGCTCGCGATCCTGCGCGAGCTCACGGTGAGCGTCGCCTCGGCGGTCATGACCGAGTACCGCGTCAAGGTCGCCTACACCGTCGGCACGATGATCGAGGTGCCGCGCGCCGCGATCGTCGCGAAGGACATCGCCGGCGAGGCGGAGTTCTTCTCGTTCGGCACCAACGACTTGACGCAGATGACCTTCGGCCTGTCGCGCGACGACGCCGGCAAGTTCCTGCCGGAGTACATCGACCGCAACGTGTACGCGGGCGACCCGTTCGTCTCGATCGACCAGAGCGGCGTCGGCTTCCTGATGGAGCGCGCGGTGAAGGAAGGCCGCGCCGGCCGTCCAGGCCTCAAGTGCGGCATCTGCGGCGAGCACGGCGGTGACCCCGCGTCGGTGATCTTCTGCCACAAGACCGGCCTCGACTACGTCTCGTGCTCACCGTACCGCGTGCCGGTGGCGCGTCTCGCGGCGGCGCATGCCGCACTCGGCGCCTGAAGACGCACGAAGATGAGCGAGCGGGAAGAGTCGGAGAAGCTGTCGGCGCAGTTCGCCGCGATCGCGCGGTCGCTGCCCGACGAGAAGCTGCCGGTACAGGATCTCCTCGAGCGGGTCGGGCAGTCGGGCATGCTGCTGTTCGCGGTCTTTCTGACTCTGCCGTTCCTCGTGCCGGTCTCCGTTCCCGGGGTCAGCACGGTGTTCGGGCTGCTGATCATCCTGATCGGCATCGGCTTCGCACTCGACCGCCTGCCCTGGCTGCCGTCGTTCGTGATGAAGCGAACGGTGCCGGCGGGCAAGCTCGGCACCGCGCTCGAGCAGGGCAGCAAGCTGGTCGCGCGCATCGAGGGCTTCCTGCACCCGCGCCTCGGCTTCCTCGTGCACGGGCTCGGCGTGAATCGCCTGAACGGTCTGGCGCTCGCCTTCGCCGGCGTGCTGCTGATGGCGCCGTTCGGCTTCGTGCCGTTCTCGAACACCGTCCCCGGCCTCGCGATCCTCTTCCTCGCCCTCGGCATGCTCGAGCGCGACGGCGTGTTCGTGATCCTCGGCTACCTGATGACGGTCGCGACCTGCGTCTACTTCGGCGTGCTGATCTGGGGCGCCTACCAGGCCGGCTCGCTGATGCTCGGCGGCTAGCGCACCAGGCCACCGGCGCGACGCGGGGGCCGCGACCGCTCGCCCGGGCGGCGATTCCGCGCGCAGCGGGCTCTCCGCGCTCGCGTCGCGCGGCGCTCGCGCGCTGCGCGCGTCTGGGCCGGTTCGACGGGTCGCTCGCGAGCGTGCTCATAAGCTGTACGACAACCTGCCGAACAGCTGGCTGTTGCGGTCGTACTGGCCGATGAGCGAGCGTGCGGCGCCCCACACGCCGAGGACGCCGAGCTGGGCCGCGACCCGATCGGTGATCGCGTAGGTCGCCTCGGCGCGAACCATTTCGTAGCCGCTCTCGATGCCCCAGAGCCCGGCGATCCTGGTCTCGAGGCTGTCGCCCTCGAGCCACGTCTTGCGCAGGCTCGCCGTGATCCGCGTGTCGACGTTGCGGATCAGGAGCGGCGTGTCGTTGTGCAGCAGGATGATCTGGTACAGCTCGAGCAGCGGCAGCCAACCGTCGACCATGTAGTCGGCGCCGATGCCCCACTCGACGGCGTCGCGCTCCTCGAAGGCATCGAGAGGCACCGTGCCGCCGGCGAGCAGCTCGGCGAGACGCCGTGGGCTGCTCAGGATCTCGCCCGCCAGGCTGCTGACCTCGCGCGGGTAGGGCCGGCGGAAGCGCCACGCGGCCTCGAAGCGAGTCGTGAAGCCGCCGAACACGGACGATGCATCGGCGCCGATCGACTGGAAGCGCCGGTACGCCGGCTCGAGCTGCGTGAGCGCGGTCGTGGTGAAAACACCGGGAGTCACGTTCGGATCGGAGAGGTCGAGCGTGACCGGGACGGAGAAGTTCGCCGCCGGGTCGTAGCCGTCGAAGAACATCGCCGACCAGTCGATGCCGGAGTTCCGCCCGGACACGCGGAAGGCGACGTTGCCGTTGTCGAACCGGCGAGCGGGCGCGCGCGAGTTGCGCACCTCCTGCTCGATGTCGACGACGCACGGGCAGGGGTCGGCGCTGCCGGGCGGCAGGCTCGCGATCTGCAGCGGCGGACCGGTGTCGGCCGCGGGCGGGAACCAGCGCTCGTCCGCCTCCGGGAAGAGCCACGGCACTGCGATCGGTTGCCAGACCAGCGTCAGGCGCGCGTCCTCGGGCAGGGCGTCGCGCCACGACGACGGGAAGTAGTACGAGCCGGTGAGGGCGGGCACGGCGATCTTTTGATCCTTCTCGCGCTCGACCAGGGGATCGTAGAAGCGCAGCGGGCTCAGCAGGTCGTTCGGCTTGGGCCCGTCGAGCTTGCCCCAGGTGAAGCGCTGGTTGCCGGCGCGCAGCTCGAAGTCGGCGTCGACCCACTCGACCCACGCCTCGTCGAGCTGCAGCGACGGGTCGATGTTCTGGAAGCTGTGCCCGAAGTCGATCAGTCCCGCACCGCTCGCGTTCTCGATCGTGCCGCCCCAGCGTCCGATGGTCGCGAGTCTCCAGCGGAACTCGCTGGTGACCTTCTGCTCGGCGAACAGGTCGATGCGCGCGAGCGGGCGCTGGCGCGGGCTCGACCGGTCGAAGCGCACGATCCCGTAACCCTCGACGCGCCCACCGATGGTCGGCGCCGCGGCCTGAACGGGGACGCCGTGCAGCAGCGCGACCAGCACCGTCACCAGGGTCGAAATCGAGCGCGCGCGTTCCATGGCGGGAGCGGATCGGCTTATCCTCGCCGTGCCGGGGCTTCAATCCCACCCCGGATGCCTTCGCCGCGCGGCGTTCGCGCGATTCTCCGCCGCGGTTCGCTCGTGGCCGGGCCGGTCGATCGGCGGCAGCGGCGACCTGCGCGTTGCCGGCGATTCAATCCCCGAAGCAGATGCCGAGGCCGCGAGCCGTCCTGGTCATGTTGTGGTCGAGCTCGACCGTGCGGTAGCGGCTGATCGCGTCCTTGATCGGGATCGCGACGATTTCGTCGCTCTTGAGCGCCACCATGTAGCCGAACTTCCCCTCGGCGATCAGGTCGACCACGGCCACGCCGTACCGCGTCGCCAGCAGCCGGTCCATCGCCGACGGGATGCCGCCGCGCTGCAGGTGGCCCAGAACGCAGACGCGCGTCTGGTGGAAGCCGCGCGCCTCGAGCTCGCCGCCGAGCCACGCTCCGACGCCGCCGAGGATCGGGTTCGGCTGCCCGGGCTTGCGCTCCTTCACCGTGAGGGCCGTGCCGCCGCGCGGAAAGGCGCCTTCGGCGACCACGACGATGGCGAAGTGGTTGCCCTCCTTGCGGCGCCGCTTGATGTGCATGGCGACGTTGTCGACCTCGAACGGGATCTCGGGGATCAGGATCGTGTCGGCGCCGCCGGCGATGCCGGAGCAGAGCGCGATCCAGCCGGCGTCGCGGCCCATCACCTCGAGGATCATCACGCGGTCGTGGCTCTCGGCGGTGGTGTGCAGCTTGTCGATCGCGTCGGTCGCGGTGGCGACGGCGGTCTGGAAGCCGAAGGTCATCTCGGTCGAGTCGAGGTCGTTGTCGATGGTCTTCGGTACGCCGACGATCGGCAGGCCCTTCTCGAAGAGCGCCTGCGAGATGCGCTGCGAGCCGTCGCCGCCGATGCTGATCACCGCATCGACCCCGATGCGGTGCAGCCTGCGGATCAGCTCGTCCGAGCGGTCGACCGCTTCGATCGAGCCGTCGGGATGCCGGACCGGGAACTCGAACGGCCCCCCGGCGTTGCTGGTGCCGAGCACCGTCCCGCCGCGCATCAGCAGGCCGCGCACGGAGTCGAGGTCGAGCGGGATGAGCCGCATCGGGTCGTCGAGCACGCCGTTGAACGCCTCGATGCTGCCGATCACCTGCCAGTCGTAGCCGGTGATGGCTCGCTTCACGGCAGCCCGGATGACGGCGTTGAGGCCCGGTGCATCGCCACCGCCGGTCATTATGAGGATCTTCTGGATTTCCACGCCGCGTCTGGCCCCCGTCCCTCCGAGCTGCAACCTCGAGTATAGCGTCCTTGCCGGTCCAGGGAACCACCCGTCCGCGCGGAGACGCTGGCGACGCCCGTGCGTGCGCGTCGCGAGGCGGTTGCTACGCCCGTGCGTGCGCGTCGCGAGGCGGTTGCTACGCCCGTGCGTGCGCGTCGCGAGGCGGTTGCTACGCCCGTGCGTGCGCGTCGCGAGGCGGTTGCTACGCCCGTGCCCGCGCGTGTAGACGCCCGCCATGACGGCGACCCGGGTTCCCCTGGCGGCGACGACGCGGATCGTGGCGGTGATCGGCGACCCCATCGCCCACTCGCGCTCGCCGCTGATGCACAACGCGGCCTTCCGTGCGCTCGGCCTCGACTTCGCGTACGGCGCGTTCCGTGTGCGCCCCGACGACGTCGGGGCCGCGGTCGCCGCGGTCCGTGCGCTCGGGCTCGCCGGTCTCAACGTCACCATCCCGCACAAGCAGGCGGTGATTCCGCACCTCGACGTGCTCTCGCCGGTCGCCAGAGCGACCGGGGCGGTGAACACGATCGTGAACCGCGACGGTGTGCTGCGCGGCGACAACACGGACGTCCCGGGTCTGTCGCTCGCGCTCGACGAATCCGGCCTCGCGCCGCGCGCAAAGCTCGCGATCGTGCTCGGTGCCGGCGGTTCGGCGCGGGCGACCGTGGTGGCGCTCGCGAGGCGCACGCGGACCGTCGTGGTCGCGGCGCGCCGCGCCGAGCAGGCGCGGGCGCTGCTCGACGAGCTCGGCCCGGTCGTGCGCGCGCGGCTTCTTGCCGTGCGACTCGACGCGCTGGCCGACGCGCGCGGGTCCGCGGCGCAGCACCTCGCGGCAGCCGACGTCGTCCTGAACACGACCCCCGTGGGCATGCACGGCGAGCCGTTCCTGCCGTTCGCCTTCGCCGCGACCTCGGCCGGCTGCCTGTTCTACGACCTCGTCTACACCGCGCGCGTCACGCCGTTCCTCGCGGCGGCGCATCGTGCGCGACGACGGGGTGTGAACGGCCTCGGGATGCTGCTGCACCAGGGCGCGGTCGCGTTCGAGCTGTGGACCGGAGTCTCGCCGCCGCTCGAGGTGATGCGGCGTGCGTTGCGCTCTGCCGCGTCGCCGGCCAGGGCGCCGGCGACGTCGGCTGCGCGGCCGGAACGCGCGCGCCCGGCGTCCCCCCGGCGCAGATGATGTCACGCCTGCCATAGCCTCCCCGCTGCCCTCGAGGTACCTCCCGCTCGCCAGGGCGCGGGTGCGGTCGCACACTGCATGTCGTGCGACCCGTTTTCTTTGCGCCCGGTCGTAACGAGACGTCGCGGACCCGCCGATATGCAGGGCAGATCCAAACCCCAGCGAGGCTGGTTCAGTCTCGCGCCGTCGCCGGACGCTCACGCACCACGCGCCGAGCACGGGCGAGGTGCGCGCCTGACATCGGCGACGAGGTCTCCCAGGTCGAACCGCATGGAGGCGATTGCCAGAACTCCCACTCCCGAGCAGAACGGGCGATCGCAGCCCCAGGGCGCCTCCAGCCGCGTCGGGGACCTGCTGCTGAAGCAGGGGGTGATCGGGGCCGCCGACCTCCGCGTCGCTCTGGGCCGCCTGCGCGAGTCGGGCGGAGCGGTCACCACCTACGTGGTCAAGCACTGCGGCGTCTCGGAGGCCGAGCTGCTGACCGTTCTGCAGGAGGAGTACCACCTGCCGGTGGTCGACCCGGCGGCGCTCGACATCCTGACCGAGGTCATCGACGTCCTGCCCGCGGTTCTGGCGAACAAGTACCACATCGTGCCGGTCAGCCTGTCGCGCAGCACGCTCACGCTCGCGATGGCCGATCCGTCGAATCTCGTCGCGATCAACGAGGTCAAGTTTCTCACCGGCTTCGACGTTCGCGCGGCGATCGCGGGCCCGCTGTCGATCGAGCGCGCGATCGAGCGCTACTACGACCGCGCGCTCAGCTACGGCGACGTGCTCTCGCAGCTCGGCAACGAGGAGATCGACGTCGTTCGTACCGAGGAGGACGTCGACCTCCAGCAGCTCGAGAAGGCCACCGAGGAAGCCCCCGTCGTCAAGCTCGTCAACGCGCTGCTGACCGACGCGATCAAGAAGCGGGCGTCGGACATCCACGTCGAGCCGTACGAGCGCATGCTGCGCGTGCGCTTCCGTGTGGACGGCGTGCTGCACGAGATCATGCAGCCACCTCTCAAGCTGAAGAACGCGATGATCTCGCGCATCAAGATCATGGCGTCGCTCGACATCGCGGAGCGTCGCCTGCCGCAGGACGGGCGCATCAAGGTCAAGCTTGCGCACGGCAACGAGATGGACCTTCGCGTGTCGACGCTGCCGACGCTGTTCGGCGAGAAGGTCGTCATGCGTCTGCTCGACAAGAGCCACGTCCAGCTCGACGTCAACAAGCTCGGCTTCGACCAGCGCTCGATCGAGCTGTTCCGTGGGGCGATCAACAAGCCCTACGGGATGATTCTCGTCACGGGACCGACCGGTTCGGGCAAGACGACCACGCTCTACGCGGCGCTCAACGAGCTCAACAAGCTCGGCACCAACATCTCCACGGCCGAAGATCCCGTCGAGTACAACATGGTCGGCGTCAACCAGCTGCAGGTCCACGACGACATCGGCCTCAACTTCGCGACCGCACTGCGCGCCTTCCTCCGGCAGGATCCCGACATCATCATGGTCGGCGAGATCCGCGACTTCGAGACCGCCGAGATCGCGGTGAAGGCCGCTCTCACGGGCCACCTCGTGCTCTCGACGGTGCACACCAACGACGCGCCCTCGACCATCAACCGCATGCTCAACATGGGCATCGAGCCGTTCCTGATCGCGTCCTCGGTGAACCTCATCATGGCGCAGCGACTCGCGCGCGTCGTGTGTCCGAAGTGTCGCGAGCCGCACGAGGTGCCGGCCCAGGCGATGATCGAGCTCGGGGTGCCCGAGGAGCTGGCGAAGGCGATCACCGCGTATCGCGGTTCGGGCTGCCAGCACTGCGGCGGCACGGGCTTCCGCGGCCGTACCGCGCTGTACGAGATGATGGGCATGACCGACTCGCTGCGCGAGCTGATCCTGAGCGGGGCATCGGCGATCGAGCTGAAGCGTCAGGCGATCGCCGACGGGATGAAGACCTTGCGGCAGAGCGGCATCGAGAAGGTGGCGGACGGCGTGACGAGCATCGAGGAAGTGATGCGCGTCACGATGAGCGATTGAGTGCGGAGAGGGGGCCGCCACCCTGTTCCGCCACGCGGCGGAACCGCGCGGAGCCTCCTGACCCCCGCTCGCGGCGCTCGCCCACACCCCTGCAGCTCCGCGGCGGGGCCGATGCCGGGCAGCGTGCGGCCGCAGTCCCGGGCGCGCGTGCGCAGTGGCGCGCATGCCGTCGGCTGTGCGGGGCGGGGCGTCACGAGAGCAACGCGGGTGTTTCTCGTGTGCCGCTCCTGACCCGGGCCGATCGCGGAAAGCTGCGTAACGAAAAGGGTTGCCGTCCGGTCTTCGGTGGCACCTGCCTTGCACACATCCCACGTCGGACCGGTGTCGGGCGCCGGCCGAGCACCTCACAGGGGGGATTTGCATGCAGATGCACGAGCTGTTCGAGCAGATGAGCGCGCAGAGCGCGTCCGACCTGCACATCACCGCGGGATCGCCACCGATGATCCGCGTCCATGGCGACGTGGCGCCGCTGCCGTTCGAGGACCTCACCCCGAACATGACCAAGCAGCTCTGCTACAGCATCCTGACCGAGCAGCAGAAGAAGAAGTTCGAGGAGGAAAACGAGCTCGACTTCTCCTTCAGCGTCGCAGGACTGTCCCGCTTCCGCGGCAATCTCTTCCTGCAGCGCGGCGCGGTGGGCGGGGTCTTCCGTGCGATCCCGCACACGGCGCCGCCGCTGGCGAAGCTCGGTCTCCCGCCCGCGGCCGACAACCTGATCAAGCTACCGCGCGGTCTCGTGCTCGTGACCGGCCCGACCGGCAGCGGCAAGTCGACGACGATGGCGGCGATGATCGACCAGATCAACGAGACGCGCGCCGAGCACATCATCACGGTCGAGGATCCGATCGAGTTCCTGCACAACCACAAGAAGTGCATCGTCAACCAGCGCGAGGTGTTCGCCGACACGCACAGCTTCGGCGCGGCCCTCAAGCACATCCTCCGCCAGGATCCGGACGTCGTGCTGGTCGGCGAGCTTCGCGACCTCGAGACGATCGAGGCGGCGCTGACCATCGCCGAGACCGGTCACCTGGTGTTCGCGACGCTGCACACGAACTCCGCGGTCCAGACGATCAACCGCGTCATCGACGTCTTTCCGGCCGGCCAACAGGATCAGGTGCGCGCACAGCTCTCGCTGGTGCTCGAGGCGGTCCTGTCGCAGACGCTGCTCGCGCGGGCCGACGGCCAGGGGCGCGTCATGGCCTGCGAGCTGATGATTCCGAACCCCGCCATCCGGAACCTGATCCGCGAGGAGAAGGTGCATCAGCTCTACTCGCAGATGCAGGTCGGACAGCAGAAGTGGGGCATGGTCACGATGTCGCAGTCGTTGCTCGACCTCGTGTCGCGGCGGCTGATCACGCAGGAGGCGGCGCTCGAGGCGGCGACCGAGCCCGAGGAGTTGAAGCAGATGCTCGGCGGCGGGAAGGCCAGCATGGCCGCCCCGGCGGGTCGCATCACCCTCGCGGGCCGCTGACCAGGGAACGCGCGGGGACGAGGGACGTGACGCAGGCCGGACTCCGCGCGCATGGCGCGCGGCCGAGCGCCGCGAGCGCGGGGAGCGGGTCCCCGGCGGGCCTGGCCCGTCGGGGCGAGGGGGCGCAGGCGCCCTCGAGGGAATAGGAGACACGAATGCCGGTATTCGCCTACGAAGGGCGTACCGCGAGCGGGAAGGTCCTGCGCGGGAACATGGAGGCGCCGTCGCGCGAGGCGGTGATCAACCGTCTTCGTGCGCAGCGCATCCAGCCGAACACGAACAGGATCCGCGAGCGCGGCAAGGGGCTCGACCGCGACGTCTCGATCCCCGGCTTCCGGAAGACCGTCAAGTCGAAGGACGTCGTCGTCTTCACCCGCCAGCTCACGACCATGATCGACGCAGGCATGCCGCTGGTGCAGATCCTCGAAATTCTCGCGTCGCAGTCGGACAACAAGACGTTCGGCGCGCAGGTCCGTGAGGTGAAGGAATCGGTCGAGGCGGGGTCGACGCTGTCCGACGCTCTGCGGAAGTTCCCGAAGACCTTTGACGAGCTCTACGTCAACATGGTGCAGGCCGGCGAGGTCGGCGGCATCCTCGACACCATCCTGGGACGCCTCTCCATCTACATGGAGAAGATGATGTCCCTCAAGCGGAAGATCAAGGGCGCGATGATCTACCCCGCGACCATCATCACCGTCGCGGTCGTCGTCACGCTGATCCTGCTGGTGTTCGTCATCCCGGTCTTCGCCGAGCTCTTCGCGAGCTTCGACAAGGCGCTACCGCTGCCGACGCAGATCGTCATCAACATCTCGAACTTCGTGATCTCCACGCTGCACTGGATCGGGCTGACGGCGGTGCTCATCGTCGTCGCGATCCGTCAGACGTACAGGACCGAGCGCGGGCGGCTCGCGATCGACCGCCTGCTACTTCGCCTCCCGATCATCGGCGATCTGATTCGCAAGGCGTCGATCGCGCGCTTCGCGCGCACGCTGGGCACGCTGGTCTCGTCGGGCGTGCCGATTCTCGACTCGCTGACCATCACCGCGCGCACCGCGGGCAACAAGGTCGTCGAGCGCGCGGGGTTCATGATCCGGGAGAGCATCAGCCAGGGCCGGACGATGCTCGAGCCGCTCTCGCAGAGCGGTGTCTTCCCGCCGATGGTCTGTCAGATGATCGGCGCCGGCGAGATGACCGGCGCCATCGACCAGATGCTGCAGAAGATCGCGGACTTCTACGAGGAGGAGGTCGACGTCGCGGTCAACAACCTCACCGCGCTCATGGAACCGCTGGTCATCGTCGTGCTCGGCACGATCATCGGTGGCCTCGTGGTCTCGATGTATCTGCCGATCTTCCAGCTCGGCTCGCTCCTCGGCTCATGAGCGACACCGCGAGGACGTCCTCCCGGGAGGAGATGCTCCGCGAGCGCCTGCGGGTACTGCTGCTCGCCCGCGTCCTCGTCGTCACGGTCTTCCTCGCCGGCGCCGGTGCGTACCACCTCACGTGGTCGGACGGCGCGCGCGTGATCGGCAACCGGGCTTACCTGGCGGTGATCGTCGCGTACGTGCTCACCGTCGGGTCGGCGCTTGCCGTGCGCGGGGTGCGGCGGCTGCACGCGTTCGCATACCTGCAGGCGGTCTTCGACGTCCTGCTCCTCACCGGTGCCATCGTGCTCGCGCGCGGCGTGGGCTCGCCGCTGGTGATTTTCTACGTGCTCGCGATCGCGAATGCGGCCGGCCTGCTGCTCATGCGCGGCGCGCTGGTGAGCGCGCTCGCGTCGTCGGGGGCATACGTGTGCCTGCTCGTGCAGCAGGCGGCGTTGATCGGTGCGCGCGACGGGATCCTGATCGACGTGGTCGCCCCCGCGCTGCTCGGCACCTCCTGCCTGGTCCTCGCCGCGGTGCTGATCGGCTCGCTGTCCCGTCGTCTCGCGACGACCGAGCACGAGCTGTCCCTGCGCGACCACGAGGTCAGCCGGCTCGAGGGGCTGCAGCGGGCGCTGGCGAACGGCCTGGAGAGCGGGTTGCTCGTGGCGGACCCGGTCGGGCGCGTGCGTTCGGCGAATCCCGCGTGTCAGCAGATTCTCGGACTCCCCCTGTCGTCGATCCTCGGACGCGAGGTGAGCTGGCTCGTGCCGATGCTGGTCACATCCGAGGACGAGGACCCCGGCAGCGAGCTGCGCGAGTGCGAGTATCGCGCGCCCGACGGCGCGTCGTCGCGCCTGCGCATCAAGCGCACGCTGCTCTTCGACACCTATGGCAATCGCATCGGCGAGATCGTGCTGCTGCAGGACGTGACGCGCATCCAGGAACTGGAGGAGCGGATCGCGCAGGATGAGAGCGCGGCGCTGCTGATCGGTGAGGAGGCGTCCGCCGACGTCGGCGACGCGCAGGACTGCGAGCCCAGCGACGACGAGCGCGACGGCATCGTGAGCTCGTGCGCCGCGATGCGCACGGTCTCGAAGCTCGTCGACAGGGTCGCGCGCGCCGACGCCACGGTGCTGGTCACCGGCGAGAGCGGAACCGGCAAGGAGCTGGTCGCGCGCGCCATCCACCGCCGGAGTGCCCGGGCGAACGCACCGTTCGTCGTCGTCAACTGCGGTGCGATCCCCGGGAATCTGATCGAGAGCGAGCTGTTCGGGCACGTGCGCGGCGCCTTCACCGGGGCGGTCGCGGACCGGCCCGGACTCTTCCGGCGGGCCCACGGCGGGACGATCTTCCTCGACGAGATCGGCGAGCTGCCGCTGCAGATGCAGGTACGGCTGCTGCGCGTACTGCAGGACCGCATGGTCATGCCGGTCGGCGGCAACACGCCGTTCGCGGTCGACGTGCGCGTCGTCGCGGCGACGAACCGCGTGCTGGAAGACCTCGTGAAGGCCGGTCAGTTCCGCGAGGACCTCTACTACCGCCTCGCCGTGATCGCGATTCACCTGCCGCCGCTGCGCGACCGCGAGGGTGACCTCGAACGTCTCATCCAGCACTTCGTGCGCACCGCCGCGGTGCGGCACGCGAAGCCGGTCTCCCGCGTCGCGGGGCGCGCCATGCAGCAGCTCCTGCGCTACCGCTACCCGGGCAACGTGCGCGAGCTCGAGAACGTCATCGAGCACGCGACCACGCTGGCCGACGGGGACGCGATCCGTACGCACGACCTGCCGGACTCGGTCCGCGATGCAGGCGGCACGCGTCCGGTCGTGATCGAACCGCCGCGCGAGGGCCGTTTCGACCCGGTGGACGACGAGGACGACGGTCCCGGCATCGCGTCCGGTGCCGACGACGTGCCGTCCTGCGTGGCGGGTGGCATGCTGCGTGAGCTGAACTCGCCCGTCCTGCTGCCGATCGACGAAGGCGACGGCGCGAGCCTCGACGACCAGCTCGAGCGCCAGGAGAAGGAAGCGCTACTCGCGGCGCTCGCGCGGGCGGCCGGCGTCAAGAAGAGGGCCGCGACGCTGCTCGGCATCAACTACCGCTCGTTCCGCCACCGGCTGCAGAAGTACGGGCTGGATGCGCAGAACGACGACATGATGCGGTCGCGCTTGTCGCCCGGGCACTGATTTCAACGAGGGGGCACGCGTGCCCATCGCGACGAGGGGGCACGCGCCCCCTCGCCCCACGCGGCGGAGCCGCGTGGGGCCCCACTCCCCGCGCTCGCTTCGCTCGGCCGCGCGCCGGGCGCGCGGGGTGGCGCGCGGCGTTCGCGGTGCTCGCGGTGTCCGACGAGGGGGCACGCGCCCCCTCGCCCCGACGGGTCGAGCCCGTCGGGGCCCCACTCTCCGCGCTCGATGCCGCGCTCTGACGCTTGCTTTCGGCTTTGCGCGGGCGGATGCGTCGCGGGGTTCGACCTCCGGCTGCGCCGTGTGCGGTGTCGTTGCGTCGGTTGGGCGGAACGCGTCGAGTTCTCGTCCGGCTGCGTGCAGCGTGCCGCTACGTGGCAGCGTTACTCTCGTGACGGGCGTGTTGCGTCACCGGTTGGTCGAGAGCGGCAAGGACACACCGCACCGGTACCGTCGCGGCGACGTCGGGCCGCCGGACGATCCGTGAAAACCGTAGAATTCTCCGGGGGCGCGGTGACGCCCGGTGCGCGAGGCGACGTGGCATTTCGCTTGCTCCTATCGCCGGCCAGCAGTCGCACACTCGAGTGCGACGAAAGTCTTCGGGCAGCGCCACCGCGAGGCGAGGCGCCAATGGGACCGGGAGGTCGGAACTATGAGGAACGAGAAAGGCTTCACGTTGATCGAGCTTCTGGTGGTTGTCGCGATCATCGGCATTCTGGCGGCGATCGCGATTCCGCAGTTCTCTGCGTATCGCGCTCAGGGCTTCAACGCCCGCGCTTCGTCGGATCTGCGCAATCTCGCGACGGCCGAGGAGGCGTACTTCGCGGCCAACGCGGCGTACACGAGCTCGACCGATCCGACTACCCTGACCGGCTTCAAGCAGTCGCCGGGCGTCACCATCAGCATCCAGCCGTCGAGCTCGGCCTTCACGGCCAGCGCCTTCCACACGAGCGGCAACAAGACGTTCAACTGGGATTCGGGCAACGGCGGTCTGCAGAACGCGCCGTGATGCGCGCCTAGCTACGTCGGATGATGCGGCGCCGGCTCGAAGGGGCCGGCGCCGTTTTCGTGTCACCCACCGCAGCACCTCGAGGACGAGAGTGACGAACCCCCTGGAGCGCGTTGGCGGCCGAAGCCGGGTGGTCTGGCTCGGTGCGTGTCTGGTTGCGGCGAGCGCCCTGCACTTCCTCGGGGGCAACGTCGCGGACCCGGACCTCTGGGGCCACGTCCGCTACGGGCAGATGATCCTCGACGGGCATGGGCTGCCGCGCGAGGACGTCTTCTCGTACACCGCGCCGGGCGCGCCGTTCTACGATCACGAGTGGCTCACCGACCTGGTGTTCGCAAGCCTGTTCGCGCTCGGAGGATCGGCCTCGCTGGTGGTCCTGAAGCTGGTGCTGTCGGCGGTGATGCTGCTCGCCATGCTCGACGCGATCCGGCGGACGGCGGAGTGCGCGGCACCCGACGAGCCACCGCACCCGCTCACCGTCGCGGCCGCGCTCATCGCGTCGCTCGCGGTGATCGGACCAGGTGCCACGTTCCGCCCGCAGCTCTTCACCATGGTCTTTCTGGCGCTGGAGGTCGCGATGCTGCTGCGCGCCGATCGTCGTCTCGAGAGCGGTGCCGCTCTGCCCATCGAGCTCGCGGCGCTACCCCCGATGACCCTCGCGTGGGCCAATCTGCACGGCGGCTTTCTCGTCGGGTTGGGTCTGCTCGGCGTCTACTGCGCGACGCGCATCGGCGCGACGCTGCTGCAGCGCCTGCGCGGCGTGGCGACGGACCTCGAGCCGCAGCAGGTGGTCGCCGTGGCGTGCGTCGGGCTCCTGGCGCTCGCCGCCCCGCTGGCCAATCCGTACGGTCTCGAGCTGTACACCTACCTCGCCGAGACGCTCGACATGCACGGCGAGATCACCGAGTGGTATCCGGTCTCGCTGTTCACGACGGAGTTCCTGCGGTTCAAGGTCGCCTGCGCCGCCGCCGTGATCTCCGCCGCCATCGCGTGGCGGGCGCGGCGTCACGGCGCGCAGGCCCGGGTGCTGCTGGCGTGGATGATCCCGTTCCTCGCGGTCACGGCAGTGCTCGCATTCCGCCACCAGCGGCACACGGTGCTGTTCGGCATCGCGGTGGCACCGCTGCTGGTCGTCGGGCTCGAGCAGGTCCGCCGCCGGACCCTCGAGCGCTGGCCGTCGCTCGCGCCGCGGCGCACGGTGTTCGCTGCCGCCGCGTGCGGTGCGATCGCGATCGCGCTCGTCCAGCTGCACGGCTTCGGCGCGAAGATCGCCCGCGACGGGCTCGACATCCGCTTCGGGCGCATGGACTACCCGATCGACGCGGTCGAGTTCATGCGTACGCACGGGATCGGCGGCAACGTCGCGATGCCGTTCGAGTGGGGCGCCTACACGATCGCGAAGCTCGCGCCCGACGCGCGCGTCTTCATCGACGGCCGCTTCGAGGCGGTCTATCCGCCGCAGGTGATCGCCGACTACTTCGCCTTCATGCACGGCACCGACGGCTGGGCCCGTCTGCTCGACGCCTACCCGACCGACGTCGTCGTCGTGCAGCGCTGGCGCAACATCCACCCGCGGCTCTTCACGCACCCGGACTTCGAGAACGTGTACTCGGATCCGGCGTCGCTGATCTTCGTCCGCCGCTCGCCGTCCAACGACCAGGCGCTCGGGCGCCTCGCGTCGATCGGCAACCGGTTCGACTTTCCGCGCAACGAGACGGTCTTCCCTTGACGGTGGAGGCAGGTACCGCGCGGGCGGGCCGGCTCACCGGCCTGCTGCTCGCAGCACTCGCCGTTGCGGTGCAGAGCGTGGTGCTCGCCTTCGTCTTTCCGGCGGCCTACCTCGATGCGGACCTGCTCTCCTACCTCGCCTACTGGCGCGACCTGCGCGCGGGGACGCCGGTCGCCTTCGGGTACACCGTTCCGAAGCTGCTGCCGATGCTGCTCTTCGGTCCGCTCGCGAGTCCGCGTCTGGCGCTCGTAGTCAGCATCGCGATCGCGTCGGCCGGGGGCGCGCTCCTCTACGGGATCGCGCGACGCAGCTTCGGGACGACCGTCGCGGTGCTCGCGGTGCTGCTCTACGTGTTCGATCCGATGCGCGGGGTGCTCACGCTGCGCTCCAGCGTGGACCTCGCAGTGGGGGTGGCGGTCCTCGGCGCGGTCGCGGCGCTGCAGCGCCGCGCCGCGCTGACGGCGTCGCTGATGATCCTGCTCGCGGCGCTCGGCAAGCCGCCCGCGCTCGCCTGCATCGCGGTGCTGCCGTTCGTGCCGTGCACGACGCGCCTCCGTCGCGCGCTCGCATGCGCGCTGCCGCTGCTCGCGCTGCCCTCGGCCATGGCTCTCGACGCGCTGCTCGAGGCACGTCCCCTCTGGTCGCTGCTGGCGATGCCGTCGCTGCCGGATCAGCACCAGCTGTTCGTCCGCGTCGCCGAGGCGAAGGTTCTCGGCTTCGGCGACACGCTCGCGCTGCTGGTCCGCGAGTGGTTCGGCGGCACGCTGTTCGCGCACACCTGGCCGCTCGTCGTGCTCGGCATGGCGCTCTACGTGCTCCGCCCACCCGCGGGGGCCAGCGACGCGCTACGCCCGGTGCTGGTCGTTCCGCTGCTGCTCGCGTGCGCCTACCTGGCGCTCGCCATGGTGCAGCCGATGATCGTGTTCACGCGCTTCTTCTGGCCGCTGGCCCTGGTGCTGTCGGTGTTCGCGGCTTCGGCGACGGTGTGGCTCGCGAGCCGGTTGCCGGTGGGGCCGCCGCTGCGGGCCGCGTTCGCCGCGGCGCTGGTCGCGGCACTGCTCGGCGATCGGATGGCCGATCAGCGCTGGCGGGAGCGCATCATGCTCCGTCCATTCGAGGACCACGCGCAGCTGGCCGATGATGCAGTGGAGGCGATCGCACACGACGCGGCGTGCGATGGGGCGGCGGTCGTTCCGCTCGCCTATCTGCCGCTCGCCGCGTGGCGCGCGCCGGACAAGCTCAAGCGGAGGGAACTGTGCGCGATGGAGGACTGGGCCGAGGGGCGTGGCTGTGCCGCGGCGCGCTGCATGCTCGTGATCCCGGACGCGCCCACGACGGCACGGGCGCGCCAGGCGATGGCGGACTTCGTCGCGGATGGCTTCGTCGTGGAGGTGGGGAATGAGACCGGGGCTCTCGTCCGATCCCGCAACGGGTAGCATCGCGCTCGCCGGAATGCGTCGGCGACGCGACGGGTTCGGGCTCGCGAGAGCGGTCGAGCGCGCGTGCGACGGCTGGGTCGGGCGCTGCATCGTGCTCGCCGCTGCCTACGTGGCGATCGGCTACGTCGTCGCGGCCTCGGTCGGGCTGCCGGTCCACTGGCCGGTCGGCCACCTGCGGCAGCAGGCGCGGTGGATCTTCCTGGTCACCTACGGCCCGCTCATGATCGGCTGCCTGCTCGCGTACGCGGGGCAGGAGCGCGAGACGTGGCAGCGCTGCCGGCGCTTCGTGCTGTCGCCGTCGTTCTTCCTCGAGCTCGTCGTGGCGATGGCGGTCGTGAACGCGACCATCATGATGTTCGTGAACCTCAAGCAGTTCATCCCGGCGATCAACGAGCGCCTCTACGACTCACCGCTGTGGCGGCTCGACAACCTGCTGCACTTCGGGATCGACCCCGCCGTCGTCGCGAGCACGCTCGCGTCGGAGTACGGGCTCCTGCCGTGGCTCGATCGCGCGTACCTGCTCTACTACCCGGCGCAGGCCGTGGTTCCACTGATGTTCCTGGTGGCGAAGCCGCTGCGTCCGCTGCGGGGCCGATTCTTCTTCGCCTACTGCCTCGTCTGGATGCTCGGCGGTGCGATGTACGTCGCGTGGCCGAGCCTCGGGCCGGTCTACTACCAGGCGAGCCGCTTCTGGCTCGACCAGGCGCCGTACGCGACGTATCTGCAGGAGCTGCTGATGCGCGACTACGTGCGCTTCCGCACCGACCCCAGCTTCTACACCGTCAAGCTGTACCAGGGCGTCGCCGCGCTGCCGAGCCTGCACGTCGGTGTGCTCACCTTGTTCGCTATCGCGACCTCGCGCTGGCGCGCGGTGTCGCTGGCGCTCTGGGCTCTCGTGGCGATCACCTTCGTCGGCTCGATCGCGCTGGGCTGGCACTACGCGGTGGACGGCTACGCCGGCGCACTGCTCGCTCTGATATCGTGGGTCGCGACCAGCCTCCTCGTGCACGAGGAGCGCGAAGGGGGCGTCCGCGAGCTGCGGCGTGCGGACACGGTGCGCGCGCAGAGCGGGACGCACGCGGCGTGAACGCGAGCCCGGAGGACGCGGGCGCAGTCCGGTCGGGCCCATGGTGGACCGCCGCCGGCATCGCGATCGCCGCCGTGCTGGTCTACGCCGGTACGCTCGACGCCGGCTATCCCCTCGACGACCAGATCCAGGTCCGGAACAACGTCTTCATCCGGAGCCTCGCCGGCGCGGTCGACATCTTCGGCCGCGAGACCTGGCCGGGCTACGTCTACCGTCCGCCGCCGACCCTCACCTATGCGTTGACCTTCGCGATCGCCGGCGAAGATCCCTGGCTCTACCACCTGACGAGCGTGCTGCTGCACGTGGCACCCTCCGTGCTCGCGTACTTCTGCGTGCGCCGGGTGCTCGACGATCGGGTCGCGGCGCTCGCCGGGCTGCTCTTCGCGGTGCACCCGGTGCACGTCGAGGCCGTGGCGAGCATCGCGAACCGCATCGAGCTCCTGGTCACGGTGTGCGGGCTCTCCGGGCTGCTCGCGGTGCTGCCGTCGGCGGGCGGGCGCCGCTGGGGACCGGCCGAGGCCTGCGCACGCGTCGCTGCCGGCGCGCTGCTCTTCCTCGGCGCACTGCCCTCGAAGGAGAGCGCCGTGACGCTCTTCCTGCTCCTGCCGGTGCTGGTCGCGACCCGCCGCGATGCGACTCTGCTCGACGTCGGCGTTCGCAGTCCGCGTTTCTGGCGCGCCCTGGTGAGCGATGCGCGCTTCGGTATCGTGGCGCTCGTGCTCGCGTCGGCGATCTGGTTCTTCCTGCGCAGCCGTGTCCTGACGCGCGTCCTCGGCGACTCCGTGATCGCGCCGATCGACAACTGGCTCGTCACGCTCGGACCCCTCCACCGCATGCTGCGCGCGTTCGCGCTGCTCGGCCGCTACGTCGCGATCCTCTTCGCGCCGCGCGGGCTCAGCGCCGACTGCAGCTCGGCGACGCGCGGCATGCTGCGCGACCTCGCCGCCCCGGAGTCGATCGCCTACCTTGCAGTCGCGTGCGCCGTGCTCGCGATGACGCTGGTCGGCCTCCGGCGCAGCTCTCGCCTCTGGCTCTTCGTCGGCGGATGGTTCTTCGCGAGCTTCGCGATCACGTCGAACATCGCGTTGCCGATCGGTGTCGTGTTCGCGGATCGGCTCTCGTACCTGCCGAGCGTCGCGATCTTCGCGCTGCTCGCCTGGGCGCTGCTGCGGCTCCCGAGCGCGCCGCTCCGGCATGTCGCGGCGACGGCCGTGGTGGCGCTGTACGCGAGCCTGAGCGTCGCGCACGGCGAGATCTGGCACGACAACCGGACGCTGTTCCTCTACGAGGTGCACACCTCGCCCGAGAGCGCCTGGGGGCACGCGGGGCTCGGCAACGAGCTGCTGCGTGCGGGCGCGCACGCCGCGGCGCGTGAGAGCTTCCTGGAGACGCCGCGTATTCACCCGACGCACATGCACGCGGTGCACGGCATCGCGCTCATCGAGCTCGCGGAAGGCGACGAGGTCGAAGGCCGCGCATGGCTCGCACGCGCCCTCGAGTTCGATCCGGGGTTCGCGCCGAGCCTGGACACGCTCGGGTTCCTGGAGCTCGACGCCGGGCGCGTCGATCGCGGCGGCGAGCTGTTCGTCCGCTCGCTCAAAGCGGACGGCAGCGGCGAGCTGTTTGTCCGCTCGCTCAAAGCGGACGGCAGCGGCGAGCTGTTTGTCCGCTCGCTCAAAGCGGACGGCAGCGGCGTGCAGGCGCGCGTCGGGCTCCTCGCGGCGACGCTGCGGCGCGGCAACCTCGCCCGGGCGGCCGCTCTGCGCGACGAGCTGATGGCGCTCGACGCCTCGCGCGGCGACGTTCGCCTGCCGAGCGAAGAGCTCGACCGCAAGCAGGCGGCCGCGCGCCTCGGAGCGCAGGACCGGACGTGCGCGGATGAGCCGTCCGGTGCGTGGAGTGAACGGACGGCCGCCGCGTAGTATCGCCGATGCGGGGCGTGCCGCGGGACCATGGAAGGACACCAACTGATGCTCGACGGCATGGCGCTCGCGCTCGGTGCCGCGACCGGCAGCTTCCTCAACGTGGCGATCCACCGCCTGCCGCGCGGCGAGTCGGTCGTCGCACCGCGCTCACACTGCACGACGTGCCAGCGCGTGATCCCCTGGTACGACAACATCCCGGTCCTGAGCTGGATCCTGCTGCGCGGCCGCTGCCGTGGCTGCGGCGAGCCGTTCTCGATCCGCTACCCGATCGTCGAGGCGCTGACCGGCGTGATGCTGCTCGGCCTGTCGCTGCAGTTCGGCTGGGGGATCGGCCTCGCATTCGCGTTCTACTTCGCCTGCTCCCTGCTGGTCGTGACCTGGATCGACCTCGACTACCGCATCATCCCCGACCGGGTCACGCTGCCCGGCATCGTCGTGGCGCTCGCGCTGGCGCTGGTGAGCGCCTGGTCCGCGCCGCCGGAGGTGCGCTGGGCCCCGCTGCAGAGCTGGGCCGTCGGAACGCTGGTCGGCGGCGGCATCCTTTGGCTGGTCGCGTGGGGCTACGCGCTGGCGACCGGGCGCGAGGGCATGGGCGGCGGGGACATCAAGCTGCTGGCGATGATCGGGGCGTTTCTCGGCTGGCAGGGCGTGCTGCTCACGCTGCTGCTCGCGTCGCTCATCGGGTCGGTGATCGGCGTCGGCGTCATGCTGGCGCGCGGCGGCGACACCAGGCTCGCGATCCCGTTCGGACCGTTCCTCGCGATGGGGGCGATGGTCTCGCTCGTCTGGGGCGACGGCATCATCCGTTGGTACCTGTCCACGCTTCTTTGACGTTGCTGCACTGGCGACCCGCCACGGCAGCGCGCTAGAGACGCGTTCCCCTCGAGCCCTCGATCCGGTCGCCGCCGTCCCTCGGCGGTGCAGGAGCGAGCGATGGAACGTAGAACGATCGCCGCCGCCCGCGCAGGGCGTGCGGAGCGCGGTGCGAGCCTCGTCGAGACCGTCGTGGTGCTCGCCGTTGCCGGCATCCTCGTCGGCACGGCGTGGCCCCGCGCCGCAGACCTGCTCGATACCGTCGCGCTGCGCTCGGCGGCCGTGCAGTTCGCCTCGGCACTCGCGCGCGGCCGGACCGCCGCCCTGAGCGAGGGACGCGCGTGGCGCCTCCGGCTCGACGGCGCGACGCGATTCGTCCTCGCGCCGCTCGGTGGCGACGCGTCCGCCGAGCCGCTGCCGGGCCGCACGTTCTTCGCGAGCGCGACCTCGGGCGGCGACGTGCGCTTCTTTCCGTCGGGGCTCGCCGAAAACGCCACGTTCACGCTCGGCGTCGGCGACGCGCGCCGGCGCGTGGTCCTCAACCAGCGCGGCCGCGTGACGGTGGAGTGAGGACGATGCGCTGGCGTTCCGAGGACGGGTTCACGCTGATCGAGGTGCTCGCCGCGGCGGGGCTGCTGGTGTCCGCGGGCATCGTCGCGACGCTCGGCGCGGTCGCGATGCTGCGCCTCGAGCGCGCGGCGCACGCCGAGGCCGTCGGGCTCGCCGTCGCGACCGAGAAGCTCGAGGAGCTGATCGCCGCGACGCCGCCGGCGCGCGCCGGCGGCAACGACGGAACCGAGCTCGACGGCGTGCCGGTGACGCGCATCTGGCGCGTCATCGCCGCTGCCCCCGCGCCCGGCCTGACGCGCCTCGAGGTGACGGCGCGCTGGGACCGGCCGCGCACGACGCTGCTCACTCTGGTCGCGGCGGTGCCGTCCGGGGCGGTGCTGCCGTGAGCCGGCTGCGTCGGACGGACGGCTTCGCGGCGGTGGAGTTGCTGGTCGCGAGCATGGTCGGAGCGCTGGTGCTGGTCGCCGGAATCGAGCTGCTGCGCGTTCACGCCCGTGTCGCGCGCGGGTTGCAGGTGCGTCTCGGGTCGCTCGGCGGTGCCGCGTGGGCGCTGTCCGTCGCGTCGCGGGACGTCGCGACGGCGGGGGGCGACCCGAGGCGCTCCGGCGTCGAAGCGCTGGGCAGGGCGGAGGTCGGCCGGATGGTCCTCGGCGCCGACCGCGACGGCGACGGCGGCGTCGACCCGGCAACCGCGGAGCGCGTGACGCTCGCGTGGTCGTCGAGCGGCGGCGGACGCCTGGTCCGCTGGCTCGGTACCCAGTCGACCGGTATCGCAGCCACCGTCCGCTCGAGCGGGCTCCGCTTCCGCTTCTTCGCCGCCGACGGCAGCGAGCTGACGGGTCCGGGCGGCGTGCTCGACGACGCCAAGCGAGCCCGCGTCCGACTCGTCACGAGTGACCTCGAGGTCACCGAGCGGTCGGGCACGATGGCCGAGACCACGACCCTGCGCGGCGCCGCGGCGCTGCGCACGCGGATCGAGGAGCGCTGAGGTGCGGGCGGCGCCTCCGACCGGCGTCGCGCGCGGCGGCGAGGGCGGCC
>VGTK01000002.1 GCA_016874715.1 Deltaproteobacteria bacterium | reverse complement strand
GCCACCTCGCCGCGTGACGCCAGCTCGCGGGCGCGCACGAATCCAGCAGCGCCCCGCGCTCGATCGCGCACAGCGCCGCCGGCTCCGGATCCGGGTCGAGCTGCGTCCGGCCGGGGAAGACGATCCCCGGGTAGAGCCGGGAGTACGACAGCACGCGGACGTCGTGTCCGGCGGCGTGCGCCGCGATCGCCATCTCCGCACCGTGCAGCGCAATGCCGCCGCGCAGGGGATGCAGCGGGCCGACGATCGCGAGACGCACGCGCTCAGCCGGCCGCGGGCACGGCCACGTCGCGCACGGCGACGGTCGCGGCATCGCGGCGAGCCGATGCTCCGACTGCGAGACCGAGCAGCAGGCCGGTCACGATGCCGTCGGCCGCGTCGCGAAGGAAGTAGTGGACCAGGTTGTGGCCGAGCAGGCCCAGGACACCCGCGATCGCGCCATGCGCGACGCCGCGCCATGCCTCGGCGGTCGACGGGAGCCGGCGCCACGCCACCCACAGCGGCGCGACGAACAGGAGCCCCGCGAGGGCGACACCGACGAGCCCGACCTCCACCGCGAGCTGCAGCGGCAGCGAGTGCGCGTGCGAGCGGAACCAGAAGCGGCTCACGCCGAGCGGCGCCGATCCGATGGCGAGCGCCCAGTTGCCGCCGCCCATCCCTAGGACCGGGTGCTCGACGAACAAGCTCCACGCGTAACGGTAGACGATCCACCGCGTCCCGACGCCGCCGTGCGCGACGAAGGCCCAGTACGCAACGCCGAGCGCGGCCGCGACGAGCGCCGCGGCACCGCCCAGAGCAGCACGCCGCCGCGCCGCGGTCGACATGCGGAGCCACGCCGTGACGACCAGGGTCCCGCCGATCATCGTCGCCATACCGGCCTTCGAGTCGGTTGCCCACACGCCGAGCATCGCGACCAGCACTCCGGCGCCGCAGAGCGAGCGCGCGGTCCCGCCGAGTCCGATGCCGACGAGTAGCAACCCGATCTGCTCGGCGAACTCGGCGAGCCTGTTCGGATGCCAGAAGAGCGCCCGGCCACGCACCATGAACACGAGGTCGATCGCGCGGTTGCGCAGGATGCGCTCGTCACCCAGCGGCGCGACGAGCCGGAGACGCTCGGCGAAGGCCCACGCGGCGGAGGGGACCATCGAGACGAGCGCCGCCTGCACCACACGCCGCGGCGACAGCGTGTCGTCGGACGCGGCGAGGGCGAAGGCGAGCCAGACCGTGAGCCACCTTGCCGCAGCAGGGAGGACGAACGTCGCCTGCCGCGCCCACACTGCGGACAGCAGGAACCAGAGCGGCAACGCCAGTGTCGCGGCGGTGAGCCCGGGTTGCTTCGCGAGCGTCGCCACGATGGCGGGCAGGCGACCTGCGGCCGCGCCCACGAGGGCCAGCGTCGCGAGCTCCACCTCCGGGAAGACGGGCAACCGGAGCGGCGCCGCGACGATGACGAGCGGGAAGGTCCACGACGGTCGCAGCACCGCGATCGCCGCGACGAGTGCCACCACCGCGAGCGGGCCGAGCGCGGCCACCGAATCCGTCACGACGTGACGCCCGTGCGCACGAGCCGCTCGAGGCCCGCGATCATCGGCGCGATCCCGATCGTGTCGTGCGCGCCGCGATCACGATCGCGGTCGTCATCGCGCACCCCGGGCTGCTCCGGTCCCAGCGAGCCGGATCAAGCCTGCGTCCTCATCGTCGCCCTCCACGCCGAAGGTGAGCTCGACGGTGTCGTACAGCCGCGTTCCGGTCTCGTCGAGCGCGTGCGCGCGTAGCCGGTAGGTGCCGGCGGTGAGCGGCAGGCGCGGGAAGCGGAGCCGGTAGCGATGGCGGCCCGAGCCGAGATCCACGGGCCGCGCGCCGTCCATGTCGCTCGCGACGCCGTACACCGGAGTCAGGTCGTCGCGCGTGATGCCGATGCAGATCTGCGGGACGCCGGCGGGAGCGTGCACGTCGGCGGTCACCAGGATCGTCGCGTCGCGCGGCAGGAGACGCGCGTCCCCCCCGTCCTCGCGCTCGAGGCGAAGGTCCACGACCTCGAACGCGAGTCCCGCGGCATGCCCGACGGCATGCACCCGACCCGCGTCACCGCCGCCCTCCTCGCCACCTGCAGCCGCGGTGCCCATCGCCTCGCGGTAGTGCCGCACGATGTCTCGGGAATCACCGATCTCGCACACGACGCCGCCGTCGAGCCACAGCGTGCGATCGCAGAGACGCTGGATCTGCCCCAGATCGTGCGAGCAGAGGACGAGCCCGCCGCCACGTCCGAGGAAGCGATCGAACCAGCCGTTGCAGCGTTCCTGGAAGCCGTCGTCGCCGACCGCGAGAATCTCGTCGGTGATCAGCACTTCCGGGTCGAGGACGGTGATGGTCGCGAACGCGAGCCGGAGGCGCATGCCGTCGGAGTAGGTGCGGATCGGACGCTCGAAGAACTCGCCGAGATCGGCAAACTCCGCGACGTCGCGCGCCCGGGCGCTCGCTTCGCGCCGCGTCAGACCGGCCTGCAGGACGAGGGCGGTCTCCGCGTTGCCACGACCCGTCTCGAGCGCGTGGAACCCGACGCCCAGGTCGAGCAGGCACGAGACGCGCGCGAGCGTCTCTACCCGGCCCGCGGACGGGCGCGCCACTCCGGCGAGGATGCGGAGCAGAGTCGACTTTCCCGCACCGTTGCGCCCGATCACGCCGAGGGATTGCCCGTGCGCGAGGGTGAAGGAGACATCGCGCAGCGCATCGAAGCCGCCCGCCGGGCGGACGGACTCCGCCCGGAACAGCGACGCAAGAGCGGCGGGCTCCCGGCGATAGACCTTGCCGATACCGTGCGCGACCAGCGCGGGAGGAGGTGCGGCGCCGAGCACCTCCGCGAGGCGAGGCGCGTCGTGCTCAGGGCGCGACGACGAGCCCACCTTCTTCCTTGGCAGCCTGCCGCTCGAGCCAGTTCGGGTCGATGGGCACCGCTCGAACCGCCGTCGCGAAGGCATCGACGTTGAGCGACGCGTTGTACCGCTTGGCGAGCTGGTCGATCCAGTCGCGTACGATCTGCGCCTTGTAGCGCTCGTTCATCGCCCGCTCGAGAGCGCCGCGGCACTCCTCGAAGGTCAGCTTCCGCGCGTCCTTCCGGTCGAGGAGCTTGTAGATCACGAAGCCCTCGGTCGTCCGGACGACGTCGCTGGTCTGGTCCTTCCGAAGGCCGGTGATCGTCTCCTTGCCTTCGGTTCGCTCGACCTCCTCGGCGGTGAGCCAGCCGATCTCGCCGCCCGGCGCCTTCGCCGTCAGGTCGGATCCCTCGTCGGCGATGGTCGCGAACGACTCGCCGGCGGCGATGCGCTTCTTCACGTCGTCGATGCGGGCCCTGGCACCCTGCAGCTCCGGCTCGCTCGCCTTGCGCCCGACGACGACGCCGACGCGCGCGATCCGGTACGCCGTCGGCGCCTGGCAGAGCTGCTCGTTCATCGTCATGAACTGCTTCAGCTCCTGGTCGTCGCTCTTGAAGTGCTCGGTCACGTACCGCGGCGTGACCCGGCCGGCGATCATCTTGGTGCGCAGCGACTCGGCCGCGCTCGCGAGGCCGGGCATCTTGTCGAGAATCCTGTCGTCGACGGCCGCCTTCGCGATCAGCTTGTTCGAGTACCAGTCGACGGCGAGCAGACGCATCGAGTTGTCGTTGCGGCGGACCTCGCTGAGCATCGCCGGGGGGCTCCAGGTGAATTCCTGGGTGATCTGCGCGGCGTCCACCGTCTGGTCGCCGATGCGGAGAACCGGCCCGCCATCGGCGGCCATAGCCCGTGCAGCGGCGAGCGCTACGAGAGCGGCCGTCGCCCCGAGGACACGGCGCAGATCGTTGCGAGACATCTTCTTCCCTCCAGACGGGCGAGAAATGCCCGCTTCGCCGGCGTCCTAATAGTGGTCGCCCGTCCGGGATTCCAGCCGGCACGGTGTCCGCCCCGGTGAGACGCTGACGCACCGGCAACTTTCCGTCGCACGGACGGCGCAACACGCCGGCCAACCCCAGCAACGGCGGCCCTCTCGCCTCAGCCTGGATCTTGCTAACGAATCCCCGCCAGGTGAATGCCGAGGCGGCAGCAGCGGCTCGGGCGATCACGATGGCTCACAAGGTGAGCCGATGCCCGCGTTCCTGGTTGACTGGACGAGGTTGACATCCCGTTCCGGTGAGGGCTAAGTGTTCGATTGAAACTGTGGCCACGTGGGCCCGGAGCAGTGAGGTGGAGCTATGCGTGAGAGGATGTGGCTTAGGGCTACGTGTGCGGCGGTGCTGTTGCTTGCAGCGTCTGACCTGGCGTCCGCTCAGGACAACATGCTGGTCCGGAACAGCGGCGCGTTCCGCGTCCAGATCGGCATCAACGGCGACGGATCGCCCGAGTACGTCGATTGCGGGCGGCTGAACCTCTACAAGACCGAGACCGGTCGCGAGTGGCGGCTCGAGGACACGTGCGATCAGCTGATCGACGTCATGCTGCCGCCGATCGTTCCGACACCGACGCCGCAACCGACCGGGGGGCCGATCACCCCGACGCCCACGCCCAAGTCGACGGTCTCCGGCGAGTGCCCTGACGGCTTCTTCCAGAAGGTCAGCAACACGCAGTGGACGCTGAGCAACGTGGTTCTGACCCAGGGCAAGGACCACGTGTGGTGTGCGGATCTCCCCACGACGCGCAGCGCCTTCTTCGAGATCGGCACGACGAACAAGGGCAACTCGAGTTGCAGCAACGTGGAGATGACTGCCATCGCGCCGACCGGCCTCGAGTACTTCTCGAATGGCGCGCAGCCGGGAGTACCGCCGTTCTCTTCGCCCGGTCGCTGGCGCGTGAAGCTGCACCTGAAGGAGGGCTGCTCGCGCTACGACGTGAACATCCTGTACTACTGAGCCGCTCCGGCGCGGCACGCGACCGAGGGGGTGCGGAGTCGATCCGCACCCCCTTTTTCTTTGCCCGGGTGCCGAGGGCTAGCCCGGCAGCACTCGGGTCGGGTCAGCAGTACTCGTCGATGCGGCCGTCGATCCGCGACACGAGGCGCGCTCCCCAGTGCCAGGCGGCGCCGATGGCTCCCACGAGCGAAACGAGGGTCATCCACGGGGGAAGCTCGGCACCGAGGACGGCGGTGCGCACCAGACCGAGCAGTCCGGCGAGCGGGTTCAGCGACGCGATGCCACGAGCGAACGGCGGCAGGTCGCCGAGCTGGTAGAGGACGGGCGAGAGGAAGAAGCCCACCATCAGGCCCAGCGACACGGCGTGCATGACGTCGCGCACGACGAGGTAGAGCGGAGCCAGGAAGAGCGCGAGCCCCGCGGTCAGCGCCACGTGCAAGGCGAGCACGACCGGCAGCAGAAGCCACGCGGCACGGGGCTCGATGACGCCGATCGACGCGAAAACCAGCAGGAACAGCACGAAGCCGAGCATCTGGATCCCGACCGATGCGATCGTGGCTGCGAGGATCGGCAACGTCGCGGGCATGGGCAGACGGCGCAGCAGGCTTGCCTGCTCCACCAGGGCGGCGGTCCCGCGCAGCGTTGCTTCCTGGAAAGCCCACCACGGCCACAGGCCGCAGAAGAGCGTCGCGGTCACGGTGCCGCGAGGTCGCGACGGGTCGGCGTACAGGTAGCCGAAGATCAGCCCGTACGCGGCGAGCTGGACGGCCGGATTGATCAGCGACCAGAGCAGGCC
Source organism: Deltaproteobacteria bacterium (assembly GCA_016874715.1). Lineage (GTDB taxonomy): Bacteria > Desulfobacterota > Binatia > UBA12015 > UBA12015 > VGTK01. The sequence continues at coordinate 101,132 of VGTK01000002.1, read as the reverse complement.
GAACCGCGCCCCCGCGAATCGAGCCCGAACCTCTCGCCGCACGAGCTCGATCAGCAGCCGGCGATGCGCGATCGCCGCCTCCACGAGCACGCGACCGCGGGCGGAGGGGATCAGATCCACTCGTGCTCCAGCACGACGTTGCCGAGCTCGCGGCGAGCACCGCGCACGAGCAGCTCCTGGCACACGAGAACGTCGTCGTCATCGCCTCGCGAATCGACCCTGCCCACCTCATCGCCTCGCGAATCGACCCTGCCCACCTCGACCACGTAGCGGCCCGGCAGCAGCGGACACGCGCCGAGTTCGGTGGCCGACCAGCGCAGCTGGTCGATGCGGGCCACGAGCGTTCCATCGGCACGTCGGATGTCGGCGCGGAGGTCGGCGTGGCTGTCGCTGCCAGCCGCGCCAGCGAGCTCGATCCGCCACGGACCTCCCGTAGTGACGACGTTCGGTACGGTGCCCTCCGCGCCACGAACCGTCGCGGAGAGCCGGACAGCGTCCGAAACCACAGGATCGATCCGGCCGAGATCCTCCGGGCGCGGCCGGGCCTGATCGCGCCGCGGCGACCGGATCGCGTCGCGGTAGGTCCGCGTCACGTCCTGCGTCGGGCCGCAAGCGCGAACGACCCCTCGCTCCAGCCACATCGCCCTCTGGCAGAGCTTCTCGGCGAGGTAGAGGTTGTGCGTCGCGAGAACCAGCGTCCCACCGCGTCCGAGAAACCCCTGCAGCTCCAGAGCGCATCGGCGCTGAAACCCCTCGTCACCCACGGCGACGACCTCGTCGGCGATCAGCATCTCCGGCTCGAGACCGATGGCGAGCGCATACGCGAGCCGAAGGCGCATTCCCGTCGAATAGGTCCGGACGGGCTCGGCGAAGAACCGGCCGATCTCCGCGAAGCGCGCGACCTCCGCGAGGCGCGCCGACGAAGCGCCCTGCAGGGCAAGCGCACTCCGCGCGTTGCTCTCTCCGGTCCATTCATCGACCAGGCCCGCACCGAGCTCGAGCAGCGTCCCGAGGCGCGCCCGCCGCACGACCGAACCCGAGGTCGGCCGCGAGAGTCCCGCGAGAATCCGCAGGAACGTGCTCTTCCCTGCGCCGTTTGCACCGATGAGAGCGATCGCCTCGCCCCTTGCGACCTCGAGAGAAACGTCCGTGAGGGCCTTCACGCAGTTGCGGTCGTCAGGTCCCGATGGGCCGCCGTTCAGCAACGGGAGCAGCCTCGGCACGACGTGGTAGACCTTGCCGATTCGATCGGCTCGGAGAGCCCAGGGTTCTTGCTGCAGCATGAGAAAAGGGGGAGCCGCCTTGCGGCGACTCCCCCTCTCGGGTCAAGCGACCCCGATCTGCTTCCGGGCTAGATCAGCTCTGGCCAGGGAAGAGAACCCGATCGTCGGCCTGCATCGGGATCAGCAGACCGTACGCGCCACCGACGGCGCCGTTCGTGTACTCCTGCAGCTTCATGCCGATGATCGGCAGGCCGCGGTAGCCCTGAACGCGCCCGCCGAGGATGTCGTGCGTGATCGCGTTCGGGAAGATCTCGCGGTGCAGGACCTGGCCCTGGACGTCGTCGTCCAGCTGGATCGCGAGCCAACCGGCCGGGGTCTCGAACGTGTCCGCCAGCGCAAGGATGTCGTCGGCGTTGATCGAGCCAGGCAGACCGAAGATCGTGAGCTCACGCGGCAGGAAGCAGCGCTCGCTCTCCGACGGCGAGGTGAAGCCACCCTCCGCCAGGTTCTCGAGGCGGTCGTACAGCGTGCAGGTCACTTCCTCGCCAGGGTTCGCGACGCAGGCGAACGGGGTGCCGTTCGGGCCCGCGTACGCCTTGCTCAGCGCGCCGCCCAGGCTCACGTTGCAGTTGCGGTACTTGGTCGGCAGGGTGAGGATGAAGTTGGTCTTGCCAGCCGTCGTCGGGCTGATGTCGTACTGACCAACCAGGCGGCTCTTGTGCAGCGCCAGGTTGAACTGACGCACGCAGGCCGGCGGTCCCGTGAACGGGTTGCCGTTGAGGTCGAACCCGAAGCAGTTATCGATGTTCGGCGTCTCGTTACCGAAGATCGCCGACAGTGCGATCGACGGGGTGCCCTTGCCGACGCCCTGGGTGCCGACAAACATCACCGGGCGGTAGCGGCTGATCGCCGTGAAGGCGTAGCCGTACGAGTTACCCGAGGCGGCACGAACCAGGGTCGCCTCCGCCGCGAGAGCGTTGGTCGCCATCCAAGTGAACGGGTAGATGTTCCAAGTGTTGCCGTTCTCGAGGTCGATCTCGGTCGGGTTGCCGTCCTCGTCGACAGGCTCGCAGGGCAGATCCGAGATGCCGATCACCTCGATGTAGCCGCGCGCCGCGTCCGCGGGGACGAGGTTGCTCGGGGCGCCACCGGCGAAGCGGAACTGTGCCGGCGTGCCGCCCTCGGCCGGGTTGAACGCCGGGCGAGTGCGCAGGGTGCCACCGACGCCGAAGTTGCCGGTCGCGCTGGTGACGACCAGGTGCTCGGAGATCAGGCGGGGAAAGCCGTCCGCGCCGAGCTGGATGCGCGCGGTCCACACCTCGCCGCAGGACAGCGCGATGTTGAAGTCGAGGACCTCAGTGCTGTAGCGCGACTCGCGGAAGCGGACCTTGGCGAGGATGCCGCCCTTCGGCAGGTCGACGTTGGTCGCCTGGTCGAAGAAGCAGTTCTCGCCGTCCCGGCCCTGGAGCACGTCCGTCTGCGAACAGGTCGGCAGATTGCCGTTGTTCGAGTTGGTGTTGACGATCGCGATGTTGGTCACCTGCGCATCGCCGTCCACCGCACGAACGTCATAGTACTGGCCGAACAGGTACTGGCCGATCCCGTTCGGGTTCAGGGTGGCGTTTGCGTTCGAACGACCAGCCTGAGCGATGCCACCTGCGAGGAGCGGGAAGTTCGCACCACCGGTGCCGGTGACGCCATTCCACGTCAACCCGCTGGTGTTCTCGTAGATGTCCTCACCCTGCCCGAAGGCGGACGTCCCGGAACACACGAGCATCCCGACCACGACCCATCCTGCTAGTGCGCCTAGTGCGCCCCTACGCTTCATTCCTACCTCCTCCTTCATGAGATCCTCCTCTCAGGAGAGCGTCAAACCTCTCGAACTGGCGGGCTGCCGGTCTCCTTCGGACTGTCGAAGCCCACGGCCCACTTCGTTCAGGTCTACAGCTTTCGCTGCGCTTGCCTTACCCAACACCTCTCGCAACAGGCGACAACCGTCGTTTCCCCGCCGTGCAGCGGGTGCCGTCTGTTGTACACCGAGATCCCCGATCGTTTCAACCCTCAAGAGCCCATTGGCCAGCGATACCAGCCACCGTTCTCAAAAACCCAGCGCTCCTTGATCAGCGAGGTGGTCTCGGCCCGGTCGAAATGCTCCTTGTTGAAGATGTGCTTCAACTCCACCTCGACCTCGCCGCCTTTCTCGTCGACACGCACGCCCTGAACCGTTGCCCCGGTATGCACCACGAGTCCCGATCCCTCGCGGCCGAACCCGGTCGCTGTGACTCTGCGGCGGTAGGACTCTGCCATGTAGTCGTACGCGCCCAGGCTGTCCCCAGAGAGCTTCAGGTCCCAGAACTGCTGTGCTCTTCGCGCTAGAGCCACCTCCGAGTGCTGGTTGAGAGGCCAGATCGCGTGCCTCCAACCCGCAAAGCCTGCCAGGCCAGCGATCGCGAAGACCGAAACCATGGCCCAAAGGTATGTTCGCCTCGCGGCCAAGAAAGACGAGCCCCGCCCCCGGGAGCCAACTTCATCGCTGACGTCAACGCTGGGCTTTGTCAGCTACCCGACTGATCACCAAAACGCAAGGGTCGTGGCACATTCTCGACGTTCCCTACCGCATCGCCCCTCGAAGCCGCCAGTCCGCGGGGTCGCGGTCGGCAGTACGGAAGCGCATCGGCATGAGAGACGTTCGCCTTGAGCGAAATCTTTCAGCCGACCCGGCGAAAACTGCGATCGCGTGGCCCCTCGAGGACTCCGGCGCGCGAGAACGTGGCCGCCCAGGGGGACCTCTTGCTAGGCTCAGGGCCACCATGGCCGCGCCACGCATGCCGCGTCAGACGGAACGCCCTGCCGGTTCCGTCCGTCGTGGCCGGCGAGGCCGGTATGGCCGCCAGACCGCAACGGCCCTCCTCGTGCTGTCGACCCTGGGCGCGGCCGCACACCTGCTGCTCGCCGACCGGATCCTGCTGGAGGGGGCGGCCGGCAAGCAGACCCACACGGCCATGATCGCCCGCAACCTCTATCGGGGCCGCGGCAGCGTCCTGCGGCCCATCGTGGACGACATCGGCAAGCCCGGGTACTTCGTGAAGGAGGTTCCGCTGCTGCCGGCGACCGCGGCCCTCGCCTACCACGCGGTCGGGGGCGTGGACGAGCGGATCGGCCGGCTGCTGTCGGCAGCCGGGTGGCTGGCCGGAGTCCCCATCCTCGCGGCGATCCTGGGACGCGCGCTGCCACCTGCCCCGCTCGTCGTCGCCGCCACCTGGTGGATCGTGGCACCGCTGGGATTCACCTACGCCCGCGCCTTCATGACCGACGCGACCATGGTGACGTTCTCCCTGGGCGCGCTGCTCGCCTTGCTGCGCCTGCGCGAGAAGGCCGGCACGTCACGCGTCGCCGCTTGCGGCGCGGCGTTCGGGGCGACCCTCCTGCTCAAGCCGCACGCCGTCTTCTGGCTCGGCCCCGCGGCCTGCGTCCTGCTGCTCGCGCGGGCACGGGGGGAACCCGTGCGTCCGGCGCCGCGCTGGATCGTGACCGCGGCCTGCGCGATCGCGACGGGTTCCGCGATCGCAGCCGCGTGGTACCTGCATGCGGCAGCCGTGCATCGACAGTACCCCGCGCCGGGAGCAACGGGCTTGCAGGGCTGGTTCTCGGCGGCCGCGCTCCTCGAGCCGGCGCTCTACCTCGAGCTGCTGCGCCAGCTCGTGCTGATGGTCTTCACGCCGCTCGGGCTGCTGATCGCCGGGGCCGGAATCGTGCTCGACCGGCGGCGCCTCGGGATCGTCGAGCTGGCGCTGCTCGCCTGGGGCGGCGGCGTGATCGCGCAGTGCCTGGTGTTCGACACGCGACTCTTCGACGATGCCGCCCGCGGCACCGAGTACTATCAGCTCGCGATGATCCCGGTGGCCGCGCTGCTGATCGGCCGCGGCACGCACGCCGTCGCGCGGCGACTCGCGCCATCCCGACCGGTGGCTGCAACGACGATCATTTTGCTCTTGCTGACGATCCTGGCCGCCGCGCAGATCCGCCCGGCGCTGGCGGTACCCGAGCGCTACGCGAGCATCGCTCGCGACTGCGCGATCGTGCAGCAGAAGACGCGACCGCACGACGAGGTGTTCGTGCTCGCCGATCGGGGCGGTACGATCCTGTACTCCTGCGACAGGCGCGGCACGACCTTCGTTCCGGCGCGCGCCGTATCCCGGGTGTTCGCCCACGGCGACAACGTGGCCGGCACCCGGCAGATCGCCGACGCCCTCGACCGCGCAGCGTACGTCTTCGTCCCGTTTCCCGATCTGCTCGGCGAGGACTCGCGGTGGCTCGCGATGTTCGAGCAGAGCTTCGACCGCGTCGAGATCCCGGACACCGAGGCACGCCTCTATCGCCGTCGCCCCGGCCCACGCTGATCCGTGCGCGCAGGTACCGTGGGCGATCGGTACCGTGGGTGACGGCCGAGCACTGGCACCCGACCGTGCGGGCAGGGTAACGTGGTCGGGATGACGAGGAGATGGACATGAGAATCCGCACCGTGGTGGCGCTCGCGCTCGCACTCACCTGGCTCGGCTGCTCGAAGCCCGAGCCCGAAGCGCCGAAGGAGGCCGCACCGCAGGCACCGGCCGCGACTCGCGCCGACGCACCGGCGGCCGCGCCTACCGCGAGCCCGCCTCGGCCGGCGGTCACGGTGCCGACGATCGACGTCCAGCCGCCGTCCGACGTCCCGCCGGACCCGCGCCGAGCCGAAACCCCCTGCGATCGCAAGGAGGCTGGCTGGAAATGGACCGGCACGCTCGTCGAGGAGGGCCGCTGCGTGGTGGGCCCCTGCGCGTGCGTGCAGGAGTGATCTGAGGGCCGGAGGCACCTCGTCGACCGGCTACTCGAAGTCGCCCGGCGGGATGCCCGCGTCCCGCTCGAGAGAAAGGACTGATCGTGCGCGGCAACGTTCTCGAGCTGGTCCGCGTGATCGCGTCACTGGTCGATCTCCCGGAGCCCATCGTGGAGATCGGCGCGTTCCAGGTCGCGAACCAGCCCTACCCCTCGGATCTGCGCCCGTTCTTTCCGGGGAAGCAGTTCGTCGGCTGCGATGCTCGCCCGGGACCCGGCGTGGACCGCGTCGAGGACGTCCACGCGCTGTCCTTCGCCGACGGCAGCGTCGGGACGATCCTGATGCTGGAAACGCTCGAGCACGTCGTCGACCCGATCCGAGCGCTGCAGCAGGCGCGGCGCGTTCTGCGTCCGGAGGGCTTCTGCGTGATCACGTCGTGCATGGACACTCCGGTGCACGACCATCCGAGCGACTACTGGCGCTTCACGCCGCAGGGATTCGACACGCTGGTCAAGGACATGTCGCCGCGGCGCGTGTTCTCGCAGGGCCATCCGCTCTTCCCGCACACCGTGGCCGCGATCGCGCGCAAGGGCGGCGGCGACGCTCCCCTCGAGCTGCTCGACGACGCGATCCCGCGCATCCCCGGCACGCTCACGCAGGAGGTGTCGCCACGCATCGCGCCCGATCCCTTCCGCCCGCTCGGCGCGACCCTCTCCGACGAGGAGCAGCGGAAGTACCCCGAGGTCATGCTGCACGTCGCGTACGATCGCATCCTCGCGCTCCGCGAGGAGGTCGACCGCCTGCGTGCCGAGGCCGCCGAACGCGACGCCCCGACCGGCGTGCGAGGCGCGCTGCGCGGCCTGCTGGGCCGCTGACCCTACCCGACGCGCTCGCGCACGACGGAAGCGTCGTCGCGCTCGGACTCCGCAGCGAGCATCTCGCCGAGGAGCCCGCTCGTGAAGAGCTGCAACCCCGCGAGCACGAACAGCACGCCGAAGGCGAGCAACGGGTGGCGCCCGAGGATCTCGCCGTACGTGAACCGCAGGTAGGAGATGTACGTCAGCACGGCGAGTCCCACGCTCATCAGAAAGACGCCCGGCAGGCTGAAGAAGTGCGCCGGGCGCGCATCGAAGCGGGTGAGGAACATCACCGTCACGAGGTCCATCATGCCGCGGAACGCCCGCCCCCAGCCGTACCGCGAGCGGCCGAAGCGGCGCGGGCGGTGCGCGACCTCGATCTCCCCGACGGTGTAGCCCTTCCAGGCAGCGATCACCGGGATGAACCGGTGCAGCTCGCCGTAGATGCGGATGTCCTGCGCGACCGAGCGACGGTACGCCTTGAAGCCGCAGTTGAGATCGTGCAGCTCGACACCCGACGACCGCCGCACGACCAGGTTGAAGAGCCGCGATGCGACCACGCGCGCCGTCGAGTCGTGGCGCTTGCGCTTCCAGCCGCTCACCAGGTCGTGGCCCGCGTCGAGCAGCGCCACCATGCGCGGGATCTCGTTCGGATCGTCCTGCAGGTCGGCATCCAGCGAGATCACGACGTCGCCACTGGCGGCCGCGAAGCCGACCGACAGCGCGGTGGCCTTGCCGAGATTGCGCCGCAGGCGGATGCCGCGGATCGCCGGATCGTTCGCCGCGAGCTCGCGGACGAGCGCGAAGGAGCCGTCGGTCGAGCCGTCGTCGACCAGGATGATCTCCCAGCGCGGGACGCCCGTTCCCGGTGCGATCCCGAGTGCCATCCAGTCCCGCGACGGATCGTCGAGCACCGCGTGACACTCGTCGATCAGCAACCGCAAGCTGTCGAGCTCGTTGTGCAGGGGCACGACGAGAGACAGGTCGAGCGCGTCGCTCTCGAAGTCCGCCGTCGTGTCGTCCGGCACGTACCGCGCCGTCACGATCGAGCGGACCTTCTCCCTTGCAAGCGGCTCGCCCATCCGGAAACCGTCGCCTCGCGCGCCGCGCTCAGTCGCGCGTGACGCGGATGATCTCCGACAGCGTGGTGGTGCCCTCGCGCACCGTGCGCCAGCCGTCTTCACGCAGCGTGCGCATGCCGAGGTCGATGGCCTTGGCACGGATCGCGTCCGCCGACGCGTGGTCGAGGATGGCGCGCCGGACCGCGTCGTCGACCATCAGGAGCTCGTAGATGCCGGCACGGCCGCGGAACCCGGTGTGCGAGCAGGTCTCGCAGCCCGCGCCCTCGAAGAGCGGCTGGTTGGCGAGGTCCAGGCTCGTCCTGTCGCCGTTCTTGCCGTCCGACATGAAGCTCCTGAGCTCGGCCTGGTCGGCGAGCATGCCTTCCACGGGCCGCCTGCACTCGGGGCAGATGCGGCGCACGAGGCGCTGCGCGAGCACGCCGAGGAGCGAGGACGCGAGCAGGTAGTCCTCGACGCCCATCTCGAGCAGACGGCTGACGGCGCCGGCCGCGTCGTTCGTGTGCAGCGTCGAGAAGACGAGATGGCCGGTGAGTGCCGCCTGGATCGCGATCTCCGCGGTCTCGGCGTCACGGATCTCGCCGACCATGATGACGTCGGGATCCTGACGGACGATCGAACGCAGCCCGCTCGCGAACGTGAGACCGATCTGCGGCTTGACGTGGATCTGGTTGACACCGTTCAGCTGGTACTCGACCGGGTCTTCGATGGTGATGATCTTCTTGTCCGGCGAGTTGATGTTGTTGAGCGAGCCGTAGAGCGTCGTCGTCTTGCCGGAGCCGGTGGGTCCCGTGACCAGGATCATGCCGTACGGCTTCACGATCAGCTGGTCCCAGAGCGACTGCGTGTCCTTCGGGAATCCGAGCTTCGTGAGGTCGAGGACGATCGAGCCACGGTCGAGAATACGGAGAACGACGCTCTCGCCGTACAGCGTCGGCAGCGTCGAGACGCGGAGGTCGATCTCCTTCCCCATCATGCGCAGCTTGATGCGGCCGTCCTGCGGCAGGCGACGCTCCGCGATGTTGAGCTTCGCCATGATCTTGATGCGGGACACGATCGCCGCCTGCAGCCGGCGCTGCGGGGCATCGACGTCGTGCAGCACGCCGTCGATGCGGTACCGGACCTTCAGCTCGTTCTCGAAGGGCTCGATGTGGATGTCGGACGCACGGCTCTCGACCGCTCGGTTGATCAGGACGTTCACGAAGCGGATGACCGGCGCCTCGCTCGCGAGGTCGCGCAGGTGGTCGACGTCTTCCTCGTCCTCGGAGAGGTACTCGACCAGGCCGTCCCCGCCGCCGCCTTCACCCTGCCCTTCGCTGTTCTCGCCGTAGCACTCCTCGAGTGCCTCGACGATGTCCTTCTCCTTCGCCAGCAGCGGCTTCAGACGGCACCCGGTCGCGACCTCGAGTCCCTGTCGCGAGTCGCGGTCGCCGGGGTCGGCCATCGCGGCGGTGAGCACGCCGTCGGTGAGCGACATCGGCAGGACGCGCGCGTGGCGCAGGAACTTGACGTTCAGACCCGGAATCGAGACCGCCGTGCTGGGCAGCTCCTTGCGCGACACCAGCGGCACACCGAGGTACTCGCTGAACACCGGCAGGAGGTCGTCCTCGGAGATGAAGCCGAGGTCGAGCAGCAGCCGCTCGATGCGTTCGCCGCGCTCGGCCTGGAGCTTGCGGATCTTGCGCAGGTCCTCGGTGCTGACCCGGCCGCGCTCGACGAGCAGGTCCTCGAGCGACTTTATCTGCAGCTCCACCGCGTCACCTTTCCCGCGCGGAGGTACCACGCCGGCGCGTCCATTGCCATTTGCGAGAGCCACGCCTATTCGACGCGCGCCTGCCCCACCCCTTCATTCGTCCGGCACCAGTCGAGCAGGTCGGCGAGCGTGAGGCGCCACGGGATGGTCGGGACCCAGCGCAGGGACGCGGCGGCGCGTGTCCCGCTACCCCAGTACGCCGGGACCTCCGCCACGCGGTGGCGCTCCGGCAAGACGCGGATCTCGGGGCGCACCCCGGCGAGCGCACAGAGATCGTCGAGGATCGAGCGGATGGTGATGCCGTGCCCGGAGCAGAGGTTGTAGATCTCTCCCGACCGACCGCGCTCGAGCGCATCGGCGTAGCCCCGTGCCACGTCGCGCACGTCGAGGAAGTCGCGCGTCACGTCGAGGTTGCCGACCTCGATGACCGGCGGACGCCGTCCCGAGGCGATCGCCGCCACCTGTCCGGCGAAGTCGGGGCACACGAAGTCCGGTCGCTGACCGGGGCCGGTGTGGTTGAACGGCCGGACCCGGATCACGTCGACACCACGCGCGCTCGCGAAGGCGCCGGCGGCGAGGTCCGCCGCTGCCTTGCTCGCCGCGTAGATGGTCGTCGGCCGGAGCGCCGCGTCCTCGTCGAGCGGCGAGCCGTGGATGCCGCTCGAGCCGTACGCCTCGCTCGACGTCACCACCAGAACGCGGATCCGTCGCGGGGAGGCGATCGCCACCTCCTCGAGGACGTTGACTGCACCCATCGCGTGCACCGCATACGCCTGACGCGGGTCGCGGTTCGCGAGCGGCGGCGACGCGACGCCGGACAGGAGAACCGCCGCGTCGGGCCGCGAGCTTGCCAGCACCGCGCGTACCTGCGCGGGGTCGGTCACGTCGCAGCGGTGCATCGGCAGGGCGTCCAGCGCGATCGGATGGCGGGCCTCCGGTGCCGGGTCGACCCGGCGCCCTGCGCCGATCACGTCACAGCCGCGACGCCGCAGCTCGTCCACCAGGTAGCGTCCGGCGAAGCCGGTCGCTCCGAAGATCAGGACGCGCATGGCCGGGGCGTCAATCCGACGAGGGGGCACGCGCCCCCTCGCCCCCCGCGGCGAAGCCGCGCGGGGCCCCACTCGGTTGTTTCAACGAGGGGGCACGCGCCCCCTCGCCCCCCGCGGCGAAGCCGCGCGGGGCCCCACTCCCCGCGCTCCCGGCGGTCGGCCGCGCGCGGCGCGCGCGGGTAGCCGAGGCTTGCGCCATGGTCTCAGCGCGGACGCGGCGGTCCGGAATCGCGCAGCAGGGCGAGGTCGGAGTCGACCATCATCTGCACGAGCTGCGCGAAGCTCACCTCCGGCTTCCAGCCGAGCTTCTCGCGTGCGTACGACCAGTCGCCGAGCAGGGTGTCGACCTCGGCCGGGCGGATCAGCGACGGGTCCTCCACGACGCACTGCCTCCAGTCGAGGCCGACGTGCGCGAACGCGAGCTCGACGAGCTCCTGCACGCTGTGCGACTCGCCGGTCGCGATCACGTAGTCGTCCGGCTCCTCCTGCTGCAGCATGAGCCACATGGCGCGCACGTAGTCGCCGGCGAAGCCCCAGTCGCGGTGCGCGTTCAGGTTGCCGAGCCGCAGGTCGGCGGCGAGGCCGAGCTTGATGCGCGCCGCACCGTCGGTGACCTTGCGCGTGACGAACTCCTTCCCGCGTCGCGGCGACTCGTGGTTGAAGAGAATCCCGGAGCAGGCGAACAGCCCGTAGCTTTCCCTATAATTGACGGTGATGTGGTGGCCGTAGACCTTGGCGACCCCGTACGGGCTGCGCGGATGGAACGGTGTGGTCTCGCGCTGCGGAACCTCGCGAACCTTGCCGAACATCTCGCTCGAGCTCGCCTGGTAGAAGCGCGCTTCGGGATTCGTCAGCCGGATGGCCTCGAGGACGCGCGTCACGCCGACGGCGTCGAACTCGGTGGTGAGTACGGGCTGCGACCAGGAGGTGGGCACGAACGACATCGCGGCGAGGTTGTAGACCTCCTCCGGACGAACCCGCTTCAGCACGTCGATCAGCGAGTACTGGTCGAGGAGGTCGGCCTGCTCGAGCTCGATGCGGTCGCGGATGTGCTCGATGCGGTAGAAGTTCTCCGCGCTCGAGCGGCGCACCATGCCGACGACGCGGTACCCCTTCTCGAGCAGCAGCTCCGCCAGGTAGGAGCCGTCCTGACCGGTGATTCCGGTGATGAGCGCGACCCGACGTGCCACGGGATACTCCTCAGACCCGCGCTGCGCGGCCGTAGCGGTCCTCGAGACGAACCACGTCATCGAGCTCCGGGGTTGACGCCTCGAGGATGTCGCAGTCGCTCGCGGCCGACATGCGGTGGCGGAGGTGCGGCGTGATGCGGAACGACTCGCCCGCCTTGAGCGTCACGCGGGTGAGCGGCCCCTCCCCCAGCGGCCCGTGCTCGAAGATCAGCTCGCCGCTGAGCACGCAGATCGTCTCGTCCTTGCGCTCGTGGTACTGCAGCGACAGCGACTCACCTGCGTTGATGTGGAGGATCTTTCCCACGTAGCGATCGGTCTCGGCCCAGATCAGCTCGTGGCCCCATGGCTTTGGAACGCGGCGCGACATCCGCCCCCTTCACTACGGGCTCGCACTGGCGCGGGCAAGCCGCTCGACGGCGTCGTCGGCCTGGACTCCGGCCTTGAATCCGACCGCCCACACGAACGCCATGGCGAGATACGCGGGCCAGTACAGAGCGAGGAACGGCAACTCGGCGCGGGCGTGACGGGCGCACCAGGCGAATGCCCGCGCCGTGCGGCCGGCCGGGAGTACCAGCGGCGCCAGGACGGGCCAGCGCACGAACAGCTGCCCCGGCAGCCCGGCGCGCCGCCGCCCGGCGCCGGAGTGGAAGCCGAGCAGCCGGCTATAGCGCCAGAGCGCGGCCCAGCCGGCGGGTGTCCGGTGCACGACGCGAAGCGCCGGATCGAAGCGCAGGGGTTCGCCAGCCTGCCACATGCGCCAGTCGAGCTGCCAGTCCTCCGACGCTCTCGTCTCGGGAAAGCCGCCGTACCGGACGAACACGTCACGGCGCATCGCCAGGCAGGCCGACGGCAGCATCCACGTACGCCGCGACGGACAGCTCGGCAGCGACTCCTTGAACTCGAGCAGGTGCCGGAGGCGTGCGGAGGGCGGCGCGTCGTCGGTCAGCGCGATCGAGCCCGCAACCGCCGCGGCACCGCCTTCGAGCGCTCGCAACGCGGCGGTGACGAGGTCCGGTGCCGGCACGCAATCCGCGTCGACGAACAGCAGCCGGTCCGCGCGAGCGATCAGGACGCCCGCGTTGCGCGCCACCCCGGGGAACGCACGCGACGCGAGACGCTCGCAGCGCAGCAGCAGCGAACTGTGCTGACTGGCGTGCTCGATGACGCGCCCGGTCGTGGCGTCGTCCGGCGAGCTGTCGACGACGATCACCTCGAACGGCGGCGGTTCGTGCTGGGCGGCGAGGGCGTCGATGCACGCCCCGATCGTGTCCTCAGCCGCGTACGCCGGGACGACGACCGACACGAGGGGCACCTCGCCTGCGGTCAATACGATCTCCCGACGCCCGTGGTCGGGGCGGCGCGCGGGAAGCCAACGAACCTCGCGGCTGGCTGCTGCCCGAAGCTCCCGAGGCCGACCAGGGAGACCTGCACCTGGACGCCCGTCGTGTCCGGATTGGCACGGTCGACGAACGCGACGTCGACGACCCAGCAGTCGCAGGAAGAGATCACGCGCAAGCCTGCCCAGTTCTCGAGAAAGCTGCGGTCGAGCGCATCGAAGCGCGTCAGGTACGAGAGCGCGAAGTTGTTGGTGACCCGGTAGGTCGCGGCAAGGTTGATGTTCTCGACGCCGTCCCCGCTGATGCCGAACTGGTCACCGGTGAACTGGTAGAACGCCGAGATCGAGTTGGCCGGACGCAGCTCTTCGAGAAAGAGATCGTCGGGCCCGGAGATCGGGCGCGGATCGAACAGATTGATGCCGGCGGTCGCGTACGAGAGCTTGGCCGGACTCTCCACTGCGTAGATGAGCCGGCCCTGCGCACCGAAGAAGCGCACCGGCGTCACCCGCAATCCGACCTCCACGCCCGAGAAGTTCTGCCCCGGGCTGATCGGCTGCGAGATCTCGTAGCTCTGCCGGAGCCACGCGCGGCCCAGCTCCTGGATGCGCTCGTCGGCGACCGCCTCCGGCGAGCTGCCGGAAACGGTGGGCTCCGCCGGCGGGCCGTACGACTGATCACCCGTCACGACGTTGGTCAGGGTCTCACCGGGCGGCACGCCATCGGCCAGCAGCGGCACCGACCCGCCCCGGAGCTTGGCGAGCAGCCGTGTCGTGACGCCGTAGGTGACGCCGTTGCGCGCGCGGATGCGGTCGATGCTGTCCCAGAGCGGCAGGTCGTCCTGGGCCACCACCGGCACGTAGTTGTACTGCAGGTAGGGTTCGACCGTGTGCTTGAGCCGGCGGATTTCGCCGAGGTCCTCGACCTCGAAGATGCGCGACACCTCCGACTGCAGGTTGACCCTGCCCTCGAGGATCTCGCGGTGCTGGAAGTGCGGCACGTCGCGCGTCGGCAGCGGGTCGTTGACGTTGTTCGGCGTGATGACGGCCGGGTAGACCGGCTGGTCGTTGTCGAACAGGTAGTACACCGTCTCACGGAGCGTGAGCGTCGCGTCGCCGTAGGCGTACTGGCCGAGCTGGAACGGTACGAGCGCCTGCGGCGCGATGTCGAATCGGGGGCCGGAGTCGAGCGGTGCACGGTAGTACTCGACCGCCTGCGCGTTGAGGCGCAGCAGGAGCTGCGAATCGAAGAGGCTGTCGCGCGCCTGGAACGTGAGCCGCGGCAGCGACTGCGGCACGCGCGACTGCTTCTGGATCAGGTCCTGCCTCCACGCCGCTTCGGCTTGAGCGAAGCCCCAATCCCAGACCTTCGAGATGCCGGCGCGCGAGGTCGTGTACCGCAGCGTGGTCAGGTTGAGGTTCTCGTACGGCAGATCGGTGAGAACGTTCATCTCACGCAGGAACAGGTTGTCGCTCACGTAGAACGGCTGGAGGTAGATCCGGCTGCCGCCCGGACCCACCTGCTGGTGGTAGCCGGTGACGTCCCAGCGGTTCTGCGACACACGCGGGTCGGCGAGGTTGTCCGTATCGACGAAGTCGCTCGGCTGGCTCGTGCGGATCGCCTCGTTGAAGTACGAGCCGCCGAGGGTGCCGCCGGCCTTCTCCGACCACAGGTAGCGGTACTCGCCGACCACGCCGATGCGCGCGTCGGTCTCGACGTCGAGCTTGAGCGTCAGATCGCTGCTCTTGTCGATCGCCCAGAAGAACGGCTGAACGTACTGGAAGCCACGGCGGGTACCGTAGCCGACGCTCGGAAACAGGAAGCCCGTCTGCCGGTCGCGCAGGATGGGGAACGTCCCGTACGGCAGGTAGAGAATCGTCTGGTCCCTGATCTTGAACCGGCCGCCACGCAGCTTGCCCCACCCGCCGAGCTCGAGGTCGATCTCCTCGCCCTCGATGCTCCAGTCCGGGGCGCCGTCCTCGCACTGACACGTCGTGAACGTCCCGTCCCAGATGCGGTACGTCTGGCCGATGCCCTTTTCGAGACGCGCTCCGGAGAGCTGGAAGCGCGACTGCGGCAGATAGACCTCGCCCTCCTCGAGGTAGCCGGTCTCGTCCTCGAGCAGAAACGACGCGGACTCGGCACGGATGCGGCCCTGCGGATCCTCGACCACGACCGAGCCCACGGCGTCCGCCTTGCTGGTCTTGCGGTCGATGTCGATCTCGTCGGCGGCGAGCACGCTCTCGCCGACGCTCACGATCACGTCTCCCTTTGCCCGCAGCGAATCCGCCTCGCGATCGTAGGTGAGGCTGTCGGCGTCGACGGTCACGGTCTCGCCGTCCCGTCCCCCGACCGAGAAGAGCCCGGCGCCGGGCGGATCGGCGAGTGCAGCGCCGGACAGCAGCGCCAGCAGCGCGGTGGTCGCTGCGGGCCCGGCGACGAGTGCCGGGATCGCGGCGCTCCACGGGCCCGCGCCCGCCCGGGAGCGCGGCCGCCTCACGTCCCCACCCCGTGCCGGTATGCGAACACGCTCGCGATCCCGGCCTTCCGCATCAGGTGCGCATAGACCATTCCGATCAGGAAGAGCGAACCCGTGACGACGATCGGCGCCGCACGGTCCGCGGCGATCATGCGATCGAGCGCGAGCGCAGGATCGGCGATCACGCGAACCGGGCTCGCCGGAAACGCCTCGGCGAGCTCGTCCCCGCCAAGCCCACGCTTGCCGGGGATCTCGGCCACCGCCACCTCGCTCGCCACGGGTGCGAGAATCGACGCCATCTCGCGCCACCGCTTGTCGCGCAGCGCCGAGAACAGGAGCCGGACGGGCCGGGGACCGACCAGAGCCGGCAACGAATCGCACAGTGCGCGCGCGCCGTCGACGTTGTGCGCACCATCGATCACCACGCGTGGCGCCTCGTGAACGACCGCCAGCCGACCGGGCCACCGGACACCGCGCAGCGCTCGGTCGAGCGACACCTCGTCCACCGCGAGGCGCGGCTCGACCGCACCCAGCGCCTGGAGCACCCCGCACGCCACAGCCGCGTTGCGTCGCATGTGCGCACCGTCGAGCGCAAGATCGTGGGCAGCGGAGGGCAGCGCGTCGCTCGCGAGTGCACCATACCGTCTGGCCTCGTCGAGCAGCGCCGCCCGAGCCTCCGCGGGCATCCCTCCGCCAAGCACGGTCACCCGTCCCGGCCGCATCACGCCGGCCTTTTCGCGTGCGATCGCATCGAGCGTACCCCCGAGATACTCCTCGTGGTCGAAGCCGATCGACGTGACCGCGGAAACCACGGGCTCGACGACGTTGGTCGCGTCGAGCCGCCCGCCCAGCCCGACCTCGAGCACCCCGACGTCGACCCGGCACTGCGCAAACCACCACAGCGCGAGGACGGTCGTGACCTCGAAGAAGGTGAGGCCGCTCGCCTCGACGTCGACCCGCTCCCGGATCTCGCGCACACCGCGAGCCACCTCGTCGCGACCGATCTCCGCGTCGTCGACACGGATGCGCTCGGTGAAGTTCACCAGGTGCGGCGATGTGTAGAGCCCCGTCCGGACGCCGGCCTGGCCGAGCGCCGCGTGGACCATCGCGGCGGTGGAGCCCTTGCCGTTGGTGCCCGCGATGAGCACCGAGGGGTACGCGCGCTCGGGCGAGCCCAGGGCTGCCAGTGCGGCGCGCACGCGCTCGAGCTTCAGATCCCAGCCGCGCGTCGCCTCGAGGCCGAGCAGGTACGCGAGCGTCTCGTCGTAGCGCACCGCCGCCTCCGCGGCGTCAGACCGTGCCGGCACGCTGGCGGGCGCCCTGAACGGATGCTCCTCGCGAGAGCACGCGCAGCAGCCGCCCGATCGTGTCACGCAGGTCGCGACGCGGCACCACCATGTCGATCAGCCCGTGCTCGAGCAGCATCTCTGCGCTCTGGAAGCCCTTCGGCAGCGTCTGGTGGATGGTCTGCTCGATGACGCGCGGACCGGCGAAGCCGATGAGCGCGTGCGGCTCGGCGATCTGGACGTCACCCAGCATCGCGAGCGACGCCGCGACGCCTCCGGTCGTCGGGTCGGTGAGCACGCAGACGTACGGCAACCCTGCCTCACGCAGCCTGGTCAGCATCGAGGCCGACTTCGCCATCTGGAAGAGCGAGAGCGTTCCCTCCTGCATCCGGGCTCCGCCCGATGCGGTGAACAGGACCAGCGGCAGCGCGCGCTCGATCGCGGTCTCGACGAGCCGTGCCACCTTCTCACCGACCACGGTACCCATGCTGCCGCCCATGAAGGCGAAATCGAAGATGCCGAGCGCGACCTCGATCTCGTCGATCGCGGCGGTTCCCGTCACCATCGAGTCGCTGTGCCCCGTCTCCGCGCGGGCCGCGGCGATGCGCTCGGGATAGGGCTTCTGGTCGACCCAGCCGAGCGGGTCCGACGCGCCCAGGCTCGCGTTCGTCTCGACGAAGCTGCCGCGGTCGACCGTGATCAGCAGACGCTGCTCGACCGTCAAGCGGAAGTGGTGACCGCAGCTCGCGCAGACGTTCAGACGACGCTCGACGTCCTTCCGGTACGAGCGCTCCTTGCAGGCCGGACAGCGCACGAACATCCCGGGGTCGTTCGCCGCGTCGTCGACGCCCGGGGCTCCGCGCCGCGCCGCATGCGGCCGCCGGCCGGAGCCGTCGCTCTTCACGAAGGGCCCCCGCGCCGCGTCGCCTGCTTGAGGCGTGCACTCAGGTCGCGGACGGCGTCGACCGCAGCGTCGTCGCTGGCAGCCTCCTCGACCAGCTTCGAGAGCGCACTGCCGACGATCACGGCGTCGGAGATCGCAGCGACGCTCGCTGCCTGCTCCGGCGTCGAGATGCCGAAGCCGACACCCACCGGGAGCGCGGTCTCGTCGCGGATCTCGCGCACGAGCTTGGTGATGCGCTCCGGCGCCGCGGCCTTCGTACCGGTGACGCCGAGCACGGACACGAAGTAGACGAAGCCGCTCGCGGACTTGAGCACGCGACGGATACGCCCCGGCGTGCTGGTCGGCGCCAGCAGGAAGATCATGTCGAGGCCGGCGGCGCGCAGCGGCAGGCGCAGCTCGTCCGCCTCCTCGGGCGGCGTGTCGACGCACAGCAGAGCGTCGACGCCGGCGGCGGCCGCGGCTTCCGCGAGACGCGCCGGGCCGAAGCGCACGAACGGGTTCGCGTACCCGAACAGCAAGACCGGAACGTCCGAGCGCTTGCGAAACTCGGCGACCAGATCGAGAACGCCGCGCAGCGTCGTCCCGGCTCGCAGCGCGCGCTCCGCCGCGCGCTGGTGGATCGGTCCGTCCGCCATCGGGTCGGAGAACGGCACTCCGAGCTCGATCACGTCGGCACCCGCGTCGACCACCGCGTCGAGCAGGCGCGCGGTACAGTCGAGGCCGCGATCACCGGCCATGAGGAACGGCACGAAGGCCGCCTCGTCGCGCGCCCGCAGCGCCGAGAAGCGGGCCGCCAGCCGGCCGGTGCTGCGCTTGACGCCCCGCGCAGGATGCGCGGCCGCGCCGGCGGCCGGCACGGCGCTCACGAGTGCGCTCCGTTGGTGCTCTTCGCCCCGCGCAGCGCGACGCCGCGCGCCTCCGCCACGGTCTCCATGTCCTTGTCGCCGCGGCCCGACAGCGAGATGACGATCGACTCGTCGCGCGACATCTTCGGCGCCAGCCGGATCGCGTGCGCGACCGCATGGGCGGTCTCGAGCGCCGGAATGATGCCCTCGGTGCGCGCCAGACGCTCGAGCGCGTCGAGCGCCTCGTCGTCGCTCGCGGTCACGTACGACGCGCGGCCCTGGTCCTTGAGGAAGCTGTGCTCCGGACCGACACCCGGGTAGTCGAGGCCGGCCGAGATCGAATGCGCCTCGCGCACCTGCCCGAGCTCGTCCTGCAGGAGGTACGACCGGGCACCGTGCAGGATGCCGCTCTGGCCGGCGTTGAGCGTCGCCGCATGGCGCCCCGTCTCGACGCCGTGTCCCGCAGCCTCCACACCGACCAGGCGGACGCTCTCGTCGGCGAGGAAGGGGTGAAACAGCCCGATCGCGTTCGAGCCGCCGCCGACGCAGGCGACCAGCACATCCGGCAGGCGTCCCGTCGCCTGCACGATCTGCCTGCGCGTCTCGCGCCCGATGACGCTCTGCAGATCACGAACGAGCATCGGGTACGGGTGCGGGCCCGCCGCGGAGCCGATCATGTAGTAGGTGTCCTCGACCGTCGCGATCCAGTCGCGTAGCGCCTCGTTCATCGCGTCCTTGAGCGTGCGGCTGCCGCTCTCGACGACGCGAACCTTGGCGCCGAGGAGGCGCATGCGAAAGACGTTCAGCGCCTGGCGTCGAACGTCCTCGGCGCCCATGAAGACCTCGCACTCGAGGCCGAACCGCGCCGCGGCGGTCGCCGACGCGACGCCGTGCTGACCCGCACCGGTCTCGGCGATGATGCGCCGCTTGCCCATGTGCACCGCGAGCAGGACCTGGCCCATGGTGTTGTTGATCTTGTGCGCGCCGGTGTGACAGAGGTCCTCGCGCTTGAGAAAGATGCGTGCACCGCCGAGCTCGCTCGAGAGGCGTGGCGCCAGCGTGAGCGGCGTGGGGCGCCCCACGTACTCCGCGAGCAGCGCATGGAGCTCGCCGCGATACTTCGCGTCGCGACGGATGCGCCGGTAGGCCTCTTCGAGCTCGAGCAGCGCGGGCATCAGCGTCTCGCTGACGTAGCGTCCGCCGTACGGGCCGAAGTGTCCGATCTGATCAGGCTGCTTTTGCATGTGCGACCAACGCGGCCATTCTGGCCGGATCCTTGATTCCCGGTGCGCTCTCCACGCCGCTCGCGACGTCGACCGCGAAGGGCCGCAGCGCGCGCACCGCCGCCGCGACGTTCTCGGGGGTGAGCCCCCCTGCGACGACGAGCCGCTCGCGCGGCACCTCGCGCGCCCAGTCCCAGTCGAACGTGGCGCCGGCACCGCCGTACGCGGCACCGGCATCCCCTTCGCAGAGGTAGAAGTCGGCGCGAACGTCCGCGAGCGCGCGCCGCGCATCGCCCGCGGCCCGCAGCCTCAGAGCGCGGATCACCGGCACCGTGAAGCCACGCGCCATCTCCGGCGGCTCGTCACCGTGCAGCTGGATCGCATCGAGGCCAAGGGCCGCGCGAACGCGTTCGATCTCGCCGCGCGCCGCGTTCACGAAGATCCCGACCTTCCACACGGCTGCCGGCAGCACCGCCCCGATCTCTCGCGCGCGCTCGAGAGAGACGCAACGCTTGCTGCCGGAGTGGAAGTTGAGGCCGATCATGTCGGCGCCCGCCGCGACGGCGGCGCTCGCGTCCGCGGCGCTCGTCACACCGCAGATCTTGACGCGCACCGGCGGCGTGCCCTGCCCTTCCACCGGCACGCTCACCGCTCGACGGCTCCGGCGAGCATCGCGGCCAGCGCTTCCCCCGGAACCGGCGCCGTCATGAACGCCTCGCCGATGAGAAACGCCTGGATGCCCGAGCGCTGCAGGCGCGCCAGATCGGCGCCGTCGCGCAGACCGCTCTCCGCAACGAGGACCGTCCCCTCCGGGACGAGGCGCGCGATGCGCTCGCTCACCGCGAGGTCGGTGACGAACGTGCGCAGGTTCCGGTTGTTCACGCCGACGATCCCGGCGCCGATGCCGAGCGCGATCTCGAGCTCGGCCTCATCGTGCACCTCGGTCAGGACGTCGAGTCCGCGCTCGCGGGCAGCGCGATACAGCGCCCCGAGTCGCGCTACCGGCAGCGCCGCGACGATCAGCAGCACCGCGTCGGCGCCCGCCGCGCGTGCCTCGTCGAGCTGGTACTCGTCGATCACGAAGTCCTTGCGCAGCACGGGCACCGGCACGTTCGCGCGCACGGCGCGAAGATCGTCGAGGCTCCCGCCGAAGAAGCGCTCGTTGGTGAGCACCGAGATCGCGGCCGCACCGGCAGCGGCGTAGCCGAGCGCGATCGCGACCGGATCGTAGGGCTCGCGCAGCACACCCTTCGACGGCGAGCGTCTCTTGCACTCGGCGATCACCGATGGCCGGTGGCCGGCCAGCGCCTGCCGGAGGCTCCGCCGCTCCAGCGCGAACGCGGGATCCCCGCGCAGATCCTGCACCGGGCGCGCGGCGCGCGCGGACGCGACGACCTGCTCCTCGTGCCGGAGGATCTGCGTCAGGATGTCGGGCGTCTGCTCGTCGGAAGGCATGTTGCGGACCTCGAGAGGCCCCTCACCCTAGCACGCGTCGCGGATCGGGCACCCGGCTCAACGGGCTGGGCCGACCGTTTCCGCCGGCCCAGGCTCCACGGCCGTGGTGAACGCGACGAGTCGGGCCAGGACGTCCCGCGCGGCGCCGCTGGCGATGGCCTCGCGCGCGCGGGCAGTGCCGTCGGCGAGCGTGGGCACGATCCCCGCGACGTGCAGCGTCGCCGCGGCGTTGGCGAGCACCACCTCCGCGCGGGGGCCCGGGTGGCCCTCGAGGACCGCGCGTACGGCCACCGCGGACTCGTCCGCGCTCGACGCGCGCAGAGCGTCGGGCGAGACCTCGCGGAGACCGAAGTCGGCCGCGACGATCACGCGTTCGGCGAGCTGCGCCCCCTTCACCTCGATCGCGTCGGTCGCGGCCCCGAGCGAGATCTCGTCGAGGCCGTCGCGGCTGTGCACGACCAGCGCGTGCTCGCACCCGAGCCCGGCGAGTGCCCCCGCGACGAGCCGCAAGGCGTCTTGCGACGGAACGCCGATGACCTGGCGACGCACCCTCGCAGGGTTGGTCAGCGGTCCCAGCAGGTTGAACACGGTGCGGAAGCCGAGCTCGCGCCGGACCGGACCCGCGTGCCGCATCGCGGGATGCATGCGCGGCGCGAACAGGAACGCCATGCCGACCTCATCGAGGCACCGCCCGGCCTGCTCCGCGTCGAGCTCGATGCGAACGCCGAGCTTCTCGAGTGTGTCCGCACCGCCGAACTTCCCCGACGCGCCCCGGTTGCCGTGCTTCGCTACGGCCGCCCCCGCGCCGGCCGCGACCAGCGCCGCGGCGGTCGAGATGCTGAACGTGCTCCAGCCGTCGCCGCCGGTGCCGCAGTTGTCGACCAGCGGGGCGCGGGTCGTCTCGACGTGCTCGGCGTGCGCCCGCATCGCTCCCGCTGCCGCGACGACGACGTCGACGGTCTCGCCGCGCGTCCGGAGTGCGGCGAGAAACCCACCGATCATGACCGGGGTCGCAGCCCCCGTCATGATCTCCTCGAACGCGGCTGCGGCGGCATCGCGGTCGAGCGCGACGCCGTCGCACAGCCGGATCAGCGCCGCGCGCAGCGCGTCCGCGCCGGACATCGTCGCGCTCATGCCTCGCGGACGCGGGCGAGGAAGTTCGCCAGCAGCTGCTTGCCGCACGTCGTGAGGATCGACTCCGGGTGAAATTGCACGCCCTCGAGCGGCCACGTGCGGTGGCGTACTCCCATGATCGTGCGCGTGCCTTCGTCGTCGGTCCACGCGGTGACCTCGAGCTCGGCGGGCAACGTGTCGGGATCGATGACCAGCGAGTGGTAGCGCGTCGCCTCGAACGGGTCGGGGAGACCGCGGAAGACGCCCACGTCGTGGTGGTGGATCGGCGAGGTCTTGCCGTGCATGATCCGCGGCGCCCGCACGACGTCGCCGCCCAGCGCCGCCCCGATCGACTGATGCCCGAGGCAGACGCCGAGCGTCGGGATCGTGCTCGCGTAGCGTTGCAGCAACGGAACGGAGATGCCCGCCTCGCGTGGCGTGCAGGGCCCCGGCGAGATCACGATCGCCGACGGGCGCATGGCACCGACTTCCTCGACGGTGACGGCGTCGTTGCGGCGAACCACGACTTCCGCACCGAGCTCGCTCAGGTACTGGACCAGGTTGTACGTGAACGAGTCGTAGTTGTCAAGCATGAAGATCATCGGGGATCGCCCCCGGTGAGGGCGGGGCTCCTCGCGCAGCTCATGACAGCTTCTCCGCCAGCTCGACGGCGGCGAGGATCGCGCGCGACTTGGCCACGCACTCCTCGTACTCCGACTGCGGGTCGGAATCGGCGACGACGCCGGCGCCCGCCTGAACGTGGACCTTCCCGCCGGAGAGGACCGCGGTGCGGATCGTGATCGCGGTGTCCATCGAGCCCGAGAAGCCGAAGTAGCCGAAGGCTCCCCCGTAGACGCCACGCCGCAAGGGCTCGAGCTCGTCGATGATCTGCATCGCGCGAACCTTCGGCGCACCGGAGAGCGTTCCCGCCGGGAACGCCGCGCGCAGCGCGTCGATCGCGTCGAACGCGGGCGCCACCTTGCCCTCGACGTTTGAAACCAGGTGCATGACGTGCGAGTAGCGTTCCAGCACGAACTGCTCGGTGACCTCGACGGTGCCCGGCAGAGCGACGCGTCCGACATCGTTGCGCCCGAGGTCGAGCAGCATCACGTGCTCCGCGCGCTCCTTGGGGTCGGCGAGCATCTTCTGGGCGAGCTTCTCGTCCTCGCTGGCCGAAGCGGCGCGTGGGTGCGTTCCGGCGATCGGCCGCACCGTCATCACGCCGTCCTCGAGACGCACCAGCACCTCCGGCGACGCGCCGGCGACCGCCATGTCGCCCAGGGTCAGGTAGTAGAGATACGGCGACGGGTTGATCGAGCGCAGACAGCGGTAGACGTCGAACGGATCCGCTGTCGTGGCGCGCGAGAAGCGCTGCGCGAGGACCACCTGGATGATGTCGCCCGCAGTGATGTACTCCTTCGCGCGCACCACCGCAGACCGGAACTGCTCGGGCGTCATCGTCGACTCGACCGACAGCCGGGTCGCCGGCGTGAAGCGGGCGCGCAGCGCGGGCGACGGGCGGTCGAGGCGGCGCGCCAGCTCCTCGACGCGCGCAACCGCGGCGTCGAAGGCGCGCTCCCTCCCCAGCGACAGGTCTGCGTGCGTCAGCAGGAGGAGCTTCTGCTCCTTGCTGTCGAGGATGACCAGCGTCTCGGCGAGCAGCAGCTGCAGATCGGGGAAGCCCAGATCGTCGGGGGGCGGCGACTCCAGGCGCTCGATCCAGCGCACGGCGTCGTACGACACGTAGCCGACGAGCCCGCCGGTGAAGCGCGGCAGGCCGGGCACCACCGGAACGCGGTAGCCCTCGAGGATCTGGCGCACGTGGAGCAGCGGATCGACGTCCGGCAGCTCGCGCGGCGCCCCTTCGCGCGGGAGGACGCGCACGGTTCGCCCACGCGCCTCGACGCGCGCGACCGGGTCGGTGACGATGAAGCTGTAGCGTCCCCAGCGCTCACCGCCGACCGCGCTCTCGAGGAGCGCACTGGGGCCGCCGCTCTGTAGCTTCAGGAAAGCGCTGACGGGAGTGTCCCGATCCGAGAGCAGCTCGCCCCACACCGGCACGTGCGTGGCCCCCTCGGCGAGGCGCTCGAACTGCGCCTTGCTCGGCAGGATGCGCACGTCACTCGTTGACGAGGAACGCGCGCGAGTAGCGCTCCTCGTTCTTGAGCCGCATGACCACGGCCGTCGCCGCCTGCATCGTCGGAAAGCGCCCCACCCGCACGCGATACCATGTCTCGTCCGCCAGGCGGACCTTGACGATGAACGATTGATAGCCGAGCTCGGACAGACGGGCCACGAGCCGGTCTGCCGTCGCCTGGTCCTTGGTGGCGTTCACCTGGACGCTCCAGCCCTTGCCGCCCGCCGCCGGCGCGGCGGTCGCGCGGGGAGGCTCGGCCTTGGCGACGACGGCCGTCGGCGCGGCGACGACACGGGTCGCCGTCGGCTGGGCGACCCGCGGCGTGACGGGCGTCGCGATCGGCGCAGGCGCGGCAGCGACCGAGGTCGGCAGCGGCGCCGGCGGCTCGACCGCGCTCCGTACTGCGAGATTGACGCTCGCGGCGGCCACGGGCAGCGCGGCGGCGGCATCGGCGGAGGGTCCGGGCACCGCATCGCGAGCCGGCTCGACGCCGCCCTCTCCCCGGCTCACCGGCAGCCGCACGACGCGCTCTTCGCGGGCGAGCCGGCTCTCCTGCAGTCCCTTCCCGACGTAGATCCCCAGGAAGAAGATCACCACCGACCCGGCGGTGAAGACGGTGAACATGCCAAGGATGCCCAGCCAGCCGAACTCGAAGCGGCCGCCGCCTTCTCGGGCCATGGCTACATCCTCTCCGGTGCGGCGACGCCGAGCAGGGTGAGACCCGCGACCAGCACGCGCCGGACCCCCTCGAGCAGCGCGAGCCGTGCCGCGATGCGCTCGGGCGAGTCGTCGCCGAGAATCCGATGCTGGTTATAGAAGCGGTGCAGCGACGCGGCGAGCTCCTGCAGGTAGAACACCACGCGGTGCGGCTCGAGCTCGCGAGCCGCGAGGTTCACCACCTCGCCGTAGGACGCGAGCTGCTGCACGATCTCGAACTCCTCGGCAAGCGCGAGCGCCGCGACGTCACCCGCCGAGACGCTGCCTGCCAGCACGACGCCCTGCGCGCGGGCCTGCCCATAGAGGCTCATGATGCGGGCGTGCGCATACTGGACGTAGTAGACCGGGTTGTCGGTCGAGCGCTTCTTCGCCAGCTCGAGGTCGAACTCGAGGTGGCTGTCCGACTTGCGGCTCAGGAAGAAGAACCGGGCGGCGTCGCTGCCGACCTCGTCGAGGAGCTCGTCGAGCGTGACGTACTCGGCCCGGCGCGTCGACATCTTCACCTGCTCGCCGTGCCGCGTGAGGGTCACGAACTGGTAGATCACCGGACGGATGCTCGACGTGTCGAAGCCCAGCCCACGCAGCGCAGCCGCGACCTCCTGATGCTCCGCGATGTGATCGGCGCCCAGCACGTCGACGATCAGATCGAAGCGACGGCCGAGCTTGCTCTGGTGGTATGCGACGTCCGGCAGGCGGTAGGCTGGCTCGCCGCTGCTCTTGACGAGCACGCGGTCCTTGTCGAGACCGACCTTCTGGCCGAGCAGCCAGACCGCGCCGTCCTTCTTCTCGCTCAGCCCCTTGGCTTCGAGGTCCCGCAGCACGGCCGCGATCGCGCCGCTCTCGTAGAGCGAGTCCTCGCTGAAGTAGACGTCGAAGCGGATCGCGAGACGGTCCTGGGTTGCGCGAATGTCCGAGAAGATCGCGTTCTCGGCTGCGTCGCGAAAGGCCCGCTCGTCGTCGTCGGGGATCGCGTCGCCGCGACCCTCGACGAGGCTCCTCGCGATGTCGCGGATGTAGTCGCCCTGATAGCCGTCCTCGGGGAAGTCCACCGGACGGCCGACGAGCTCCTGATATCGCGCACGAACCGAGGCACCGAGCACCTTCATCTGACGCCCGGCGTTGTTGAAGTAGTACTCGCGTTCGACGTGGTAGCCGACCGCTTCGAGCAGCCGCGCGAGGGTATCGCCAAGCACCGCGTTGCGCCCGTGCCCGACGGTCAGCGGGCCGGTGGGGTTCGCGCTGACGAACTCGACCTGCGCCCGACACCCCTTGCCCGTCGGCTCGACGCCGAGCGTGGGATCGGCGAGCAGGCCGACCAGCGACTCGTGCCAGAAGCGCGGCGCGAGCTTGAAGTTGATGAAGCCCGGACCCGCGATCTCCGTGCTCGCGACGACCCCGTGCGAATCGTCGAGATGGCGGATGATCGTCTCCGCGATGGCACGCGGCGGCTTGCGCTCGGCGCGTGCGATGCCCAGCGCCAGCGTGGCGGCGAGGTCGCCGTGCGAACGCTCCTTGGGGACCTCGAGGGAGCCCGACGGCACCACGGTCGTGTGCAGATCGCCCGCGGCGGTCGCGCGCTCGAGCGCGCCGGCGAGCAGAGCTTCGATGCGCTTCTTCATCGTCGACCTGTCACCGATCGCGGCGAGGGGTCGCTCGTCACGGCGAAGTCAAGCGCGAGCCGACACACACGGTGTCGCTAGCGAGTTCGCGGGAGAGCGTCAAATCCGAGCGCTCCGACGGACGTGGAGCGCTCGCTTCGGATCAGCCGGCGGCCGCGCGGGCCCCCTTCCGGGGCGCCCCCTCGGCCTTCGCGCGCTTCTGGCTCCTGCGCTTCTTCGCCGGCTCGACGCTCTCCGAGGTACCGGTGAGCTCGATCAGCGACATCGACGCCGCGTCGCCGGCGCGAACGCCGAGCTTCACGATGCGCGTGTAGCCTCCGGGACGGTCCTTGAAGCGCTCGGCGATGTCCGAGAACAGTCGCTGCACCGCCTTCTGGTCGCGAACGAACGCCACCGCACGGCGCCGGGCCGCCAGGGTGCCGGTCTTGCCCAGCGTGACCATGCGATCGGCGAAGCGACGGATCTCCTTCGCCTTCTCATCGGTGGTCTTGATGCGGTCGTGGCTCAGCAGCTCCGCGACGAGGTTGCGGTACAGGGAGTTGCGATGTGCCGAGGATCGCCCGAGCTTCCGTCCTGCCTTCAGGTGTCGCATGATTTCTTCGTTCGCTTCCGACGGGGAGCGACGGCATCACGCCGCCGCACTCCCGATCCATCTGCCACGACGCCGATCGGCGTCGCGGCCGTCTGCCGCTCTTCAGGCCGTCTGCTTCTCTCGCATCATCCGGCGTCGCTCGAGCTCATCCCGAGGCGGAAAGTTCTCGAGGCGCATGCCGAGCGACAGGCCCATCTCGGACAGCAGCTCCTTGATCTCGTTGAGCGACTTGCGGCCGAAGTTCTTGGTCTTGAGCATCTCGGCCTCGGTCTTCTGCACGAGCTCGCCGATGTACCGGAGGTCGGCGTTCTGCAGACAGTTCGCCGAGCGCACCGAGAGCTCGAGCTCGTCCACCGTACGGAACAGGTTCTCGTTGAGCTCCGCCGACGAAGCCTCCTCGGACGCGACCGCCGCCTCCTCGGGCTCCTCGAAGTTCACGAAGACGCCGAGCTGATCCTGGAGGATGCGCGCCGCGAGAGCGACCGCGTCTTCCGGACGTACGCTGCCGTCCGTCCAGATCTCGAGGGTGAGCTTGTCGTAGTCGGTGCGCTGGCCGACGCGCGCGTTGGTGACCACGAAGTTCACCTTGCGCACGGGCGTGAAGATGGAGTCGATCGCGATCGTGCCGACCGGCTGACCCTCTTCCTTGTTGCGATCGGCCGGAACGTAGCCGCGACCCGCCTTGACGGTCAGCTCGGCGCGGAAGTCGCCGCCTTTGCCCACCGTCGCGATCAGGTGCTCGGGGTTGAGCACCTCGAGCTCCGGTCCCGCCGAGACGTCGCCTGCGGTGACCCGCCGGTCGCCCTTGACCTCGATCCGGGCGGTCGCCTCGTTCGCGCCGTCGTGCAGGCGGAAGCGGACCTCCTTGAGGTTCAGGATGATGTCGGTGACGTCCTCGGTGACGCCCGGGATCGTCGAGAACTCGTGCAACGTGTTCTCGAAGCGCACCGTGGCGATCGCCGCGCCGCGCAGCGAGGAGAGCAGGATCCGACGCAAGGAGTTCCCGAGAGTCGTGCCGAATCCACGCTCCAGCGGCTCGAACTCCAGCTTTGCGTACGTCGGCGTCAGGCTTTTGTCGTCGATCTCGAGCCGCTTCGGCTTGATGAGATCGCGCCAATTCTGCTGAAAACCGTTCACGCTATCACTCCCTCGGTGGTCTCGATGGCCGCCGTGCGAATCGACCTCGGCCAGGCTTGCGACGCGCGACGCAGATCCGCGCCGTTCATCACTTCGAGTACAGCTCGACGATGAGCCGCTCGTTGATCGGCATGGTCAGGTCGGCCCGTTGCGGCAGCATCTTCACCGTTCCGGTGAACCCCTCGCGGTCGATCTCGAGCCAGTCCGGCACACCGCGGCGCTGCGACAGCTCGAGCGCCTCGACGATGCGCGCCACCTTCTGGCTACGCTCCCGCACCGTGATCTTGTCGCCCACGTTGACCAGGAACGACGGAATGGTGACCTTGCGGCCGTTGACCTTGAAGTGCCCGTGCCGGACGAGCTGGCGCGCCTCGGCGCGCGAGTTCGCGAAGCTCAGGCGGAACACGATGTTGTCGAGCCGGCGCTCCAGCGTCGTGAGCAGGGTCTCGCCGGTGACACCCTTCGAGCGCTCGGCGAGCGAGAAGTAGCGGCGAAACTGCGCCTCGAAGACGCCGTAGATCCGCTTCACCTTCTGCTTCTCGCGCAGCTGGATGCTGTACTCGGAGAACTTGTGCCGCCCCTGGCCGTGCTGTCCGGGCGGGTAGTTGCGGCGTTCGATGGCGCACTTGTCGGTGAAGCAGCGTTCGCCCTTGAGGAAGAGCTTCATGCCCTCGCGCCGGCACATCCGGCACACGGAATCGGTATTGCGGGCCACGTCAGACTCTCCTTCGCTTCGGCGGGCGGCAGCCGTTGTGCGGGATCGGCGTGACGTCGCGGATCAGGGAGATCGAGAAGCCGGCAGCCTGCAGGGAGCGGAGTGCGGGCTCGCGTCCGCCACCGGGCCCCTTCACGAAGACCTGGACACTCCGCATGCCGAAGTCGGCCGCCTTCTTCGCGGCGCTCTCGGCAGCCAGCTGCGAGGCGAACGGGGTCCCCTTGCGGGAGCCCTTGAAGCCCACCGAGCCCGCGCTCGCCCACGACACCACGCCACCCATCGTGTCGGTGATCGTGATGATCGTGTTGTTGAAGGTCGAGTGGATGTGGACCACTCCCTCCGAAACGGTGCGCTTGCCCTTCTTCTTGCGAGGGGCAGCAGGGGCCGCTCCCGCAGCGGGAGCCGCGGCCGGTGCGGCCGGCGCGCCTTCCTCGGCGGGCGCCGGGTTGATCTCGGTCTTCGACATTCGCCTCTACTCCCTCAATTCCACGAGGGGGCACTCGCCCCCTCGCTCCCCGCGGCGAAGCCGCGCGGAGTCTCACGCCCCGCGCTCGCTGCGCTCGGCCGCGCGCTGCGCGCACGGATGTGAGATCCTCCGGTCATCGTGCGATTCGCGGTCGTCATCAGCCCTTCGGCGGCGCCTGCTTCTTGCCCGCGACCGTACGCCGCGGGCCCTTCCGGGTGCGTGCATTGGTGTGTGTGCGCTGCCCGTGCACGGGGAGGTTCTTGCGGTGCCGGATCCCACGGTAGGCTCCGAGATCCACGTAGCGCTTGATGTTCAGCGTGATCTCACGGCGCAGGTCCCCCTCGACCTTCATGTTCTGGTCGATGTACCGGCGCATCTTCTGCAGGTCGTCCTCGGTGAGGACGTCGGTCTTGGTATCGAAGTCGACACCGGTCTCCGCGCAGATCTTGCGCGCGGCCGTGCGGCCGATCCCGTAGATGTAGGTCAGCCCGATCTCGATCCGCTTGTTCTTCGGCAGGTCGACGCCGGCGATGCGTGCCATGGTTGTGCGACTCTCCTTCGACTCAGCCCTGGCGCTGCTTGTGACGCGGGTTCACGCACAGTACGCGGACCACGCCCTCACGCCGGATGATCTTGCACTTCGGACAGATTTTCTTGACGGACGCCCGGACCTTCATGGCAGGTACTTTCCTCGTTCCTTCACGGGGCTACTTGACGCGATAGGTGATCCGCCCGCGGCTGAGGTCGTACGGCGAGAGCTCCACCGTGACCTTGTCGCCCGGAAGGATCTTGATGTAGTGCATGCGCATCTTCCCGGAGATGTGCGCGATGATCTTGTGTCCGTTGTCGAGGGCCACCCGGAACATCGCATTGGGAAGAGACTCCTGCACCACGCCGCTGACCTCGATCGCGTCTCCTTTCGGCATCTCCGTCCCCGACCTAGCTCGGCAGCGTGAGGATCTCGGGGCCGTTTGCGGTCACGGCGACCGAGTGTTCGAAATGGGCCGCGAGCCGCCGATCCCGTGTGACGGCGGTCCAGCCATCCTGCAGGACCTCGACCTCGTAGGTGCCTTCGCACACCATGGGCTCGATCGCGAGGACCATGCCTTCCTTGAGCCGGGGGTTCTGGCCCGCTCCGACGTAGTTCGGGACCTGCGGCTCCTCGTGCAGGCGCTGGCCGATGCCGTGCCCGACGAAGTCCCGGACCACTCCGTAGCCGTGCGATTCCGCGTGGTTCTGGATCGCCGCCGAGATGTCACGGATGCGGTTTCCCAAACGCATGTTCTCGATCCCGCAGTACAGCGACTCGCGTGTGACCTGCATCAGGCGGGCCGCGTTCTCGCTGACGCCACCGACTGCCAGGGTGACGGCCGAATCCCCGTAGTAGCCCTTGTGGACGGCTCCGAAGTCGAGGCCGACGATGTCGCCTTCCTTGAGGATGCGCTTCGCAGAGGGCATGCCGTGCACGACCTCCTCGTTGATCGAGACGCAGAGCGAGGACGGGTAGACTCGACCGCCGACGTTGTAGCCCTTGAAGGCCGGCACGGCACCGCGCTCCCGCGTCCACTTCTCGGCCCGCTCGTCGAGCTCCGCCGTCGAGACCCCCGGAGCGACCATCGCGCCGAGGCGCTGGAGCACCTCTGCCACGATCTGGCAGGCGGCCCGGATCAGGTCGATCTCCTGGCGGCTGCGAAGCACGATCATGCCGGCACCCCGAGGCTCGCCACGACGCGGCGGAACACCTGCTCGGTCGCCCCCGTACCCTGGACTTCGACCAGCGCCGAACGCTCGCGGTAGAACGTGAGCAGCGGCGCGGTCTCCTTGCGGTAGACCTCGAGCCGCGCGGCGATGATCTCCTCGCGATCGTCGTCCCGCTGGTACAGGTCGCCGCCACACTTGTCGCAGATGCCCGGACGCTTCGGCGGCTCGAAGGTCAGGTGGTACATCGCTCCGCACTTGCGACAGGTGCGACGCTCGGTGAGGCGGCGAACCAGCTCGTCTGTCGGGACGTCGAGGCTCAACGCGCGCAGCTTGCCCGGTGAGGCTCCCCCGCAGATGTCGTCGAGGCTCACGGCCTGCGGCACCGAACGCGGAAAGCCGTCGAGGACGAAGCCCTCGTTGCAGTCCATCCGGGCGAGGCGCTGCCGAACGATACCGAGCATCAGGTCGTCGGGCACCAGCTCACCCTTGTCCATGAATCCCTTGGCGCGCACGCCCAGAGCTGTGCCCTGCGAGATCTCCGAACGCAGCATGTCCCCTGTCGAGATGTGCGGCGTCCCGAGACGCGCCGACAGGAGCTCCGCCTGCGTACCCTTCCCGGCCCCCGGAGGTCCGAGCAAGACGAGCTTCGAGGAGGCGGGCGTCGTCACGTTGCTGCTGCACCCTAGCCACGACGTCCGCGCAAGCGACCACGCTTCATGAATCCTTCGTAGTTGCGAGTGAGGAGGTGGGTCTCCATCTGAGCGACGGTGTCGAGGGCGACACCAACGACGATGAGCAACGCGGTTCCGCCGAAGAAGAACGGCACGTTGAACTGCTGGATCAGGAGCGTGGGCAGAATGCAGACCGCCGAGATGTAGATCGCTCCACCGAGCGTGATGCGGGTCAGTATGCGGTCGATGAAGTCCGCGGTCTTCTTGCCCGGCCGGATCCCGGGAATGTAACCACCGAACTTCTTCATGTTCTCGGCGACGTCCACCGGATCGAATGTGACGGCCGTGTAAAAGTAGCAAAAGAAGATGATCATCGCCACGTAGATGACGTCGTAGAGAACATTGCCCGGCGTGAGGAGCTCGGCCGCCCGATCGGCCCACGGGTGCTGGACGAAGCTTGCGATGGTGCCCGGGAAGATCAGGATCGACGACGCGAAGATCGGCGGGATGACGCCAGCGGTGTTGATCTTGAGCGGCAGGTGGGAGCTCTGGCCGCCGTACATGCGCCGGCCCACCACGCGCTTGGCGTACTGAACCGGGATTCGGCGCTGGCCACGCTCGACGAAGATGATGCCGCCGATCACCAGGACCATCAGGACGACGACCAGCAGGACGACGAACAGCGAGAGCTCGCCCTCGTTCATGAACTGGAACGTGGTCGTGACCGCCGACGGGAGTGACGCCGCGATGCCGGCGAAGATGATCAGCGAGATGCCGTTGCCGATGCCGCGCTCGGTCACCTGCTCGCCGAGCCACATGATGAACGCGGTGCCCGCGGTGAGCGTGACCATGCTCATCAGCCGGAAGCTCCAGCCGGGGCTGTAGACGACGCCACCACCGCCCGGCGACTGGATCTGCTCCAGACCTATGCTGATGAAGAGGCTCTGGATCAGCGCCAGGGCGACCGTGCCGTAGCGTGTGTACTGCGTGATCTTGCGGCGGCCCGCTTCCCCCTCCTTCGAGAGGCGCTCGAGCGTCGGCACGACCACGGTCAGCAGCTGGAGAATGATCGATGCGCTGATGTAGGGCATGATGCCCAGCGCGAAGATCGAGAACCGCTCGAGCGCTCCGCCCGAGAACAGGTTCACGAGGCCGAACATGTTGTTCCGGGCCTCGTCGAAAAACGCCTGCATTGCCTTGCCGTCGATGCCCGGCGTCGGGATCGCGACCCCGATGCGGTACACCGCCAGCATTCCGGCCGTGAAGAGGAGCCGCTTCTTCAGCTCCTCGACACGCAGCGCGTTCGAAAACCCGGTGGTCACGCGACGACCTCGACGCTGCCGCCCCTGGCCTCGATGGCCGCCCGGGCGGACTGGCTGAAGGCCTGCGCCTTCACGGTGAGCGCGTGCTCGATCGCCCCGTCTCCGAGGATCTTGATGCGCTTGGCGCGGCGGCTCACGAGGCGCGCGCTGGCGAGCGCGGCCGGGTCGATCACCGAGCCTGCCGGGAAGCTCGCGAGGCTCGCCAGGTTGACGACCTCGTACTCCTTGCGGAAGGGGCTCGTGAAGCCGCGCTTGGGCAGGCGGCGCTGGAGCGGCATCTGGCCGCCTTCGTAGCCCGGGGGGCTGTTGCCGCCCGAACGGGACTTGCGTCCCTTGTGCCCGCGACCGGCAGTCTTGCCCAGGCCCGAGCCCGTACCGCGGCCGACGCGCTTGCGCGCGGAGCGAGCACCGGGAGCAGGATGGAGGCTCGAAAGGTCCACTTTAGTTCGCCTCCTCGACTTCGATCAGATGCGCGACCGCACGGATGCGGCCTCGCGCCTGCGGGGTGTCGGCCACGAGCGAGCGCGAGCCGCGCTTGCCGAGTCCGAGGCAACGCAGGGTCGCCCGCTGGCGCTCCGTGCCGCCGATCGGGCTACCTTGCAGAGTCAGCCGCAGTGTCTTGTTGGTGGCTTCCGAGAGCCCGGACATCCGCTTCAGCAGTTCGCTGATGCGAGCGTCGCTCTGTCTCACCTTGCGGGACTTCATGAGAACCTCGACCGTTCGCTCAGGCAGCGCCGAGCTCGGCGGCTTCCTTGTTGCGTGTCCGCGCGACCTGCTCGGGCGAGCGGAGCATGGACAGCGCCGTGATGGTCGCACGCACCATGTTGTGCGGGTTGTTCGACCCGATGCACTTGGTCAGCACGTTCTGTACGCCCGCGGCTTCGACGACTGCGCGCACACCGCCACCGGCGATCACACCGGTACCCGCACTGGCGGGACGCATCATGACGATGCCCGCGCCGAAGCGCCCCGTCACCTCGAAGGGAATCGTGCCTTCGCTGAGCGGGACGGTCATCAGGGCTTTCTTCGCCTTGTCGATGCCCTTGCGGATAGCTTCGGGAACTTCCTTCGCCTTCCCGAGACCGAACCCGACGTGTCCCGCACCGTCACCGACGACGACCAGGGCTCCGAAGCGGAACCGACGGCCGCCCTTCACCACCTTCGCGACGCGGTTGATGCTGACCACCTTCTCCTTCAGCTCGAGCCCATGAGGATCGACCCGCTCGCCCGTCGTTACCTGCACCGCTCGACTCCTTCGCGCCTGCCGTCCGTGCTGATGAAAAGTCTCAAAACTCGAGTCCTGCTTCGCGGGCGGCTTCCGCAAGCGTGCGGACCCGACCGTGGTAGAGGAAGCCGTTGCGATCGAACACCACGGCCTGCACGCCGGCGTCGCGCGCCTTGCGTGCGACCAGCTCGCCGACCTCTTTCGCCGCGCTCTTGTTGCCCGACTTGCCACCGAGCTTGTCCCGCACCTCGGCGGACCGGCTCGAGGCCGCCGCCAGCGTGCGACCCGATTCGTCCGA
Organism: Deltaproteobacteria bacterium; assembly: GCA_016874715.1. Lineage (GTDB taxonomy): Bacteria > Desulfobacterota > Binatia > UBA12015 > UBA12015 > VGTK01. Next base: position 65,926 of record VGTK01000002.1, on the reverse strand, counting down.
GATCACCTGCGCGTAGATGTGGTTCAGGCTGCGGAAGACCGTCAGCCGGGGCCGGTCGTCGGTGCCCCGCACCCGCTTGCGCACGCGAGCCTGTCGTAGAACCCGGCCCGGAGATCGCAGATTGGTCAACATGATCGTTCCTCGTGCACTCGCGCGACGCCGGAGCGTCTCAGGCGGCACCCGCCGCCTTGCCGGACTTCCGACGAATCTTTTCCTCGGCGTACTTGATGCCCTTGCCCTTGTACGGCTCGGGCGGACGGAGCTCGCGAATCGCCGCCGCGGTCGCGCCGATGACCTGGCGATCCGAGCCCTCGAGCGTGATCACGACCTGCTTGTCGATCTTCGCCGTGATCCCGGGGGGCAGCTGGAAGAGGATCGGGTGCGAGTAGCCGAGCGAGAACAGGATCGAGTTGCCGCGCAGATCCGCGCGGTAGCCGACACCGTTGATCTCGAGCACGCGCGTGAAGCCGGCGCTGAGACCCGTCACCGTGTTGTAGATGCTCTTGCGGGTGAGCCCGTGCAGCGCGCGCACCTGGCGCCCGTCGCTGGCACGCGCAACGAGGATCTCGTCGCCCTCCTGGCGCACCTGCACGTCCTTCGGGATTGCCACCGCGGCGGCACCCTTGGGCCCCTTGATCTCGACCGAGTCCGACTTCAGCGCGACGCTGACGCCGCTGGGAAGCTTGACCGGAAGTCGTCCAATGCGGGACATCGATCCAACCTCGAAGCTGCTGGCTCACCACACCGCGCAGAGGATCTCGCCGCCCACCTTGCGCTCGCGCGCCTGGCGGTCCGGCAGGATGCCCTGCGGGGTCGAGAGGATGTTCACGCCGAGTCCGCGGCGCACCTTCGGCGCGTTCTCGGCGCCGACGTAGACGCGCAGGCTGGGACGGCTGACGCGCTGGATGCCGGTGATCACCGGGCGGCGCTGTGCGTCATAGCGGAGACCGATGCGGATCTCCTTCTGCACGCCTTCGCCCACGACGGCGAAATCCTTCAGGTAGCCCTCGTCGACCAGAACCGTCGTGATGCGCTCCTTGACCTTCGACCATGGGACGTCGACGCGATCCTTGCGCGCCGCGCTGCCGTTGCGGATGCGCGTCAGGAGGTCGGAAATCGGGTCGGTCATCATGGGGCTTACCAGCTCGCCTTCGTCACGCCGGGGATCTGCCCCTTGCGAGCCAGCTCGCGCAGACAGATACGGCACAGCTTGAACTTGCGATAGAAACCGTGCGCCCTGCCACACGACAGGCAACGGTTGTACTCGCGCACCGCGAACTTCTGCGGAAGCGCGGCTTTGATCCTGAGACACGTCTTGGCCATTCGTCGTTTCCTCGACCGGCGCCTAGCTGCGGAAGGGCATGCCCAGCGCGCGCAGCAGGGCCTTGCCCTCGCTGTCGGTGCGCGCCGTCGTGCAGATGGTCACGGTCAGACCGCGAACCTTGTCGATCTTGTCGATGTCGATCTCGGGGAAGATGATCTGCTCGGTCACACCGAGCGAGTAGTTGCCCCGTCCGTCGAAGCAGCGGTCGCTCACGCCTTTGAAGTCGCGCACGCGCGGCAGGGCCGTGGAGAGAAGCCGGTCGAGGAACTCGTACATGCGGGCGCCACGCAACGTGACCATCGCGCCGATGGGCATCTTCTCGCGCAGCTTGAAGTTCGCGATCGCCTTCTTCGAGCGGGTGACCACCGGCTTCTGGCCGGTGATCGCGGTGAGCTCCGCAACCGCGGAGTCGATCACCTTGACGTTCTGGATCGCCTCGCCAAGACCCGTGTTGAGCACGATCTTCTCGAGCCGCGGGACCTGAAGCGGATTCGAAAGCCCGAGCTCCGACTGGAGCTGGGGCGCGAGGCGCTCGACGAAGGCTTTCTTCAATCTCGGGACCATCTTGCTGCCGCTTCCTTCTCGCTTCTCGCCGGAGCTCAACGCTCGGAGACCTCGCCGCAGCGATGGCAGCGGCGGGCGACGTTGCCGTTCTCGAGCACCTTCGAGCCGCCGCGCGTGGGCTTGTTGCAGCGGTCGCAGACGAGCATGAGGTTCGAGAGGTGGAGCGGCGACTCCTTCTCCACGATCCCGCCCACGGACTGCGCGTTGCTGCCCTTGCGATGGCGCTTCACCATGTTCAGGCGCTCGACCGTCGCTCGATTCTTCTCCGCGATCATGCGCAGGATCTTGCCGGTCTTGCCGCGCTCCTTGCCCGCGATCACGAGCACGGTGTCGCCCTTCTTGAGGCGGGTCGGGATGCGGGCCGGTCGAACGCCGCTACCCGCCCGGTTCTTCGTCAGAGCACTCATGGGACCTTCTCTCGAGCCTTCCTCGCCCGCGCCTTCAGATGACTTCCGGCGCGAGCGACACGATCTTCATGAAGCGCTTCGCGCGAAGCTCTCGCGCGATCGGGCCGAAGATGCGGGTGCCGACCGGCTCGCCTTCCTTGTCGATCAGGACTGCCGAGTTGTTGTCGAAGCGGACGTAGGAGCCATCCGGGCGCCCCACTTCCTTCGCGGTCCGGACCACGACCGCCTTGACGACGTCGCCCTTCTTCACCTTGGAGTTCGGGGTCGCTTCCTTGACCGACCCCACGATGACGTCGCCGAGCGACGCATAGCGCCGGCGGCTGCCGCCGAGCACCTTGATGCAAAGCACCTTGCGGGCGCCGGAGTTGTCGGCCACGTCGAGTACGGTTTCCGTCTGGATCATGTCTTGCCTCGACCGCCGTTCAGCCCTGGGCCTTCTTGAGAATCGAGAGAACGGCCCAACGCTTCTCGCGCGACAGCGGGCGCGTCTCGATGATCTCGACCCGGTCGCCGACGTTGCACGCGTTGCGCTCGTCGTGTGCCTTGAACTTCTTTCGCACCCGCAGGTACTTCTTGTACTTCGGGTGCTTGACGAGTCGCTCCACGAGAACGACCACCGTCTTGTCCATCTTGTTCGAGAACACGACTCCCGAACGGTGCTTCCGCTGTCCCGTCGACTGTTCCCCGGTCGTCATGTCTAGCGCCTCGCTCCCGTCGCACGCTCGCGCTGAAGGGTCAGCACGCGAGCGAGGTCGCGGCGCACCAGCCGCGCCTTCATCTTGTTCTCGATCTGTCCGGTCGCGCCGCGCAGGCGGAGACGGAACATCTCCTCACGGAAGTCGCGCTCCTTCTGCGCGAGTTCCTCTGCACCGAGTTCGCGAAGCTCTCTAAGCCGCATGGTGTCGCTCCACGAACTGAGTCGGGATGGCCATCTTGTGTGCGGCGAGGCGGAACGCCTCCTTAGCCACCGCACGGTCGACACCCTCCATCTCGAAGATCATCCGGCCCGGCTTGATGACGCACACCCAGAGCTCCGGCGAGCCCTTGCCCTTGCCCATGCGGGTCTCGGCGGGCTTCTTGGTGATCGGCTTGTCGGGGAACACGCGGATCCAGACGCGACCGCCACGCTTGATGTGGCGCGTGAGCGCGATACGCGCGGCCTCGAGCTGCCTGGCGGTCAGCCAGCCGCGGTCCATCGCCTTCAAGCCGTAGTCGCCGAAGGCCAGCGTCGCACCACGGTACGCGGTACCAGGGTTGCGGCTCTTGTGCTGCTTCCTGAATTTGACTCGCTTCGGGGATAGCATGACCTCTGCCTCGCCTCAGGCCCCGACGGCCTGACGCTGCTGCTCCTCCTCGCGCGAGAGCACGTCACCACGCATCACCCACGCCTTGATGCCGATCACCCCGTAGGTGGTCTTGGCCTCGGCGAAGCCGTAGCTGATGTCGGCGCGCAGCGTGTGCAGGGGGACGCGACCTTCACGGTACCACTCGCGACGCGCGATCTCGGCACCGCCGAGGCGGCCCGAGCACTGGATGCGGACGCCCTGGGCGCCCATGCGCATGGCGCGCGCAACCGCCTCTTTCATCGCGCGCCGGAACGCGACGCGGCGCTCGAGCTGCAGGCCAACGTTCTCGGCGACGAGCTGCGCGTCGATGTCGGGCCGGCGCACCTCGATGATGTTGATGTAGGTCTCCTTGCCCATGAGCTTGTTCAGCTCGGCCTTCAGCTTCTCGATCTCGGCGCCCTTCTTGCCGATCACGATGCCGGGGCGGGCAGTGTGGATGTTCACCTTGGCCTTGTTGGCCGCGCGTTCGATCTCGATCTTCGAGATTCCAGCGTGATACAGCCGCTTCTTCAGGAAGCGCCGCACCCGGATGTCCTCGTGCAGCAGCTCGGCGTAATCGCGCTTCGCGAACCAGCGAGACTCCCAGGTCTCGATGACGCCGACGCGGAACCCCTTCGGGTGAGTCTTGTGTCCCATTTGCTTCCTACCGCTCGTCGACCACGACGGTGACGTGACTGGTGCGCTTCAAGATCCGGGTGGCGCGGCCCTGGGCACGCGGCAGCGTGCGCTTCTGGGTCGGGCCCTCGTCCACGTAGGCCTTCTTCACGTAGAGCTGGTCGACATCCACGTTCTGGGTGTTCTCGGCGTTGGCGACGGCCGAGCGCAGCGTCTTGGCGATGAGCCTGGCCGCCTTCTTCGGCGTGAAGTCCAGAACGGACAGCGCCTCACCAACCTTGCGGCCACGGATGAGGTCGACGACCAGCCGTGCCTTGCGTGGCGCGATCCGGATGTAGCGGGTTCTCGCTCGGACTTCCATCGTTGCCTCAGCGCTTGACTGCGGCCTTCGTGTCGGACTTTCGGTCTCCCGAATGGCCGTGGAAGGTGCGCGTGGGGGCGAACTCGCCCAGCTTGTGACCCACCATGTTCTCGGTGACGAACATGGGGATGAATTTGCGCCCGTTGTGGACCGCGATCGTGTGACCGAGCATGTCGGGGACGATCGTCGAGCGTCGCGACCACGTCCGGATGACGCGCTTCTCGCCGCTGGAGTTCATCGCATCGACCTTCTTGACGAGGTGGTCGTCGACGAAGGGTCCCTTCTTGACCGAACGCGGCATCTAGGCGCTCCTCACTTCTTCTTCCGTCGCTGCACGATCAGCTTCGTCGTGCGCTTGTTGCGGCGCGTCTTGTATCCCTTGGTGGGCGTTCCCCAGGGGGACGTCGGGTGGTTGCCCTTGGAACGGCCCTCGCCGCCACCGTGCGGGTGGTCGACCGGGTTCATGGCCATGCCGCGAACGTGCGGGCGGCGGCCCAGCCAGCGCGTACGGCCTGCCTTGCCGAGCGACGTGTTCTCGTGGGCGATGTTGCCGACCTGCCCGATGGTGGCGTAGCACACCATCCGCACCCGCCGTTGCTCCCCCGAGGGCAGCTTCACCTGCGCGTAGTCGCCTTCCTTCGCCATCAGCTGCGCCGCGGTGCCCGCGCTGCGGACGAGCTGTCCGCCACGGCCCTCGGTGAGCTCGATGTTGTGGATCGTCGTGCCGAGCGGGATGTCCTTGAGCTGCAGCGAGTTGCCGGGCTTGATGTCGGCTCCGGGTCCGGCGACCACCGTGTCTCCGACCTGCAGACCGATCGGTGCCAGGATGTAGCGCTTCTCGCCGTCCGCGTAGTTCAGGAGTGCGAGGTGTGCCGAGCGGTTCGGATCGTAGTCGATCGACGCCACCTTGGCCGGCACCGTCAGCTTGTCACGACGGAAGTCGACCAGGCGGAACCGCCGCTTGTGGCCGCCGCCACGGTAGCGCGTGGTGACGCGGCCGTTGTTGTTGCGGCCACCGGTCGAGTGCAGCGGGCCGGTGAGCGCCTTGGGAGGCTTGGCCGACGAAACCGCTCCGAGATCGCGACCGGTCTGGAAGCGCCGACCGGGAGAGGTCGGCTTGAAGTAACCCGCGCTGCGCATCACGCCCCCTCGAAGAAGTCGATGCGCTGCCCTTCGGCGAGCGTCACATACGCCTTCTTCCAGTCGGAGCGGCGACCCATCGACCGGCCCACGCGGCGCGTCTTGCCGAGAACGTTCACCGTCCGAACCTTGACGACCTTGACGTTGAAGAACTGCTCGACCGCGCGCTGAATCTCGACCTTGTTGGCGTCACGCACCACACGGAACAGGACCTGGTTGGCCTGCTCGTTGACCAGCGTGCCCTTCTCGGTGATGAGCGGCGAGCGGATGATCTCGGAGTAGTGCTTCATTTCTCGAGCCTCTCGGCGAGCGCCTGCACCGCGTCCTGCGTCAGGAGAACGTGCTGGTGCTTGAGCACGTCGTAGACGTTGACGCCGGCCGAGCGCAGCACCTTGACGGACTTGAGGTTCCGCGCAGCGCGCTCGAGTGCGACGTTCTCGTCCCTGCTGACGATCAGCACGCTGCCGGTGAGCCCGAGAGCTCCCAGCATCTCGACGACGCGCTTGGTCTTGGCCTCCGCCAGCTCGATGCGATCGACGACGGTGAGCGCCCCGCTGCGCTGACGGTCCGCAAGCACGGAGCGGAGCGCCACCCGGCGAGCCTTTGCAGGAACCCGATAGCCGTAGTCGCGCGGCTGGGGCCCGAACACCGTCGCGCCGCCCGCCCAGATCGGCGAGCGGTTGCTGCCCGAGCGCGCACGACCGGTGCCCTTCTGGCGCCACGGCTTCGCGCCGCCGCCGGACACGAACGCGCGTGTCTTGGTCGCGTGCGTACCCGCCCGGCGGCTCGCCTGCTGCATGTGGACCACCTCGTATACGAGGTGGTCACGCGGCTTCTCGCCGAACAGGCCCGGCAGCGTGATGTCGCCCTTGCTGCCGCCGTCGGCGGCGCGCAGCGATGCACGAATCTCGGTGGTGGACTCGCTCACTGCTCGACTCCTCCGACCGGACGGACGATGACGTAACCTCCCCGGGAGCCGGGGACGGCGCCGCGGACGAGAATCAGGTTCTTGTCCGAACGGATCTGCACCACCGGGAGGTTGCGGGTCGTCACGCGGTCGCTGCCGTAGCGGCCGGCCATGCGCTTGCCCTTGAACACGCGCCCCGGGTACGAACGGTTGCCGATCGAGCCACCGTGGCGGAAGTACTCGTGCGTACCGTGCGACCCCGGGAAGCCCGAGAACCCGTGGCGCTTGATGACCCCGGTGTAGCCTCGGCCCTTGGTCGTGCCGGTCACGTTGACCAGGTCACCGTCCTTGAACAGGTCTCCCACGGTCAGCGTCGCGCCGACTTCGAGCTGCTCGCCGCCCTGGAACTCGCGGAGCAGCGAGAAGGTTCCCTGGCCTGCCTTCCCGGCGTGCCCGACGGCAGCCTTCGTCTCGCGGTGCGGCTTCGAGGCCGCGAAGCCCAGCTGGACCGCGGTGTAGCCGTCTCGATCCGGCGTCTTGCGCTGCACGACGACGCACGGCCCCGCCTCGATGACCGTCACCGGAACCGAGCGGCCGGTCGGCAGCAGCAGCTGCGTCATGCCGAGCTTCCTGCCCAGCAGGCCGAGTTTCTTCCGCGCCGGGACGGAGCCGACCTGCGCCGCGCCCTCAACGGTTGCCATGAACCACCTCTGTTCCGCGTGATCGCATCGTTACCAACCAGAACTACTGGAGCTTGATCTCGACACTACTGGAGCTTGATCTCGACATCGACGCCGGCCGAGAGATCGAGCTTGCCGAGCGCGTCGATCGTCTGCTGCGTGGGGTCGAGGATGTCGAGGAGACGCTTGTGCGTCCGGATCTCGAAGTGCTCGCGCGACTTCTTGTCGACGTGCGGCGAGCGGTTCACCGTGAAGCGCTCGATGCGTGTCGGCAGCGGGATCGGGCCAGCGAGCCTGCCACCCGTACGCCGCACGGTCTCGACGATCTCGCGCACCGACTGGTCGAGCAGGCGATAGTCGTACGCTTTCAGCCGGATGCGGATCTTGTCGTTCATTTCAATTTCGTCCCCGTGCGGCGCTCGCCGGAGTGCAAAGCACTCCGGCTCCGCTCCTCCGATGGACCTCGTCGCTGGGGCGAAGCCCGAGCGACTCGCTTGGTGGCTCGGTCCCGCCGAACCCGACTTCTCGAACGGTTACTCGATGATCTTGCCGACGACGCCGGCGCCGACGGTGCGCCCGCCCTCGCGGATGGCGAAGCGCAGGCCTTCGTCCATGGCGATCGGAGTAATGAGCTTGACGGTGACCTTCACGTTGTCACCCGGCATAACCATCTCGGTCCCCTCGGGGAGGGTCATGACGCCGGTCACGTCCGTCGTGCGGAAGTAGAACTGCGGGCGGTAGCCGTTGAAGAACGGAGTGTGGCGTCCACCCTCCTCCTTCGTCAGCACGTAGATCTGCGCCTCGTAGTTCGTGTGCGGCGTGATCGACCCGGGCTTCGCGAGCACCTGACCGCGCTCGATGTCCTCGCGCTTGACGCCGCGCAGGAGCGCGCCGATGTTGTCGCCCGCCTGGCCCTGATCGAGCAGCTTGCGGAACATCTCGACGCCGGTGACCGTGGTCTTGACGGTGGGCTTGATACCCACGATCTCGATCTCTTCACCGACCTTGACGACGCCCTTCTCGACGCGACCGGTCGCGACGGTACCGCGGCCGGAGATCGAGAACACGTCCTCGACCGGCATCAGGAACGGCGCGTCGATCGCACGCTGCGGCTCCGGGATGTAGGTGTCCACGGCCTCCATGAGCTTGTCGATCGAAGGCTCGCCGAGCTCGCCCTTGTCCCCCTCGAGAGCCTTGAGCGCACTGCCGCGGATGACCGGGATGTCGTCGCCCGGGAACTCGTACTTCGAGAGCAGCTCGCGAACCTCGAGCTCGACGAGATCGAGCAGCTCCGCGTCCTCGACCGCGTCGACCTTGTTCATGAAGACGACGATGCGCGGCACGCCGACCTGGCGGGCGAGCAGGATGTGCTCGCGGGTCTGCGGCATGGGGCCGTCGGTCGCCGCGACCACCAGGATCGCGCCGTCCATCTGCGCCGCACCCGTGATCATGTTCTTGATGTAGTCGGCGTGGCCCGGGCAATCGACGTGGGCATAGTGACGATTGGCAGTCTCGTACTCGACGTGCGCGGTCGCGATCGTGATGCCACGGGCACGCTCCTCGGGCGCCTTGTCGATCTGATCGAACGCGACGTACGAGCCCATCTTCTTCGCGGCCTGGACCTTGGTGATCGCCGCGGTGAGCGTGGTCTTGCCGTGGTCGATGTGACCGATCGTGCCGACGTTCACGTGCGGCTTGGTGCGCTCGAACTTTGCCTTCGCCATTGCTGCCTCTCCCAGTGTTCGCCGGGGCTGTTCCCGGCGATCCTCCTTCGATCGATTGCTGTCTGACTAGGCCCCGACGGCCTTGGCGGTGATCTCCTGGGAGATCGCCGCCGGAACCGGCTCGTAGTGCGCGAACTGCATGGTGTACGTGGCGCGTCCCTGGGTCATGGAGCGGAGCTCGGTCGCGTAGCCGAACATCTCCTTGAGCGGGACCTCCGAACTAATCACCTGCGCGCCGCCGCGCGGCTCCATGCCCTGGATCTTGCCCCGACGGCCGCTCAGGTTGCCGATGACGTCGCCCATGAAGTCCTCGGGAACGACGACCTCGACCGCCATGATCGGCTCGAGAATGACCGGCGACGCCTTCTGGCACGCATCCTTGAAGCAGATCGAGCCGGCGATCTTGAACGCCATCTCGGACGAGTCGACCTCGTGATACGAGCCGTCGTACAGGGCGACGCGGATGTCGACGACCGGGTAGCCGGCCATCACTCCGGACTCGAGAGCTTCCTTGACGCCCTTCTCGACGGCCGGGATGTACTCGCGCGGTACGGTACCGCCCTTCACCTCGTCCTTGAACTCGAAGCCGCCGCCCGGAGGAAGGGGCTCGACCCGAAGGAGCACGTGGCCGTACTGACCGCGACCGCCGGTCTGGCGAACGAACTTGTGCTCGTTCTCCACCTTCTTGCGGATCGTCTCGCGATACGCGACCTGCGGCTTGCCGACGTTGGCGTCGACCTTGAACTCGCGCAGCAAGCGGTCGACGATGATCTCGAGGTGGAGCTCGCCCATGCCGGCGATGATCGTCTGTCCGGTTTCCTTGTCCGTCCGCACGCGGAACGATGGGTCCTCGGTGGCGAGCTTCGCGAGCGACGTACCGAGCTTCTCCTGATCGGCCTTCGTCTTGGGCTCGATCGCGATGTCGATCACCGGATCCGGGAAATCGATCGACTCGAGGACGATGGGAGCGTTGTCGGCGCAGAGCGTGTCGCCCGTACGCGTATCGCGGAGGCCGACGGCGGCGGCGATGTCGCCGGCGCAGACGTCCTTGATCTCCTCGCGCTTGTTCGCGTGCATCTTGAGCAGGCGGCCGATGCGCTCCTTCTTGTTGCGCGTCGAGTTCAGGACGTGCGAGCCCGACTCCATCGTCCCGGAGTAGACGCGGAAGAACGTGAGCGCCCCGACGAACGGGTCGGTCATGATCTTGAACGCGAGCGCGCTGAACGGAGCGTTGTCCGCAGCCTTGCGCGTGTCTTCCTTGCCGTTCGAATCGACGCCCTGAACCGGCGGCTTGTCGAGCGGCGAAGGCAGGTAGTCGACGACGGCGTCGAGCAACGGCTGCACGCCCTTGTTCTTGAACGCGCTGCCGCAGAGCACGGGGACGACCTTGGACTCGAGCGTCCCCTTGCGGATGGCCGCCTTGAGCTCGGCCGGGGTGACGTCCCTGCCCTCGAGGTACTTCTCCATCAGGACCTCGTCGAACTCGGCCGCGGCCTCGAGGAGCTTGTCCCGCGCCGCCGCAGCGTCGTCGGCCAGGTCGGCCGGGATGGCGACAGCGGTGAAGTTGGCGCCCAGGCTGTCGTCGTCCCAGATCAGCGCCTGCATCGTCACCAGGTCGATCGAGCCGCGGAAGTTCTCCTCGCTGCCGATCGGCAGGTGGAGGGGAATCGCGTTCGCGCGCAGACGGTCCTTCATCATGTCGACGCTGCGCTCGAAGTTCGCGCCGACGCGGTCCATCTTGTTGACGAACGAGATGCGCGGGACGCCGTACTTGTCGGCCTGGCGCCACACCGTCTCCGACTGCGGCTCGACGCCGGCCACGGAGTCGAACAGCGCCACGGCGCCGTCGAGAACGCGCAGCGACCGCTCCACCTCCATCGTGAAGTCGACGTGCCCCGGAGTGTCGATGATGTTGATCCGGTGATCGTCCCAGTTGCAGGTGGTCGCCGCCGACGTGATCGTGATGCCCCGCTCCTGCTCCTGGGCCATCCAGTCCATCGTCGCCGTGCCTTCGTGGACCTCACCGATCTTGTAGTTGATGCCGGTGTAGAAGAGGATGCGCTCGGTGGTCGTGGTCTTGCCGGCATCGATGTGGGCCATGATGCCGATGTTGCGCGTTTTCTCGAGCGGGGCTTGACGTGGCATGGGAGGGTTCGCCTTGATCTTCAGCGCAGCGGTCTGCCCTGATCACCACCGATAATGCGCGAAGGCGTTGTTCGCCTCCGCCATGCGATGCGTATCTTCCTTCTTCTTGACAGCATTGCCGCGGTTGCTCGAGGCGTCGAGCAACTCGTTCGCAAGACGCTCGGCCATCGACTTCTCGTGGCGGGCGCGGCTCGACTGGACCAGCCAGCGCATGCCCAGGGCGACCCGCCTGGGCTGCCGGACCTCGACGGGAACCTGGTAGGTCGCGCCGCCGACGCGGCGAGAACGAACCTCGACCGCGGGCTTCACGTTGTCGAGCGCCTTCTTGAAGACCCCGAGAGGGTCCTCCTGGGTCTTCTCGGCGATGGTATCCAGCGCGCCGTAGAAGATGCGCTCGGTGAGGCTCTTCTTGCCACCAAACATCATGGCGTTCATGAACTTGGTGACCAGCCGGTCGTGATATTTCGGGTCCGGCAGCACGTCCCGCCGGCCCACCTCACCTTTACGTGGCATACGATTTCAGCTTCATGTCCCGCCGCCAGAGGGTGCAGCGGACTCGGTTGTGGGGGCTGACGGCATCGAACGGCGACTGCCGAGGCTACCCTGCCCTGTACGGTTGGCTGCTCCCTCGACGCTTACTTGGGTCGCTTCGCGCCGTACTTGGAACGGCCCCGCTTGCGATCCTGAACACCGACGGCGTCGAGCGTTCCGCGGATGATGTGGTAGCGCACGCCGGGGAGATCCTTGACGCGGCCACCACGGATCAGAACCACCGAGTGCTCCTGCAGATTGTGACCGATCCCGGGGATGTACGAGGTGACCTCGATCCCGTTGGTCAGCTTCACGCGAGCGACCTTGCGGAGCGCCGAGTTCGGCTTCTTCGGGGTCGACGTGTAGACGCGGGTGCACACGCCACGCTTCTGGGGCGACTTCTGGAGCGCAGGCGTCGCCATCTTGCGGCGCTGCTTCTCCCGCCCGTTGCTCACCAGCTGATTGATCGTCGGCATCGGTTCTCTCTGCAGATCTGTACGTTCTGCCCGCCGTCAGAGCGGGGGAAACCCCCGGGACGGGAGCCTCTCTCGATCTCGTGACTGCCCCCTCCCAACGCCCCGGACAGCGCCGACAACTCCACCGGCGCCCACGAGCATGGGCGAGAAAATCGCTAAAGCGTCGCGTTGTAGGGGACTACAGGTTGACTGTCAAGCGACCTCTGCCGGCGAGCCCGCCGGGGACTCCCCGACCAGGCCGGTCTCCTCGTCCGGAAGGCTGCCGGTCTCCGCCTCGTGGACCTCCACCTCGATCCGGTTGTAGCGCGAGACGCCCGTCCCGGCCGGGATCAGCCGGCCCATGATGACGTTCTCCTTCAGGCCGACCAGCCGGTCGACCTTGCCGTTGAGTGCCGCTTCCGTGAGCACCTTGGTGGTCTCCTGGAAGGACGCGGCCGAGATGAAGCTCTCGGTCGAGAGGCTGGCCTTGGTGATGCCGAGGAGCAGGTCCTCCGCTCTCGCGGGCTCGCCGCCCGAGTTCTCGATCCGCCGGTTCGCTTCCTCGAAGCGCCAGCGCTCGAGGTGGTCGCCGACCAGGAACTCGCTGTCCCCCGCGTTGGTGATCCTGACACGCCGCAGCATCTGGCGGACGATCACCTCGATGTGCTTGTCGTTGATGCGCACGCCCTGGAGCCGGTAGATCTCCTGGATCTCGTCCACCAGGAACTTGGCCAGCTCCTTCTGACCCTTGATGGTCAGGATGTCGTGCGGGTTGGTCGAGCCGTCCATGAGCGGGTCGCCGGCGCGCACGTGATCCCCGGGGTGCACCCGGATGTGCTTGCCTTTCGGGATCAGGTACTCGCGCGGCTCGCCGACCTCCGGCGTGACCTCGATCTTGCGCTTGCCCTTGGTATCCTTGCCGTAGGAGACCACGCCGTCGATCTCGCTGACGACCGCGAACTCCTTGGGCTTGCGCGCCTCGAAGAGCTCGGCGACGCGCGGCAGGCCGCCGGTGATGTCCTTGGTCTTCGTCGTCTCGCGCGGCATCTTGGCGAGCACGTCGCCGGCGACCACCTCCTGCCCGTCGACGACGGACAGGTGGATGCCGACCGGCAGCTGGTAGCGCGCCTCCTGGCCGCTCGAGAGCTTGACGGTCTTGCCGTCCTTGCCCTTGATCGAGATGCGCGGCGACGGCTGGGAGCCCGACGGCGTCTCGGCCGCGGCACCGCGCTTCTTGGGCTTGGGCGCCTCGGGCTGCGTGCCGAGCGCGGCCGTGTAGTCGATGACGACCGTGTTCGAGAGTCCCGTGCGCTCGTCGAGCCGGTCCTCGATCGTGACGGCCTCGATGAGGTCGCCGTACTTCACCGTTCCCGACACCTCGGTGAGGATCGGTGTGGTGTACGGGTCCCATTCGGCGAGCCGGGCGCCGGCCTTCACCGAGTCGCCGTCCTTCACCTTCAGCTTGGCGCCGTAGACGATCGGGTAGCGCTCGCGCTCGCGCTCGCGGCCGCTCTGCGCCGCCCCCTCGACGATCGTGATCTGGCTGTTGCGCGACATGACGACGAGGTCGCCGTCCTTGTTCGCAACGGTGTTCACGCCGTGGAAGCGCACCACGCCGGCGTTGCGCGCGTCGAGCTCCGTCTGCTCGACGTGGCGACTCGCGGTACCACCGATGTGGAAGGTGCGCATCGTGAGCTGGGTGCCGGGCTCGCCGATCGACTGGGCGGCGATGACGCCGATCGCCTCGCCGATGTTGACCATCTTCCCGCGCGCCAGGTCGCGGCCGTAGCAGCGGCTGCAGACGCCGTGGCGGGACTGGCAGGTGAGCACGGAGCGGATCTTGACGTGATCGACGCTCGCCTTCTCGACGAGGTCGACCTTGTCCTCGTCGATCTCGGCGTTCGCCGGGACGAGGGTGCTGCCGTCGAACGGATCGAGGATGTCCTCCAGGGCCACGCGGCCGAGGACGCGGTCACCGAGCGACTCGATGATCTCGCCGCCCTCGACGAGCGGGGTCATGTCGATGCCGTCGAGCGTCTCGCAATCGTCCTCGGTGATGATCGAGTCCTGAGCCACGTCGACGAGCCGACGCGTCAGATAGCCGGAGTTGGCCGTCTTGAGCGCGGTGTCGGCGAGACCCTTACGGGCGCCGTGCGTCGAGATGAAGTACTGGAGAACGGTCAGCCCCTCGCGGAAGTTCGCGGTGATCGGGGTCTCGATGATCTCGCCCGAGGGCTTGGCCATCAGTCCGCGCATGCCCGCGAGCTGGCGGATCTGCTGCGCCGAACCACGGGCGCCCGAGTCCGCCATCATCCAGATCGGGTTGAAGCTGTCGATCTTCTCGCCCTCGTAGACCTCCTCGCGCAGCTCCTTGAGCATCTCGTGCGCGATCGCGTCGGTCTTCTCGGCCCAGATGTCGACGACCTTGTTGTAGCGCTCGCCGTCCGTGATCAGGCCCTTCGCGTACTGGTCGGCGATCTCGGCGACCTCCTTCGTCGCGTCGTCGATCAGCTCGTGCTTCTTGTCGGGGATCTTCATGTCCTTGATCCCGATCGAGATGCCGGCGCGCGTCGCGTGGAAGTAGCCGGTGTCCTTCAGGCGGTCGGCGAAGATGACCGTCGCTTTGTTGCCCGAGCGGCGGTAGGCGATGTCGATGAGCTCGGCGAGCTCCTTCTTCTTCATCACCCTGTTGACCTTCGAGAACGGAATCTCCGCGGGCGCGATCTCGTAGAGCAGGACGCGGCCCACCGTGCTATCGATGAGCTCGCCGTCGATACGAACCTTGATCTTGGCCTGGAGGGCGACCTCCTCCTGGTCGAAGGCGATCCGCACCTCCTCGCGGCTCGAGAAGACGGCGCCGGTCCCCTTCGCGCTCGGACGTTCCCGCGTCATCCAGTAGAGGCCGAGAACGGTGTCCTGGGTGGGCACGATGATCGGCTTGCCGTTGGCAGGCGACAGGATGTTGTTGGTGGACATCATGAGGGCGCGCGCCTCGACCTGCGCCTCCACCGACAGCGGCACGTGCACCGCCATCTGGTCGCCGTCGAAGTCCGCGTTGTACGCGGCGCAGACCAGCGGATGGAGCTGGATCGCCTTGCCCTCGATGAGCACCGGCTCGAATGCCTGGATGCCGAGGCGGTGCAGGGTGGGCGCGCGGTTCAGGAGAACCGGGTGCTCGCGGATCACCTCGTCGAGGATGTCCCACACCTCGGGACGCTCCTTCTCCACCATCTTCTTGGCGCTCTTGATCGTCGTGACGGCGCCGCGCTCCTCGAGCTTGTTGTAGATGAAGGGCTTGAAGAGCTCGAGCGCCATCTTCTTCGGCAGGCCGCACTGGTGCAGACGGAGCTCGGGACCGACGACGATGACCGAGCGACCCGAGTAGTCGACACGCTTGCCGAGCAGGTTCTGGCGGAAGCGGCCAGTCTTGCCCTTGAGCATGTCCGACAGGGACTTGAGCGGCCGCTTGTTCGGACCGGTGATCGCACGACCGCGACGACCGTTGTCGAACAGCGCGTCGACGGCCTCCTGCAGCATGCGCTTCTCGTTGCGGATGATGATGTCGGGCGCCTGCAGCTCCATCAGGCGCTTGAGGCGGTTGTTCCGGTTGATCACGCGGCGGTAGAGGTCGTTCAGGTCCGAGGTCGCGAACCGGCCACCGTCGAGCGGCACGAGCGGCCGGAGATCCGGCGGGATGACCGGGATGACCTCGAGGATCATCCACTCCGGGCGGTTCCCCGACCTGCGCAGTGCGTTGAGAACCTTGAGGCGCTTCGCGAGCTTCTTGCGCTTCGCCTCGCTGGTGGCGGCGCGCATCTCGCTACGCAGCTCCTCGCTCAGCGACGCGACCTCGATCTCCTTCAGCATCGCGCGGATGGCCTCCGCGCCCATCTCGGCGCGGAAGCCATCGGGACCGAAGTCCTCGACGGCCTTGCGGTACTTGGTCTCGGTGAGAAGCTCGTGCTTCTGCAGACCGGAGTCCTTCGGGTCGATGACGACGTACGACTCGAAGTAGAGGATCTTCTCGATCTCCTTGAGCGTGAGATCGACCACGGTGCCGATGCGCGACGGGAGGCTCTTCAGGAACCAGATGTGCGCTACCGGCGTCGCGAGATCGATGTGGCCCATTCGCTCGCGCCGGACCTTCGACTGGATCACCTCGACGCCGCACTTCTCGCAGACCACGCCGCGGTGCCGCATGCGCTTGTACTTGCCGCAATTGCACTCGTAGTCCTTGGTCGGACCGAAGATCTTGGCGCAGAACAGCCCGTCGCGCTCGGGCTTGAACGTGCGGTAGTTGATCGTCTCCGGCTTCTTGACCTCGCCGTGCGACCAGGAGCGGATCTTGTCGGGAGAAGCAATCGAGATCTGCAGCGCCCCGAACGACACCGGGTTCTTCGGCTTCTCGAACAAGCTGAATAGGTCTTCCATCTCTCGTTCACCCTCGCCGGCGGCTGGACGTCCCGCGGGACGACGCCTGCCGCCGTCTCAGTTCGTTGGCGTCACTCTTCTCCGACGGCGGTCGCCAGGACGGGCGGCGCTTCCTCGAGAAGCTCCACGTCCAGCGCCAGGCTCTGCAGCTCCTTCAGCATCACGTTGAAGGACTCCGGCAGCCCCGGCTCGAGGACGCTCTCGCCCTTGACGATCGCCTCGTACATGCGCGTGCGTCCGACCACGTCGTCGGACTTGACCGTGAGCATCTCCTGCAGCGAGTACGCCGCTCCGTACGACTCGAGCGCCCAGACCTCCATCTCTCCGAGCCGCTGGCCGCCGAACTGCGCCTTGCCGCCCAGCGGCTGCTGGGTGACGAGCGAGTACGGGCCGGTCGATCGGGCGTGGATCTTGTCGTCGACCAGGTGGTGGAGCTTCATCATGTAGATGACGCCCACCGTCACCGGCTGGTCGAACGCCTGGCCGGTGCGGCCGTCGTACAGCGTGGTCTGGCCGGAGTCCGGCAACCCCGCCCTGGCCAGGAGCTCGAAGATCTCGTCCTCGGTTGCGCCGTCGAACACCGGCGAGGCGGTATGGATGCCTCGCGCAGCCTTCTGCGCGACCTTGACGATGTCCTCGTCGCGACACTCGGTGATGAGCTCGTGGAACTCGCGGCCGTAGAGCTCCTTGAGAGCCTTGCGGGCCGCCTCGACGCCGGACCCGTTGGACGACGCCGCAGCCCGTGCGACGTTGACGCCGAGCTGGCGGGCTGCCCAGCCGAGGTGGGTCTCGAGAATCTGGCCGACGTTCATGCGCGACGGAACGCCGAGCGGGTTCAGCACGATGTCGACCGGCATACCGTCGGCGAGGTACGGCATGTCCTCCTCGGGCAGGATGCGCGAGAGGACGCCCTTGTTGCCGTGCCGGCCGGCCATCTTGTCACCGACCTGAAGCTTGCGCTTGATGGCCACGAAGACCTTGACCATCTTGATGACGCCCGGCGCGAGCTCGTCGCCGGCCTGGAGCCGGGCGATCTTCTCCTGCGTCGCGCGCTGCAGCCGGTCGATCTGGTCGCGCATCGCACGGCAGGCACGCTCGAGCTCACCGTCGACCCGCTCGTCGCCGATGCGGATCTCACCCCAGTAGGTCGGGGGCATCGTGTCGATGTCGTCCACCGTCAGCTCGTGTCCCTTGGGCAAGAACTGCCGACGCTGGTCGTCCGCGATGCGGCCGGAGGTGACCTTGCCGACCACCAGCTTCTTCACCTTGCGCCCCGTGCTCTCGCGGACGATGCGGACCTGGTCCTCCTCGTCCTTGCCGAGACGCGCGATCTCGCTTTCCTCGATCTGACGCGAGCGGTCGTCCTTGGTGACGCCCTTGCGGGAGAACACGCGCGCCTCGATCACGGTGCCTTCGACGCCCGGCGGGACCTTCAAGGAGGTGTCCCGGACCTCGCCGGCCTTCTCGCCGAAGATGGCACGGAGCAGCTTCTCCTCGGGAGAGAGCTGCGTCTCACCCTTCGGCGTGATCTTGCCGACGAGGATGTCGCCCGGGCGAACCTCCGCACCGATGCGGATGATGCCCGACTCGTCGAGGTTCATCAGGGCTTCTTCGCCGACGTTCGGGATGTCGCGGGTGATGTCCTCGGGGCCCAGCTTGGTGTCCCGCGCGACACACTCGAACTCCTCGATGTGCACCGAGGTGAAGAGGTCTTCCTTCACCACGCGCTCGCTGATGAGGATCGAGTCCTCGAAGTTGTAGCCGCCCCAGGGCATGAAGGCGACGAGCACGTTGCGGCCGAGCGCCAGCTCGCCCATCTCGGTGGCCGGCCCGTC
Source organism: Deltaproteobacteria bacterium (assembly GCA_016874715.1). GTDB lineage: Bacteria > Desulfobacterota > Binatia > UBA12015 > UBA12015 > VGTK01. The sequence goes on along the minus strand of VGTK01000002.1, from coordinate 47,461 downwards.
CGCGAGCACGTCGCCGGCAGAGACCCGGTCACCGCCCTGCACGATCGGCTTCTGATTGACGCAGGTGCTCTGGTTCGAGCGCTGGTACTTGATCAACGGATGGATGTCGATTCCCGTGTCGATGCCGTCCGAGCGCGGGTTCGTCGCCCGGATCACGACGCGGGTCGCGTCGACGCTCTCGACGATGCCGTCGCGCTTCGCCAGCACCGTGACGCCGGAATCCCGGGCGACGGTGCTCTCCATGCCGGTGCCCACGAGCGGCGCGTCGGTGCGCAGCAGGGGAACCGCCTGCCGCTGCATGTTCGAGCCCATGAGGGCTCGGTTCGCGTCGTCGTTCTCGAGGAACGGGATCAGCGAAGCGGCCACCGACACCAGCTGGTTCGGCGACACGTCCATGAACTCGAGCTGGTCGGGCGCCACCTGCTGGAACTCGCCGGCCGTGCGGGCCGAGACGATCTCCGCCGAGAAGCGCCCCTGCGGATCGAGCGGCGCGTTCGCCTGCGCGATCACGTGATCCTCCTCCTCGAGAGCGGAGAGGTAGTGGATCTCCTCGGTCGCCCGTCCCGTGTCCACCTTTCGATACGGGGTCTCGACGAACCCGTAGTCGTTGACGCGGGCGTAGGTCGACAGCGACGCGATCAGACCGATGTTCGGGCCTTCAGGCGTCTCGATCGGACAGACGCGGCCGTAGTGCGTCGGGTGCACGTCACGAACCTCGAAGCCCGCGCGCTCACGCGTCAGACCGCCGGGTCCGAGGGCCGAAAGGCGGCGCTTGTGCGTCACCTCGGAGAGCGGATTCGTCTGGTCCATGAACTGCGACAGCTGGGACGACCCGAAGAACTCCTTGATGACCGCGGCGACCGGCTTGTAGTTGATGAGCTCCTGCGGCATCAGCGTCTCGATGTCCTGCAGGCTCATGCGCTCCTTGATCGCGCGCTCCATGCGGACGAGGCCGATCCGGTACTGATTCTCGACCAGCTCCCCCACGGCACGCACGCGGCGGTTGCCGAGATGGTCGATGTCGTCGACCTGGCCGTTGCCGTTCTTCAGGTCGATCAGGTAGCGCGCGACCTCGAGGATGTCCTGGCTGCGCAGCGTGCCCTGCTCGAGCGGCGCGTCCAGGCGAAGCTTGTGGTTGAGCTTCAGGCGGCCGACGCGGGACAGGTCGTACCGGTCCTTGTTGAAGAACAGGTTGTCGAAGAACGTGCGCGCCGTCTCACGGGTCGGCGGATCACCGGGGCGGAGACGCTTGTAGATCTCCATGATCGCCTCGCCGGGCGAGGAGATCTTGTCCTGCAGCATCGTGTTGCGCAGCGACGGTCCGGCGTGATCGAGGAACAGGACGTCGAAGCGCTCGATGTTCCGCTCACGCAGACCCTCGAGAATCTCCGGGCTGATCTCCTGGTTGCACTCGACGAGGACCTCGCCCGTCTCCGGGTCGGGAATGTCGAACGCCGAGACCTTGCCGACGATGTCCTCGGGCGTGATCGGAAGCAGCTCGACGCCGGCGGCCTCGAGCTGGCGGATCGAGCCCTTGGTCAGCTTGCGGCCTTCCTTGACGATGATCTCGTTCGTCTCGGGATGCCGGACGTCGCGGCTCAGCTTGGTGCCGAGGTGCAACTCGGGTCGGAAGACGCGGCTCGCCTTCTTTCCGTCGAGGACGATCGTGTCCTTCTTGTAGAAGTAGTTGAGCAGGTCCTCGGTCGTCATGCCGAGAGCGCGCAGCAGAACGGTGGCGTGGAACTTCCGCCGGCGATCGATGCGGACGAAGATGATGTCACGCGGGTCGAACTCGAAATCGATCCACGAGCCACGATACGGGATGATGCGAGCCTTGAAGAGGAGCTTGCCGGAGGCGTGCGTCTTGCCCTTGTCGTCGTCGAAGAAGACGCCCGGCGAGCGGTGCAGCTGCGAGACGATCACGCGCTCGGTGCCGTTGATCATGAAGGTGCCGTTGGTCGTCATCAGCGGGATCTCGCCGAAGTAGACCTCCTGCTCCTTCACGTTCTTGATCGAGCGGGCACCCGTCGTCGGGTCGACGTCGTAGATGACCAGGTGGACCGTGACCTTCAGCGGGGCGGCGAAGTTGTTGCCGCGCTGGTGACACTCCTCGATGTCGAACTTGGGCTCGCCGATCGAGTAGCCGACGAAGTCGAGCTCCGCGGTGTCGTTGAAGTCCTTGATCGGGAAGACCGACTTGAAGACCGCCTGCAGGCCGACGTCCTTGCGCTGGTCGCCAGCGACGTCCTTCTGGAGGAACTCGTCGTACGAGCGTCGCTGGATCTCGATCAGGTTCGGGATCTCGACGACCTTCTTGATCTTTCCGAAGTTGCGACGGGGACGAAAATTCTCCGCAACCTGCGCCATTCGTTCTCCTTCGTCCTCGTTGCGTACGACCCGTGCGCAACGAAGGACTTCGCAGCACCGCGAAAGTGCTGCTCGCGACTAGAAGCTTCTCGACTTCCGAGCTTCGGCGGCCGATGCAGTGCTGGCCGTTCGCCGCGCCCCCAGAGAAAAAAGGCGCACGAGACCTGTTAGGCCTCGTGCCATCCTTTTTCCGGAACCTGAAATGTGCTGCGCGCCAGTCGGCGCGCTGGAATCACTGCAGCTCGACAGTGCCGCCGGCCTCCTCGAGCTTCTTCTTCATGTCCTCGGCCTCGGCCTTCGCCACGCCTTCCTTGACCGGCTTCGGCGCGCCGTCGACCAGGTCCTTCGCCTCCTTCAGGCCGAGACCCGTGAGCTCGCGAACGACCTTGATGACTTGGATCTTCTTGTCGCCGGCCCCCTTGAGAATGACGTTGAACTCGTCCTTCTCCGCCGCCGGGGCCGCACCAGCGGCCGCAGGGCCCGCACCGACTGCGGCCACCGCCACGGGTGCCGCCGCCGACACTCCCCACTTCTCCTCGAGCGACTTGACCAACTGGGACACTTCCAGAATGGTCAACCCCGAGAGGGTGTCAATGATCTCGTTCATCTTCTCTGCCGTGATGGCCATTGCTTTCTCCTCAGAACTCGACAGGGTCGTGGGAACCGCCCCGTCGTCGTGTCGCCGGAATCGCGCGCGGATCAGTCCGCGGGCGCGCCCTTCTCGGCGCGTGCCGCCAACAGGCGGGCGAATCCCGCACCGGGCTCGTTGAGAATACGGACGAGCTTGCTCGCAGGCGCCAGGAGGACGCCCAGCAGCGAAGCCCGCAGCTGATCCTTGCTCGCAAGCTTGGACAGCGCGGCGACGTCGTCGCGCTGGAAGAGCTGCCCGTCGAGGACGGCGCCCTTGATCGAGAGCTTCTCGACGTTCTGCGAGGAGTACTCGACCAGCTCCTTGAGCACGGTGATCGGGTCGCCGTAGCCGAACACCAGCGCCGTCGGCCCCTCGAGCAGAGCGGCCAGCGGAGCGAACGGCGTCTCGTTGACGGCGCGAATCGCGAGGGTGTTCTTGGCGATCTTGTACTCGCCCTCGAGGCTTCGGATCTTCGTGCGAAGCTTGGTGACCTGAGAGACCGTGAGGCCGCGTGGCTCGGCGAGCACCGCGACCGAAGCGCGGTCGAGACTCTGGCGAAGGCTCGCGACGATTTCTGCTTTGCTTTGAGAGATCACCGATCTTGTCTCCGAATCCACCCGCGCGACGCCGACCGCGTCGCAACGACGGGGTCGGGCAGCGATCAGGCCGCCACCTTGGGGTCAGGCAGCGATCAGGCCGCCACCTTGGTCGTCAGCGGATCCACCTTGATGCCGGGGCCCATGGTCGTCGAGACGGCGATGGACCTGAGGTACACGCCCTTGGCCGCGGACGGCTTCGCACGGACCAGCGAGCTCAGGACGGAATTCGCGTTGTCGAGGAGCTTCTCGAAGCCGAACGATCGCTTGCCGATCGGCACGTGAACGATGCCGGCCTTCTCGACGCGATACTCCACCTTGCCGGCCTTGATCTCGCGCACCGCCTTGGCCACGTCCATGGTCACGGTGCCGACCTTTGGGTTCGGCATCAGACCGCGCGGTCCCAGGACCTTGCCGAGCTTGCCGACCACACCCATCATATCGGGGGTCGCGATCGCGCTGTCGAAGTCGAGCCAGCCCTCACCCGTGATCTTGGTGGCGAGGTCGTCGGCGCCGACGAAGTCCGCGCCTGCCTCCTGCGCCTCGCGGGCCTTCTCGCCCTTCGCAAAGACGAGAACGCGCACGGACCTTCCGGTGCCGTGCGGGAGCTGCGTCGTGCCGCGGACGTTCTGATCCGCCTGGCGCGGGTCGACGCCGAGGCGAACGGCCAGCTCCACGGTCTCGTCGAACTTCGCGGGATCGCTCTCCACCGCGAGCTGCAACGCCTCCTCGAGGGAGTAGCGCTTCTCGCGATCGACCTTGGCCAGCGCCGTGCGGTGTCTCTTGCTCGAATTCGCCATGTCAGTCCACCACCTCGAGCCCGATGCTGCGCGCCGTACCAGCGACCGTACGCTCCGCGGCCTCGAGCGAGTTCACCGCGAGGTCGGGCATCTTCAGCTTGGCGATGTCGCGCACCTGCTCCTTCGTGACTTTCCCCACCATCTTGCGCCGCGGCTCGCCCGAGCCCTTCTCGAGGCCGGCGGCCTTCTTCAGCAGGACGGCCGCGGGCGGCGTCTTGGTGATGAAGGTGAACGAGCGGTCGGCGTAGACCGTGATGATGACGGGAATGATCAGTCCGGCCTGCGCCTGGGTCTGCGCGTTGAACGCCTTGCAGAACTCCATGATGTTGACGCCGCGCTGACCGAGCGCGGGCCCGACGGGCGGACTCGGATTCGCGGCTCCCGCCGGAATCTGAAGCTTGACTTCGCCGATGACCTTCTTCGCCACGACGCCCTTCTCCCTATGCCTTCTCGACCTGGATGAAATCGAGCTCGACAGGCGTCGCGCGCCCGAAGATACTGATCAGAACCCTGAGCTTGCCCTTGTCGGGCTTGACCTCTTCGACCACGCCGTTGAAGTCCTGAAAGGGTCCGTCGATGACCTTGACGTTCTCGCCGGACTCGAAGAGGACCTTGGGCTTGACGCCCCCCTCCTCCATCTGCTGCGTGATCTCGCGCACCTCGGACTCGCTGATCGCAGGCGGGTCGTCCGTGCCACCGACGAAGCCGGTCACGCGCGGCGTCGACTTGATGAACCCCTTGATGAAGTCGCCGAGGATGTCGATGTTGACGAGAATGTAGCCCGGGAAGAACTTGCGCGTCGACATACGCCGCTGCCCCTTGACCAGCTCCACGACCTTCTCGGCCGGCACGAGGACCTGCCGGAACGACTCGAGTTGCTCGACGGCGCGGTTGAGCTCGGCGATCGCGGAGGCTTCCTTGTCGCCCTTGTCGGCCTTCGCCTCCAGGGTGGCGAGGTCGGCCTTCTTCTTCGCGAGCTCGCCCCGGCGACGCTCGTCCAGTGACGCCTTCACCTTGGCCTCGTAGCCCGAGTAGGTGTGGACGACGTACCAACGAGGCGACGACGCGCCTGGAGCGGTCTTCGTCTCGGTCATGCGTTCCCCAGGATGTACTGCATGGCGTAGGAGAGCGCGAAGTCCACCAATCCCAGGAACGTGGCGACCACGACGACCGCGACGATGACGATCACGGTAGCGGAGTAGGTCTCCTTGCGCGTGGGCCAATGGACCTTCTTGAGCTCCTGCCAGGACTCCTTGACGAACTCGGCGGACCGCGGGACGAACTGGACCACCTGTCCGAGTCCACCCTGAGGCTGCCTGCCTCCGGATTGCTGCTCCATCGCGTGTTCGCGCCTCGCGGCTTCTCCCCGTGCTCCGTTGTTCCGTTCGGAATCGATGTGTCGATGCGTCCCGTCGTTCCCCGAGCGTGACGGGCCAGGCAGGACTCGAACCTGCAACCCCCGGATTTGGAGTCCGGTGCTCTAACCAATTCGAGCTACTGACCCCAAGTGGGGGACAGCCACGCCGGAATCGCTTGCCGTACCGCCCCGTGGCGGGACGGGCAGACCTCGCCGGAGCGCCCGGCACCGGCCCCTGTGGTCAGACCTTGACCTCCTTGTGCGCCCGGTGGCCGCGGCAGGCCGGACAGAACTTCTTCATGCTGAGCTTTTCGGTGGTCTTCTTCTTGTTTCGGGTGGTGGTGTAGTTCTTCCGCTTGCACTCGTCGCAAGCGAGACCAACGAGATCTCTCATCTTCTTCCTCTATCGCCGTATCGATTGACCTGCCGTCTGTTCCGACGAGCCCAGGAGCGGGATCGAACCGCCGACCTCGTCCTTACCAAGGACGTGCTCTGCCAACTGAGCTACCTGGGCCTTTCCGTGGTCGGCAGATCGTTCCTTTCGCAACTTTTTCTGCTCGCCAAACGCATGAGAGCGGGAAACGGGATTCGAACCCGCGACCCCGAGCTTGGAAGGCTCGTGCTCTAGCCAGCTGAGCTACTCCCGCCTGTCCGTCTTTTCCGACTTGTTCCGATTCGCCCCGTTGCCGAGTTGTCGATCGAGCAGTTTCAAGGATGACCGCGGTGCCGATCCGGCGACGCGCCATGGAGAGGGAAGGATTCGAACCTTCGAAGGCGTACGCCGGCAGATTTACAGTCTGCTCCCTTTGGCCACTTGGGTACCTCTCCTCAGACGAAAGCGGACTGCCAGCCGATGATCGGAATCGAACCGACAACCTACTGATTACAAATCAGTTGCTCTACCGTTGAGCTACATCGGCCCGAAGGGCCAGTTCGCACCCCACGCCCGAGGCAATGATTTGTCGATGTGCTGGTTCTCGCGGCAGGTATCGAACCGCCTCGCTAGCCCGTCCCAAAAATGAGATAACCGGCGTTCCTACCACCGGGATGATTCAAGTGTCAAGGCTCTGTCCCGGGCAACCCCGGCCCGACCATCCGGTCGGCTGCCCGCCGGCGGATCTCGAACAGTGCCAAGGCCGCCGCGACCGAGACGTTCAGCGATGCCGTCCGGCCCTGCATGGGGATCCGGACCAGCCGGTGACACCAGCGGCGGACCAGCGGGCGCATGCCCCCGCCCTCGGAGCCGAGGACCAGCGCGACCGGCATCCCGGGAACCGCCCCCGGGTCGTAGAGGCTGACGTCGGCCTCCCCCGCGAGGCCTACCGTCCAGTACCCGGCGCCCTGCATCGCTTCGAGGCTGCGCGCGATGTTGACCACCCGGACCAGGGGGACCCACTCGACCGCCCCGGCCGCGGCCTTCACCAGCGCGGGTGTCAGCTGCGGAGCCCGGTCGTGCGACAGTACGACCGCCCCCGCCCCGGCGGATTCGGCGGAGCGCAGGATCGCACCCACGTTGCGCGGGTCGGTCACCTCGTCGAGGACGAGAACGACGTTGGGCTTCGCCGCGAGAAGGTCCTCGATGCGCCACGCCCGGGGCGGACGCCCCAGTGCGACGACGCCCTGATGCGGAATGCCCTGCGCGACACGGTCGATGTCTTCGCGCGCGACCTGCTCGACGCGCACGCGACCGCCGGCCCCGCCGACAGCGGCGGCCCCGCGCGTGACCAGCACGCGATCGACGTCGTCCGGACGGGCGGCGAGGAAGGCCTCCACGGCGTGGTGCCCTGCTGCGACGTAGGGTGCCGCGGCACCACTGCGCCGCTCGTCGTTTACAGTCCCGGCGGGCTCGGCTAGCATTCGACGCCCGGGTCGATGGGGCGAACGCTTCACCGCTACGTGTTCCTGCAGATTCTCGCGCCCTTCGCCGCGGGACTCGCGCTGTTCACGTTCATTCTTCTGATCGCTCGCATCATGAAGCTGGTCGAGATGGTCGTGAACCGTGGCGTGCCGGCACTCGAGATCCTGCGCGTCTTCTCGTACATCCTGCCGGCGTTCCTGGAGGTCACGGTTCCCATGGCCCTGCTGCTGGCCTGCCTGCTCGCGTGCGGCAGGCTGTCCGCGGACAGCGAGGTCACTGCGATGAAGGCGGCCGGCTTGAGCCTCTATCAGATCGCGGCGCCCGTCGCCGCGTTCGCCGCGCTGGTCTTCGTGGTGTCCCTGTTTCTCTCCCTGTATGCGCGCCCCTGGGGCAACTCCGCGCTCAAGACGGCGATCTTCGATCTCGCGCGCACGCGCGCGACCGTGGGGCTCAAGGAGCACGTGTTCAACGACGAGTTCAAGGGTCTCGTGATCTACGTCGAGAAGATCGAACCACCGGGGAGCAATCTGCGCCGCATCCTGATCTCGGACCGCCGGCAGGCGGGCGAGGAGAATACCGTGGTTGCGAAGCGCGGCACGCTGGTCGCGCACGAGGACACGCGCTCGGTCAACCTGCGGCTCTTCGACGGCGTGATCTTCACCAGCCGCGAGGGCGAGCAGGGCTATCACAAGACGGACTTCAACACCTACGACGTGAACCTGAACCTCAGCGAGGCGTTGGGTCAGATGGAGACCCGCGAGCGAGAGCCGAGCGAGATGCCGCTGCGCGAGCTGCGCGAAGCCGTTGCCGCGGAGCGCGCAGGGGACCAGCACGGGCGGGCGCGGCGCGTCGAGCTGGCACGCCGCTTCTCGATTCCGTTCGCCGCGCTCGTCTTTGCCGTCATCGGCGTGCCGCTCGGGCTTCAGCCGGTGCGCGCCGTGCGGTCCCGCGGCCTTGCGGTGAGCCTCGCCATCATCCTCTCGTATTACCTGCTGCTGTCCGCGGCGGAGACGCTCGCGACGCAGGGCAAGGCGCCGATCGCGCTGGCCATGTGGACCCCGAACGTCGTCCTTGCAACGATCGGTTCGGTGCTCTTCTTCCGTCAGGCACAGGAACTCGGGAACCCCGGCGAAGGCCTCTCCTCCCGGCTGACGGCCGGCGCGCGGAGCCGCCTCGCGTCGGCGATGCGGCGGGCGGGTTGATGGACGGCGCGTTCTGGCTGCCGACGATCGCCCGGTACCTGCTGCGCGAGTTCGGGCGTTCGTTCGCGCTCTGTCTGGGCGCCTTCCTCGGCCTCTACCTCTGCGTGGACTTCTTCGAGCGCTTTCCGGGATTCCTCAGCCACGGCGCTCCGACGCGCCTCATCGTCCTGTATTTCGTGATGAAGATCCCCCTCATCGTGACGCAGATGACCCCGGTGGCCGTGCTCGCATCGATGCTGCTCAGCCTCGGCGGGCTCGCGCGTCGAAGCGAGCTGATGGCCATGCGCTCGTGCGGCGTCAGCATCTGGCAGATCGGGACGCCGCTGCTCGGTGCCTGCCTCGCGATCTCGCTGCTGTCCATCGGCTGGAACGAGTACGTCGTCCCTGCGGCGTCGATGCGAGCGCACCAGATCGACCGCGTCCAGATCAAGAACAAGTCGTTCCGCGGACACTTCAACGAGTCCGAGATCTGGTACCAGGGCGAGGGAAGCTTCACGAACATCGACCGCTTCGATGCCAATCGAAACGAGATCTACGGCCTCCGCCGCTACGAGTTCGACGACGATTTCGAGCTCCGCCGCATGGTCGAAGCTCGCGTGGCCCGCTGGACCGGCAACGGCTGGGAGACCAGGGATGTGCGCGAGATGCGGTTCGGCGAGGACGGGACCCTCTCGACCTCGCCGCTTCCACCATCCGCCCTGCGGCTGGAAGAAACGCCCGAGGACTTCACCGCCGTCCACCGCGAGGCGGAGGACCTCAGCTACCAGTCGCTCGCCCGCGAGATCGAAGACCTGCGCCGGAAGGGGATCGACACCACCGACGCGCGCGTCGATCTCTGGCTCAAGCTTGCGGTGCCGTTCACCAGCATCGTGATGGCCTGCATCGCGGTTCCGCTCGCTTCGCGCCACAACCGCGGATCGGGCGTGGCGGCGAGCGTCGGAACGGCGCTCGTCGTGGGCTTCGGCTACTGGGTCGTGCTCGCGCTCACCACCAGCCTCGGCAGGGCCGGCGTGCTGCCGCCACTGCTCGCCGCGTGGACCGCGAATCTGATCTTCGGCGCGATCGGGCTGATCTTCTTCCTCAGCGCGGACTGACGTTCACGTCGCCCTCACCGACCACCAGGGAGAATGCCGCCACGAGCGCCGTCCTCGGCCACCCGCACCGGCTTCGCGACCACGTCACCGCGACCGCCGGGAGGGGCCCTGCAACGCGCGTCGCGCGGAACGCCGCTCAGCGCTTCGAGTACTGGGGCCGCTTGCGCGCCTTGTGGCGCCCGTACTTCTTGCGCTCGACCTCGCGCGAGTCGCGCGTGAGGTATCCGGCACGCTTCAGCGCCCCGCGGAGATCGGGGTCGACGTCCAGGAGGGCGCGCGAGATGCCGTGGCGAATGGCCGACGCCTGCGCTGCCACACCACCCCCGCGCACGTTCGCCGACACGTCGTACCGGCCCTGGATCTCGGTGACCTCGAACGGCTGGTTGACGATCATGCGTGACGTCTCGCGCCCGAAGTACTCCTCGAGCGGCCGTCGATTGACCGTGATCCTGCCCTCACCGGGGGCCAGACGGATCTGGGCGATGGCGGACTTGCGCTTGCCGGTAGATTGAAAGATCGACGTTTGTTGTGCCATGACGCTCAATCCCGGGCCGCGACGAGGACCGCCTGCTGGGCCGCGTGCGGATGCTCTGCGCCGGTGTAGACCTTCAACTTGGTGATCAGACGGCGCGACAGCCGGTTCTTCGGCAGCATGCCCTGCACCGCGGTACGAACGAGCCGCTCCGGCTTTTCCCCCAGCATCTTGCCGGCCGACGTTGCTCGGAGTCCGCCCGGATACTCCGAATGGCGGTAGTAGATCTTGTCGGTCAGCTTGCGCCCGGTGAGGCGTACCTTCGCCGCGTTGATCACCACGACGAAGTCGCCGCAGTCGATGTGCGGCGAGAAGGTCGGCTTGCCCTTCCCGCGCAGCAGGTCCGCGATCTGGGTGGCCACCCGGCCGAGCGCCCTGCCGCTGGCATCGACGGTGACCCAGCGACGCTGCGCCAGCGCGTCCTCGCGCGAGACCACCAATGTCTTTCCCGGCATACGAATCGTCTTTCCAGGTGCCGACCCCGACCGATTTCGGTCCGGCCGGGTCGTGTCGAAAGCGCTGCTCTAGAGATGAAAACGGGGCCGACGAGGCTCGAACTCGCGACCTCCGGCGTGACAGGCCGGCGCTCTAACCAGCTGAGCTACGACCCCGTGATTCGGGCACCGATAACAGTCCCGTTCGGGCTCGGCAAGGACACGGGGAGCGTCGAGCTGCCCGGAGCAGGCGACGACACGACAGGCGGGGAGAGCCGTCGCTTCCTCCGCCGATCGGCCGTCCGGCACCGCGCGCCGTGGCTGCCGGTCGGATCGGGCTCGACTCGCCCGCGACGAGCCCCGGGGCTACTCGCTCGATGGTGAGGTTACAGGCTCGATGGTCACGGCCGCAGAGCGCGACCTCGCCCCTCGCCTCGAGTGGAGGGACCGGCCTGTCCGCACGGGCGGCTGCGGCTCGACGGCCGCCGGCCGCCGGCCGCCGGCCGCGGCATACAGCCCGAACCTACCCGGATGTCGGAACGAGTGGGCGGTATCCGGATCGAACGGATGACCCCCGGCTTGTAAGGCCGATGCTCTCCCGCTGAGCTAACCGCCCATTCCCCGGAGGGGCACTCTGCCCCCCTCCTCCGACCGGGCCGAGCCGCGGTCGACCCACTCCCCCGGCCTAGTTGAGGGAGTCCTTGAGGACCTTCCCGGGCTTGAACTTGGCGGAGCGGGAGGCGGCGATCTCGATGGTCTCCCCGGTCTTGGGGTTGCGGCCCTGGCGCGCCTTCCGCGCCGACACCGTGAACGTCCCGAACCCCGAAATGTTGACCTTGTCGTCGCTCTTGAGGGCCGCGATGATGTCGTCGAAGATCAGGTTCACGGCGCGCTCGGCCGTGATCTTCGGGAGATCGATCTTGCCCGCCATCGCCTCGATCAGATCCGCCTTAGTCATTTTGCCCCCTCTCGCAAAGCCGGCTCCAGGCCGGTGACGTACCAATACCAGAATCTCCTGACGCCGCAGGCAGCCCAACGCGTGTGAGGCGTCGCGCGACGGATCATTGCAGACGCGAACGCCGGCTGCACGCGGTCGGCCGAACGGGCCGACCGCGGCACGGGAGCCCGGTTTCCGGGCGTCAGTGCGTGATGACGTCGGTCGGCGAAGGAGGCGGCTCGGTGAAGCTCGCGATCTCGGCCGGCTTCTTGAGGAAGCTCCCGGGATCCTCGAGTACCAGCGCCTTCCGCAGCACGTCGTCCATGTGCTCGACCATCTCGATGGCGACGGTCTTGAGGGTCGAGGCCGGGATCTCGCTGATGTCCTTCTCGTTCTCCGCCGGGATGAGCACGTGCTTGATGCCGCCACGATGCGCGGCGAGCACCTTCTCCTTCAGACCGCCGATCGGCAGCACGCGACCGCGGAGCGTCACCTCCCCCGTCATCGCGAGGTCGGCCCGCACGGGGATGCGCGTCAGCGCCGACACCAGCGCGGTCGCGAGCGTGATGCCGGCGGACGGGCCGTCCTTCGGGGTCGCTCCCTCCGGCACGTGGATGTGCAGGTCGATCTTCTGGTAGAAGTCGCGCTCCAGACCCAGGTCGTCGGCGCGCGAGCGCACGTAGCTCATCGCCGCCTGCGCCGACTCCTGCATGACCTCGCCCAGGCGACCGGTGACGGTCAGCTTGCCCTTCCCGGGAACGACGGCGACCTCGATGTTCAGCAACTCACCGCCGAGGTCGGTCCACGCGAGCCCCGTGGTGACGCCGATCTTCACTTCCTGCTCGGCGCGACCGTATCGGAACTTCTCGGGCCCGAGGTACTTGGAGAGGCTCTTCGAGTTGATGAGGATGTGCGCGTCGCGGTTACCCTTGACGACCTCGACGACGACCTTCCTGCACAGCGAAGCGAGCTCGCGCTCGAGGCTCCGGACGCCGGCCTCCTTGGTGTAGTGACGGATGAGGCCGAGAACCGCGTTGTCGGAGAACTCGATGTTGCTCTCCTTCAACCCGTTCTGCTCGCGCACCTTCGGGACGAGGTACTTCTTCGCGATGTTGAGCTTCTCGAGCTCGGTGTATCCGGCGATCCGGATGATCTCCATGCGGTCCTGGAGAGGACGCGGGATGCGCTCGAGGTTGTTCGCGGTGGTGATGAACATCACCTTCGACAGGTCGTAGTCGACGTCGAGGTAGTGGTCGTTGAACGTGGTGTTCTGCTCGGGATCGAGAACCTCGAGCAGCGCCGACGACGGGTCGCCACGGAAGTCGGTCGACATCTTGTCGACCTCGTCCAGCAGGAAGACCGGGTTGTTCGAGCCGGCCTTCTTCATCGACTGGATGATCTTGCCGGGCAGCGCACCGATGTAGGTCCTGCGGTGGCCGCGGACCTCGGCCTCGTCGCGCACGCCGCCGAGCGACACGCGGACGAACTTGCGACCGGTCGAGCGCGCGATCGACTTGCCGAGCGACGTCTTGCCGACGCCCGGAGGGCCGACCAGGCAGAGCACGGGACCCTTGATCTCGCCGACCAGGCTCTGCACGGCGAGGTACTCCAGAATTCGCTGCTTTACCTTCTCGAGGCCGTAGTGATCCTCCTCGAGGATCTTCTCGGCCTCGCCGATGTCGAGCTTGTCGTCGGTGTACTCTCCCCAGGGCAAGGAGATGAGCCAGTCGATGTAGTTGCGGACGACCGTGGCCTCCGCCGACATCGGCGACATCATCTTGAGCTTCTTCAGCTCCTTCTCGGCCTTCTCCTGGGCCTCCGCGGTCATCCTCCGCGACTTGATCTTTTCCTCGAGCTCCTGGATCTCGTTCTTGAACTCGTCTTTCTCGCCGAGCTCCTTCTGGATCGCGCGCATCTGCTCGTTGAGGTAGTACTCCTTCTGCGTCTTCTCCATCTGCTTCTTGACGCGAGTACGGATGCGCTTCTCGACCTCGAGGATCTCGATCTCGGAGCGCATGTACCCGAGAACCTTCTCCAGCCTGGCGGCCGGATCGAACGTCTCGAGCAGCGACTCCTTGTCCTCGAGCTTGATCCCCAGGTGAGCGACGATGGTGTCCGCGAGGCGCGCGGGGTCGGTGATCGACGCCACCGACATGATCATCTCGGGCGGGATCTTCTTGTTGAGCTTGACGTAGTTCTCGAACGTCGAGTTGACGCCGCGGATCAGGGCTTCGACCTCGGTCGTCCCCTCGCAGGTCTCCTCGATCTCCTCCACGTCGACCAGGAAGAACTCCTGGTTCGGGACGAAGCGGGCGATGCGCGCACGCTTCTTGCCCTCGACCAGGACCTTGACGGTGCCGTCGGGCAGGCGAAGCAGCTGGACGACCGTACCGAGGGTTCCGACGTTGTAGATGTCCGCCTCGGACGGCTCGTTGGTCTTCGCGTCCTTCTGGGCCGCGAGGAGGATGAACTTCTGCTTGTTCATCGCCTCCTCGAGCGCACGGATCGACTTCTGCCGCCCGACGAAGAGCGGCACCACCATGTGCGGGAAGACGATGATGTCGCGCAGCGGCAGGAGCGGGGCGCGCAGGCCGCCACGCTGATCGTCGCCGCCCGGATCCTTCTTGTCCTTGTCGTTCCGGAAGAGCATCGAGTTGGGCTTCCTCACGCTGTCTCGGCAGCCTTCTGGTAGAGGATGATCGGCTGCTCGCGGCTGGTGATGACCTCCTCGGAGATCAGCACTTCCTTGATGTTGGGCTGCGACGGGATGTCGTACATGATGTCGAGCATCACGTTCTCCATGATCGCCCGGAGACCGCGCGCTCCCGACTTCCGCTTGAGCGCCTCGCGGGCGATCGCGGTCAGGGCACCGTCGGTGAACTTGAGGTGGACGTTTTCCATCTCGAACAGCTTGGAATACTGACGCGTGAGCGCGTTCTTCGGCTCGCGGAGGATGCGCACCAGGGCTGCCTCGTCGAGCTCCTCGAGCGTCGCGATCATCGGCAGGCGGCCGACGAACTCCGGAATCAGACCGAATTTGAGCAGGTCCTCGGTCTGGACCTCGCGCAGCAGGTCGGTCGCGTTGCGCTCATCGCGCTTGCGGATCTCGGCACCGAACCCGACCGCCTTCAGACCGACGCGGCGGCGGATGATGTCGTCGAGACCGACGAAGGCGCCTCCGCAGATGAACAGGATGTTGGTCGTATCGACCTGCAGGAACTCCTGCTGCGGATGCTTGCGACCGCCCTTGGGTGGAACGCTCGCCGTGGTGCCCTCGATGATCTTGAGCAGCGCCTGCTGGACCCCCTCGCCCGACACGTCGCGGGTGATCGAGGGATTGTCACCCTTGCGCGCGATCTTGTCGATCTCGTCGATGTAGACGATGCCGCGCTGGCACTTCTCGACGTCGTAGTCGGCGTTCTGAAGGAGCGACAGGATGATGTTCTCGACGTCTTCGCCGACGTAGCCCGCCTCGGTGAGCGAGGTGGCGTCCGCGATCGCGAACGGCACCTGAAGGAACCGCGCGAGCGTCTGGGCGAGCAGCGTCTTGCCCGAGCCGGTCGGCCCGATGAGGATGATGTTCGACTTCTGCAGCTCGACGTCGCCCGTTACGAGCTGCGAGTCGATCCGCTTGTAGTGGTTGTGGACCGCCACCGCGAGGATCTTCTTCGCGTGCTCCTGCCCGATGACGTACTGATCGAGGACCTTCTTGATCTCGGCCGGCTTCGGCACCGCGGAGCCCGACGTGACGCCCTCGTCCTGGTCGCACTCCTCGGCGATGATGTCGTTGCAGAGGTCGATGCACTCGTCGCAGATGTAGACGGTCGGTCCGGCGATGAGCTTGCGAACCTCGTCCTGGCTCTTTCCGCAGAACGAGCAGACGAGATTTCCGGACCGATCGTCACCGTGCTTGGCCATGGAACCCCCTGGGCCCTCTCTTCTCAGGCTCGTATCTTGTTCGAGCGGGCGACGATCACCTCGTCCACCAGCCCGTATTCGACCGCTTGCTTGCTCGTCATGAAGAAGTCGCGGTCGGTGTCCTTCTCGATGCGCTTCAGGCTCTGACCGGTGTGCTTGGCGAGAATGTTGTTTACCTGTTCGCGCACGCGGAGGATCTCGCGCGCCTGTATGTCGATGTCGGTCGCCTGCCCCTGGGCACCGCCCAGCGGCTGATGGATCATGATCCGTGCGTAGGGCAATGCAAACCGCTTGCCCTTTTCCCCAGCAGTCAGCAGGAGCGCCCCCATGCTGGCCGCCTGACCGAGGCACAGGGTGGAGACGGGCGGCCGGATGTACTGCATGGTGTCGTAGATCGCGAGACCTGCCGAGACCGACCCGCCGGGGGAGTTGATGTAGAAGTGGATGTCCTTCTCGGGGTCTTCCGACTCGAGAAACAGCATCTGGGCGATGACCAGGTTCGCGATCTCGTCCGTGACCTGGGTACCCAGGAAGACGATGCGATCTTTGAGGAGTCGCGAGAAGATGTCGTAGGCGCGTTCGCCTCGGCCCGTCTGCTCGACCACCATCGGAATCAGATTCGTCACCGATCGGACCTCGCAGCTGGGCTTTCGTTCATGGACGGAGTCTAGACGTTTCAAAAACCACGAGCAACGACCTATTCCGAGCCCGCTTCGGGCTCACGCGCGTCGACCTCTTCTACATCGGCACGAGCGACGAGTTGCTCAAGCGTCCGCCCTCGCGTCATCTCGGTACGCACCGCGTCACGCGCATGGTCGTGCGCGTAGTGCTCGCGCAGCTGCTCCGCGTGCTTGCCTCCGGACGCCACGATGCGGCCCAGCTGCTCCGCCAGCTCCTCGTCGGTTACACGAACGTCGAGCTGACGCGCGACCGCGTCAAGCAGGAGGTCCCGCCGGACCTCGCGTTCGGCCCGGGGACGGAGCTTCTCGCGCGCCTCCGCCTCGTGCTCCGGGCCGCTGAGCTGCAGCCCCCGTGCGCCGAGCTCCATCAGGAACTCGCGCAGAAGAGCGTCGATCCGCCGGCCAACGAACGACTCAGGCACGTCGATCTGGTTCTGCTTCACGAGCTCGTCGACCAGGCCTTCGCGCGCAACGACGTCGGCACGGCGGTTCCCCTCGCGCTCGAGCTGCTCGCGGATGCGAGAGCGCAACTCGTCGAGGGTCTCGCAGTCGCCGTGATCCTTCGCGAACTCGTCGTCGAGCTGGGGCAGCCGGCGCTCGGCGATCGCACTCACGGTCACCGCGTAGCGGACCTGCCTGTCCGTCAGCTCGGCCGGCGCGCCGTCGGGTGGCGGGCCATCGACGGTAAAGGTCTCGCCGACCCGCGCGAGCGCGAGTCGGTCGTCGATGACCGGTGGCAGCTGTCCGCCGGCCACCTCGACCGTCGCCGAATCGACGTTGAGGGCCGGGATGGCCTCCCCTTCGCTCTCCGCGGCGATGGCGATCGTCGCGAAATCGCCGCGCGCGACCTCGGTACGCCCCTCGACGGGCACCAGCTCGCCGTGGCGCAGCCGCAGCTGCTCGAGAACCTTGTCGATATCCTGGTCGACGATCGCGACGCGTGGCCGCGTGATCGTGAAACCCGTCGTCGCGACCTCCGGGATCGGCGGCATGACGTCCACGGTCGCGGAGAACGTGAGCGCCGTCTTCGGGTCGAGCGTGCCGAGCTCGAGCTCGGGCTGCGACACCATCTCGAGCTTTGCGTCCTCGACCGCGCTGGAGAATCCTTCGCGAACCAGGCTGGTGACGACCTCCTCGCGGATCTGGTCGCCGAACTGCCGCTCGATCACGCCGCGCGGCGCCTTCCCGGGGCGAAAGCCCCGGATGCTCGCGCGACGGGCGATCTCGCGGTACGCGCGCTCGAACTCGCTCGCCACGCGTTCGGCCGGAATCTCGATCGCGAGCTTCCGGCGGGTGGAACTGACCTCTTCGACCTCGAACTTCATCTGCGCTCCGCCGGCGTGCGCCGTGCCACGTCGCAACGGCCGCGTTCGGGCGTCACGAGGATCGAGTTGGGGTAACGGAGCCCCCCGGTCCCCACAACTGCGAGCGAAAGCGAGCAGTCGAGCGGTCGGCGGCGCTAGCCGGCGACCCGCACTGCGAGCGAAAGCGAGCAGTCGAGCGGTCGGCGGCGCTAGCCGGCGACCCGCACTGCGAGCGAAAGCGAGCAGTCGAGCGGTCGGCGGCGCATGCCGCCGACCCACACTGCGAGAGGGGGGACTCGAACCCCCACGGTTGCCCGCTAGATCCTAAGTCTAGTGCGTCTGCCAGTTCCGCCACTCTCGCGTGAAAACGCCCCCGCTGCAGTGGCGACGATAGCACCGGCCACCGGGGCTTGCACTCGCGGCGCCGCCGGCCGCGCTTCTCCGGACCGTCGCGGAAGGCTAAGAAAGTTTGGATGCCGCTATTCCAGAAGATCCTCGTCCCGCACGACGCGTCGGAGCCCGCCTCGCACGCATTGCAGGTTGCGGCCGACCTCGCGCGCAGCAGCGGCGGGTGCCTGGTCGTCCTGCGCGCCGTCGCGCCGTTCGTCCCTTTCTCCGATCTCGGCTCCGCCGAGGGCACGGGCTGGATCCCGCCCGAGAACGTGGTTGCGCTCGAGCTCGCGAGCCTCGAGCGGACCGTGAAAAAGGTCCTCGCGAAGGACTCCCCGCCGGTCGAGTGCCGGGTCGCCGTCGGCCCGCCCTACGAGACGATCATGGACGCGGCCGAGGACGCCGACTCGATCGTCATGGCGACGCACGGCCGCACTGGGCTCGAGCACATCCTGATCGGCAGCGTCGCCGAGAAGATCGTCCGCCACGCGACCGTCCCCGTTCTGACCATCCGCCCCACCGGTAAGCGGAAGAAGCCCCGGAGCTCGGGCAGCCGCCGCTGAGCGCGGGGCAACCTCATGCAGCTCCGTTCTCGCTGGATCGCGCTCGGCGCGCTGGCTCTCGGCGTGACCGCGGCGCTCTGGTACTGGCTCGACGACGATCCCGTGCCCGTCACGCTCGCGACCGTCGACCGCGGACGCATCGAACGCACGGTGGCGAACACGCGCGCGGGCACCGTGAAGGCCTGCCAGCGCGCTCGCATCGCACCCGCGACGGGTGGGCAGATCGAGCGGCTCGCAGCGCGCGAAGGAGACCACGTCACCGCCGGGCAGCTGCTGCTCGAGATCTGGAACCACGACCTCGCGGCGCAGCTCAAGCTCGCCGAGCGCGAGCACGTGTCGGCGGTCGCGCGGGCCGACGAGGCGTGCGTGCTCGCGGACGTGGCCGAGCGCGAGGCGGCGCGGCTCGTCCGGCTCCGCAAGCAGGGCGTCGTCTCGGAGGAGAACTACGATCGTGCCGCGGCCGACGCGAGCGCGCGGCGAGCGGGCTGCCGGGCCGCGCAGGCCGCCATCGGCGTGGGCGAAGCGCAGATCGACGTCACCCGCGCGGCACTCGAGCGGACGATCCTGCGCGCGCCGTTCAGCGGCATCGTCGCCGAGGTGAACGGCGAGGTCGGTGAGTTCGTCACGCCGTCCCCCGTCGGCATCCCGACGCCGCCCACCATCGACCTGATCCAGACCGGCTGCGCCTACGTGAGCGCGCCGATCGACGAGGTCGACGCAGCCGGGGTACGCGTCGGCATGCCCGCACGCGTGACGCTCGACGCGTATCCCGGCCGCCCGTTCGTCGGTCGCGTGCGGCGCACCGCGCCGTACGTGGTCGAGGTCGAGAAGCAGGCGCGCACGGTCGACGTCGAGGTCGAGTTCACCGACCCCGGCGACACGGCGGACCTGCTGATCGGATACAGCGCCGACATCGAGGTCGTGCTCGACACGCGCGAGGACCGGCTGCGCGTGCCGACCGAGGCCCTGCTCGAGGGCAAGCGGGTCCTCGTGCTCGACGGCGGCACGCTCGCAGGCCGTGACGTGCAGATCGGGCTCGCGAACTGGCAGTTCACCGAGGTCACGGACGGCGTCGAACGAGGCGAGCGTGTGGTGCTGTCGGTCGCCCGCGAAGGCGTCCGCGACGGTGCGTCCGCGGTGCCGGACGAGACCGCGCAAGCCGCCACGGCGCGCCCGTGATCGAGCTGCGCGGCATCCGCCGCACCTTCGTCGTCGGCGACCAGGAGGTCCGCGCGCTGCGCGACGTCGACCTCTCGATCGGCTACGGCGAGTACGTGTCGATCATGGGGCCGTCGGGCTCCGGCAAGTCCACGCTGCTCAACGTCCTCGGGCTCCTCGACCGTCCCGACGCAGGCTCGTACCGGCTCGAGGGCCACGACGTGACTGCACTGGGCGACGCCGAGCAGGCGCGCGTGCGCCGCGAGCGCATCGGCTTCGTGTTCCAGTTCTTCCACCTCGTCTCGTACCTGACGGCGAAGGAGAACGTGGAGCTGCCGCTGGTGCTCGCGGGCGTCCCTCCAGCCGAGCGGCGTGATCGCGTCGCGGCGAGCCTGCGCGACATGAGTCTCGCGAACCGCGCGCACCACCGGCCCGACCAGCTCTCGGGCGGACAGCGCCAGCGCGTCGCGATCGCCCGCGCGACCGTCACCCGTCCGGCGATGCTGCTCGCCGACGAGCCCACCGGCAACCTCGACCGCAGCTCGGGCAGCGACGTGATCGCGATCCTCGAGCAGCTGCGCGACGCAGGCCTCACGCTGATCGTCGTCACGCACGACGGAGAGGTCGGCGAGCGGGCACAGCGGCGCGTCCGGATGACCGACGGCAACGTCGTCGGCGACGAGAGCGCGGCGTGAGAACCGCCGACACGCTGCGGACCGCCATCCGCGCGCTGCTCCGCCATCGCGCGCGGAGCGGCCTCATGCTGCTCGCGATGGCGATCGGCGTCGCCGCCGTCGTCACGCTGACGGCCCTGGGCGAGTCGGCACGCCAGTACGTCGCGAGCGAGTTCACGTCGCTCGGCACCGAGCTGCTGATCGTCAGCCCCGGTCGCTCCGAGACACGCGGCGCAGGGGTGTTCTTCGGCGACACCACACGCGACCTCACGCTGGACGATGCGATCGCGCTGCTGCGCAGCCCGGCGGTATCGCGCATCGCCCCGCTCGTCGTCGGCACGACGCTCGCCTCGACCGGCAGCCTGCAGCGCGAGGTGCCGCTGATCGGCACGACGGCGGAGTTCCTCGAGCTGCGACGCTGGAAGCTCGCCCAGGGCAGATTCCTGCCCCCGGGCGATCCGGAGCGTGCCGAGAACGTCTGCGTGATCGGCGCCAAGGTGCGACGCGAGCTCTACGGCCCGCGTCCCTTCCTCGGCGAGTGGCTGCGCATCGCGGACCGTCGCTGCCGCGTCGTCGGGCTCCTCGCCACCGAGGGGCGCTCGGTCGGTATGGACGCGGACCAGGTCGTCGTGATGCCGGTGGCGATCGCGCAGGACCTGCTCGACGAGCAGTCGCTGGCGCGCATCCTGGTCGAGACGCGGGGCCGCGATCGCCTCCCGCAGGCGCAGCGGGACGCCGTCGACATCCTGCGTGAACGCCATCAGGGCGAGGAGGACGTGACCGTCGTCAGCCAGGCCGCGGTGCTCGCGACCTTCGATCGCGTGCTGGCGAGCCTCACATACACGCTCGCCGGCATCGCCGGAGTGAGCCTCGCCGTGGCCGGCATCCTCGTGATGAACGTGATGCTGGTGTCGGTGGCGCAGCGCACCGCGGAGATCGGGCTCCTCAAGGCGCTGGGTGCTCCGCGCCGGCAGATCCTCGCCGGATTCCTCACCGAAGCCGGCCTGCTCTCGGCGTGCGGCGCGCTGCTGGGGCTCGGCGTCGGCTGGGCCGGCAGCCTGCTGATCGGATCTCTCTACCCCGTTCTGACGGTGCACCCGCCGCTGTGGGCGGTGCTCGCCGCGTTCGCCACCGCGCTCGGCACGGGTCTCGTGTTTGGCGCGCTGCCGGCTCGTCGCGCGGCGGCGCTCGACCCCGTGCACGCGCTGGCCCGGCGGTGAGGCGCGCAGGCACGACATGATGTACTCCCGCGACCTCTTTCGTCTCAGCAGGCGCTCGCTGCTCGCGCACCCGCTTCGCAGCTCGCTGACCGCGCTCGGCATCGCGGTCGGCATCGCGTCGGTCGTCCTGCTCACGTCGATCGGCGAGGGCGTCCATCGCTTCGTTCTCGAGGAGTTCTCGCAGTTCGGGACCAACCTGGTCTCCGTCAATCCGGGACGCGAGCAGACGCTCGGCACCGCGGCGGGAATGCTCGCGACGACGCGTCCGCTCACCATGGGCGACACCGAGGCGTTGCTCCGCGTGCCGCACGCGCGGGCCGTGGTCTCGGTGGCGGTCGGGAACGCCGAGGTGAAGGCCGGTCCGCGCAGCCGGCGCACGACGGTCTACGGCACCGATCCGGCGCTGCCCGAGGTGTTTCGCTTCGAGGTCGGAATCGGCCGCTTCCTGCCGCCAGACGACACGCGTGCGCCACGACCGTACGTCGTTCTCGGGGCGAAGGTCGCGCGCGAGCTGTTCGGCGACGCGAGCCCCCTCGGACGCATCGTCCGCGTCGGCAGCGAGCGCTACCGCGTCGTCGGCACGATGCGCCCGAAGGGCGACGTGCTCGGCATGGACCTCGACGACACGGTCTACATCCCGACCGCCCGGGCCCTCGCGCTCTTCAACCGCGAGGGCCTCGTCGAGATCGACGTGCTCTACGAGGAGGGAGCACCGGTCGACGAGGTGGTCGCGTCGATGCGGCGCATCCTGATCGCGCGGCACGGGCAGGAGGACTTCACCATCACGACCCAGCAGCAGATGCTGGACGTGCTCGGCAACGTGCTGCGCATCCTCACGTTCGCGGTCGGTGCGCTCGGCGGCATCTCGCTGGTCGTCGGCGGCGTCGGGATCTCCGCGATCATGACCATTGCGGTGTCCGAGCGGACCTCGGAGATCGGGCTGCTGCGCGCGCTCGGTGCCGAACGGCGTGAGGTGCTGCGCCTGTTCCTGCTCGACGCGATCGTCATCGCCGCGACCGGCGGTCTCCTCGGCCTCGTCGCGGGCGCGGGCGGTGCGCAGCTGCTGCACCTCGCCTTTCCCGTGCTTCCCGTACGGACGCCCTGGAGCTTCGTCGTCGCAGCGGAGCTGCTCGCGATCGCCATCGGGCTGGCCGCCGGCGCCCTGCCCGCCCGACGCGCCGCCCACGTGACACCGGTCACCGCGCTACAGGCGGAGTAGCGCCGCAGCCGCGCCGCATCAGCCGCGGTACGGATGCCCGCGCCGGCGCTCGTACGCGGCGAGGTACATCGCGCGGTAGTCGGCGGCCGCACGGGCCCACGAGAAGTCCTGTGCCATCGCGCGGCGCCGCATGGCCGCCACGTGCGTGGGACGCTGGTGCCAGGTCGCGAGCGCCCAGCCGATCGTGTCCGCGAGGCTGTCCGGGTTCAGGTCGTCGAGCCGGAAGCCCGTTCCCTCCCCGGTCGTCTGGTCGTACTGGACCACGCTGTCGGCGAGCCCGCCGGTCGCGCGCACGATCGGCAGCGTGCCGTAGCGCAGGCTGTACAGCTGGTTGAGCCCGCATGGCTCGAAGCGCGACGGCATCAGGAAGAAGTCGGCACCGGCCTCGATGCGATGCGCGCGCGCGTCGTCGAAGCCGATCCAGGCCGCGAACCGATCGCGATGGGCACCGGCGAGCCACGTGAGGTGGCGCTCGATGTCCGGGTCGCCGGTGCCGAGCAGAACGACCTGCAGGTCCCAGGCGAGGATGCGCGGCAGCGCCGCGGCGAGTACGTCGGCGCCCTTCTGCCCGACGAGCCGGCCGACGAGCGCCAGCAGCGGGACCTCCGGCCGCTCGGGTAGCCCCGCTTCGCGCTGCAGCGCCACCTTGCAGATGGCCTTGCCCGAAAGATCTCGGGCATCGTACCGGGCGGCGAGGCGAGGGTCGGTCGCCGGATCCCACTCGGTCGCGTCGATGCCGTTGAGGATCCCGCGCAGGTCGCCGCTGCGCTCGCGCAGCACACCGTCGAGACCCGCGCCGTACGCCCCGGTCTGGATCTCGCGCGCGTAGGTCGGGCTGACCGTGGACAGGAGCGTCGCGTGATAGAGGGCGCCCTTGGTCAGGTTCAGCGTGCCGAAGTGCTCGAGCTCGTGCGCGTTGAGATGCTCGAAGCCGAGCCCGGTGACCGGAATGGCGCCGGGCTCGAACACCCCCTGGTAGCTGAGGTTGTGAATGGAGTAGATGCTCGCGCTGCCGTGCAACGGCTGGGCCCACTCCACGGTGTTGAGGTAGACCGGGACCAGCGCACTCTGCCAGTCGTTCGCGTGGAGGACGTCCGGGATCCAGCCGAGCGCCTTGCACAGCTCGAGTGCGGCTCGGGACAGGAAGGTGAAGCGCTCGAGGTTGTCGTCATAGGCCTCGCCCGGCGGCCCGTAGAGGTGCGGCCGGTCGAAGTAGTGTCGATGCTCGAGGAAGTAGATCGGCACGTCGCTGCCGGGGAGGCGTCCCATGCGGAGCCCGCACCAGGCGGTACCGAACGACATCGGCACGCCGAGGGTACCTTCGAGCCGGTCGAGCCCGTTCCAGTCGATCCCGGCGTACAGCGGCAGGACGACGCGCACGTCCATGCCCAGCGCGTGCAGCGCCTTCGGCAGCGCGCCGACGACGTCCCCCAGGCCGCCGGTCTTCGCGAACGGCGCGCACTCGGATGCGACGAAGAGAATCTTCACGAGGCGTAGAGCCGGTAGTCGACGTTCGGGAACAGGTTGTCGCGAGCCTCGAGCGCCGCGAGGGCCGGCTCGTCGATCACGCCCTTGTCGATCTCGTCGCTCAGACGGTTGAACTGCACGACGTGCTCCTCGAGGCGCCGCGTCGCGTAGGGAACCGTGGTGCCGGTGCGCAGGATGAACGGCCAGTCGCTGCTTTGCGCGAGCAGCAGCTCGCGCGCCGCCTGCGCGAGCGCGCGCTCGACCAGCGCGCCGGGCGACGGATGTCGCCGCGCAACCGCGGCCATGCGCTCCGCCGCGTGGTGCAGGTGCCGGTAGACCCAGGCGTTGCTCTCGTCGGCCCAGTACGCGCTGTAGCCCCGGTGCCCCCAGGACGACGCGCTGGGCGTCGCCACCTGGTTCGTCGGGTGACGCTCGAGGTAGTCGCCGGGAGTCAGCGTCTCCACGTCGCCCTGATCGTGGTGCAGCTGCCGGAACAGATCGCCGAGGAACAGCGGGCCCTCGAACCACCAGTGGCCGTAGAGCTCGGCGTCGTACGGGCTCACGACGAGGGGCGGGCGGTCCATGCCCGCCGCGAGGCGCCGCACCTGCTCCTGACGCGCGTTGCGAAAGTGCGCGGCGTGCTGGCCGACGCGGCCGCGCGCGACGTCCGGGTCGTAGACCCATTTGTCGTGCAGCTGCGCGTGCGTGATCGCGTGATACTTGATGCCGGTGTAAAGCCGGTGCCCCTCGGGGTGCACGTACGGTGCGATCTCCTCCATCGGCAGGTCGAAGCCGATGTCGCGGTAGAAGTCGCGGTAGTGCGGATCGCCGGGATACCCCTCGCGGGCGCTCCAAACCTGCTGCGAGGACTCGGCGTCGCGAGCGAACGCGGCGACGCCCGAAGGACAGTACACCGGTGCGTGCGCGCCGTAGACCGGCCTCCGGTCCGCGAGGAGAAGCCCGTGTGTATCGACGAAGAAGTACCGCACCGCGGCCTCGCGTAGCAGCTCGTCGACGCCCGGGACGTAGCCGCACTCGCCGAGCCACATCCCCCTCGGACGACGGCCGAAGTGCTCCTCGTAGAGATCGGCCGCGGTGTGCACCTGCGCACGCATCGCCGGCCAGTTGCGGTCGAGCAGCGGGAAGAACGCGTGCGTCGCGGTCGCGGTGATCACCTCGAGCGCGCCCGCCTCCTGCAGCGCGCGGAAGGCCGATACCAGGTCACCGTCGTGACAGCGCCAGGTGTGGCGCAGCGACAGGAAGCGGTCCCGGTACATGATCGCGAGGCGCTGGTAGTGCGGCTCGGGACGCGTGCGCTCGATCTCGCGCTCGGAGAGCTCGATGAGCCCATCGAGGTGCGCGGCGCTGCGCTCCTTGAGCAGGTCGTCGGTGAGCATCGCGATCAACGGCGGCGACAGGGAGACGGTGCAGCGAAAGCGGACGCCGTCGGCCACCAGCCCCTCGAACGTCTGCAGCAGCGGGAGGTAGGTGCCCGTCACCGCCTCGAAGAGCCAGCGCTCCTCCATGACGGTCGGATCGTCGGGGTGGCGCACGAACGGCAGGTGCGCGTGCAGGACCATCGCCAGAGAGCCGATCGCCACGCCGCTCACTCGCGCGCCGCGTCGGTGGTACCCCGCGTCGAGCACACCTCCGGCGGGTCGTTCGTCGCGGACGTACCCGTGCTCGCGACCGCACCGGTCGCGCTGCCACCCGGCGGGATCCGCTCGGCGGGCGGCGGCGTCAGGCGCGAGCCTGCCGCCGCGAACGCCTGCCAGCTCGCGCGCGCGCTGCGCTCGGGGGAAGCTTGTCCGCCGAGCCGGGACTCGCTGGCGCCACCGAGGCGCCGCTCGCTGGCGCCGAGCAGGTGCTCGCTCGCGCCACCTGCCTGCCAGCCCGGTGCGGCAGCGACGAGGCGCTCCTCGCTCGCGCCGCGCACGATGCGCTCGCTCGCACCCGCCTGCCGGAGCTCGCTCGCACCGAGCCACATGCGCTCGCTGGCACCGGCCCACCTGCGCTCGCTCGCGCCGGGGGTGAGACTCTCGCTGGCGCCGCCGAAGCGCAGCTCGCTCGCGCCGAGCAGGAACTCCTCCGACGCGCCGGCGAGCCGCAGCTCGCTGGCCGCGGCGAGACGCTCCTCGCTCGCGCCGCGACGCACCAGGGACCGGGGGCCACCGAGGTGCACCTGCTCGGTATCGGGTACGCCCTCGATCCGCGCCGGCGCCGCCGGTGCGGGGACCGTGCGCAGGATCTCCCAGCGGCCGATCACGCGACGGGCGAGCGTCGCGCCGATGCCACGGATCGTCACCGACCATGGCTGCTCGACGACGATCCGTCCCTGCGCCGTCTCCACCGTGCGCGCCGCGCCCGCGCGTTCCTCGGTGAGCTCGTACGCGGGCGGTCTGACCGCGTGCGGAAACGGTCCCGCCTGCCACGATGCTCGCTCGACCCCGCCGACCCACTCCACCCGCCGGCTGATCTCGTGTTGCCCTTCGCGGGCCGCCACGAACCCGCCGTCGCCCGTCGCGCCGCTCGCGGCACCCGCCCCGTCGTCGCACAGCGCTTCGTCGGTCGCGTCGGCGCCACTCGCTGCGCCGTCGCGCGAGGCACCGACCGCGGTGCGACTCCCGTGCGGCGCACCGACCGCGGTGCGACTCCCGTGCGGCGCACCGACCGCGGTGCGACTCCCGTGCGGCGCACCGACCGCGGTGCGACTCCCGTGCGGCGCACCGACTGCGGTGCGACTCCCGTGCGGCGCACCGACTGCGGTGCGACTCCCGTGCGAGGCATCCGGCGCGGTGCGACCGTCGGCAGGCGCCCGCCCTTCGGCCGGCCGCGCCACTCCCTCGTACGCTTCGGCGAATCCGGCGGCGTGCTGGCGCACGGTCATCCACTCGGCCGGCGCGTCCGGCGCCACGTCGGCACGCGGCAGATCGACCCGGGCCGAGCGCGCGATGCGTACGAAGTAGCCCTCGATCGACTTCATCCCGACCTCGACGCACGCCGAGCAGCCGGGCCGCCCGAGCGAGAAGAACCACTGCCGGTCGTGCCGCTCGACTCGGTGATCGAAGTAGGCGTGCGCGTTGGTGCCGTCGAAGATCCGTCCCGTGACGTCGTAGACCCGGAGGCAGAGCCACGCGGTCTCCCCGGCAGCGCCGAGGCCGCGGCGCGCAGCCTCGATCGCGCCGTCGGTCACCTCCCAGTACGTGTACAGCCGGTCGGGATCGACGGGCATCGCGGTGATGCGGTCCTCACCGTAGCCCCACGGGATTTGCTCGCGCACCGGACCGCGTTCGACGCCCGGCCCGAGGTCGAACTTCCTGGGCTCCGGCCACGGCGCACGGGGCTCGGCGGTGGTGTCCCCGCCGCCCGACGGAGGCGGCGCGATGCCGAGTCCTTGCAGCAGCCGCTCGAGGCTCCGCACGGCCCGACGGCCGCGCTCGCCGGCGTAGCTCCGGAGGGACTGCTCCTCGGGGACGTCGAGCAGGTGGCGGACGCTCGTGCGGAGCGTTTGCTTCCATGGCGCGTCGTGTCGCACGGATTCTGCCAGACCCTTCGCGCGGCCGTTACGGGCCGCCCTCCCCCACGTAGGTCACGCTACCACCCGCGACCCGCCCGACCAACGGCACTCATCGGCACGGAGCCGCCGGGCCTGAAGCCGGCGCCGCGTTGCCCCGAGGCCTCCCGGGAGCGCCGCACGGGCCGGAACACGGCCGCTAGTAAGGAAGCGCGCATTGTTGTAGTGCTCGTCACCGGTTCGCGGTCGGCGATCGACGACGGAGGGAGGAGCGTCATGCGGAGTGGCTTTCGAGGAACGGTGATCGGCCTGCTGGCGTGCGCCGCGTCTGTCGCGACGTCCGGCAACGCGCGCGCGGCCGACGACATGCAGCTCGAGGTCGGCAAGAAGCAGTACATGCAGTACTGCGCGACCTGTCACGGGCCGTCGGGCACCGGCACGGACGGCGTCGCCTCGGCCCTGTTCACCAAGGCGCCGACCAATCTCACGCTGCTCGCCAAGAACAACGGCGGCGAGTTCCCGATGATGGAAGTCATCGGCATCGTGAAGGGCGACCAGGCGATCGCCGCGCACGGCTCGCGCAAGATGCCGGTCTGGGGTCAGATCCTCGGCAAGCCGCTCGAGGATGGCATGTACGGACAGGACGCGGCGGACGCCCAGATCCTGACCATCGGCAAGTACCTGGAGAGCATCCAGGCGAAGTAGACCGGGCGGGTTCACCGCCCTCGCGGCCGCGCATGGCGTGCTCGTGCAGCACCTCCGGATGAGCGACCACGCCACGCGTCGCGGCTCGCGCCGCGCAGGACCCCGTCCGTGAGCGATCAGGACGCGATCGTCCGCGCGCTCGCGGATCCGTCGTTCCACCCGCACCGCCCGGCGGAAGTGCGTCATCACGAGACCCACGTCTCACACGTCTTCGTCGCCGCACCGTTCGCGTACAAGCTGAAGAAGCCGGTGCGCTTCTCCTTCGTCGACTTCTCGTCCGTCGAGACCAGGCGCGCCGTGTGCGCCGACGAGGTGCGCCTGAACCGCCGCCTGTGCGGGCCGCTGTACCTCGGCGTCCGCGAGGTCGTGCGCTGCGCCGACGGAACGCTCGCGCTCGACGGCGACGGGACGCCGGTCGAGCCGCTGGTCTGGATGCGCGCGCTCCCGGAGCGCGGCATGCTGCCCCGGGCGCTGGCCGAGGGGCGCGTGTCCGCCGAGCCCCTGATCGCGTTCGCGCGCACGCTCGCGGACTTCCACGCCGGTCCCGAGAGCGCACTCGACGACCCGCATTACGCCGAGCCCGCGGTCCTCGCGGCGCGCTGGCAGCACGTGCTCGACGACGCGGCGCCGATGATCGGCTCGGTGCTGTCGGCGCCCGACCACGAGGTGCTGGCCGACTTCGGACGGCTCTTCGTCGCGCGCCACGAGAGCCTGCTGCGTGGACGCGCGCCCGCGGGGCGCTTCCGCGACGGCCACGGCGACCTGCACGCGGGCAACCTGTGCCTCGTCGAGGAACGGCTGCCGGCCGAGGGTGGCGCGCCACCGGTCGAGCCCGGGCTCTACGCGTTCGACTGCCTGGAATTCTCGCCCGAGCTGCGCGCCAACGACGTCGCGTCCGAGGTCGCGTTCCTGGCGATGGACCTCGTCGTCCGTGGGCGCCGGGACCTCGCGGACGCTTTCGTCGACGCCTACGGCGCGGCATCGGGCGACGACGAGCTGCGCGTCTTGCTGCCCTTCTACGGGTGCCACCGCGCGAGCGTTCGCGGCATGGTGCAGGGGCTCACCGCAGCCGGGGCGAGCCAGCCCGACACGCGCCGGGAAGCGATCGCCGCAGCGCGCCGGCACTTCGCGCACGCGACGCAGCTCGCGTGGCGCGCGGCGGGACCGGCGATCGTGCTGTGCTCGGGCCTGAGCGGCTCGGGCAAGACGACGCTCGCGGTGGCGCTCGCCGCGACCACCGGCTTCCGGCACCTGTCCAGCGACTTGCTCCGCAAGGAGCACGCGGGGCTCGCTCCGCACGCGCGGGCGGCGGGCGACGTCGCGGCACGGCTGTACGATCCGCACGCCCGCGAGGCCGTCTACGCGGCCCTCGCCGACGCGGCACGCCGCGCGCTCGCGAGCGGTGAGCCGGTGATCCTCGACGCGACCTTCCACCGTCGCGCAGCGCGCGAGCCGATCCACGCGCTCGCCCGGGAGCTGCGCGTGCCGCTGATCGTCGTCCACTGCTCCGCCGCGGAGGACGTGATCCGCCGGCGCCTCGAGCACCGCGTGGCGCGACCCGACGAGTCGTCGGCGGGACAACCCGCGCTGTCCGACGCGGGCTTCGACGTCTACCTCGCGCAGCGCTCCTCGGCCGAGCCTCCCGGCGAGCAGGGGCACGTGCTGCACGTCGACAGCGCGTACGATCGCGACACCGTCCGCTACCACACGCTGCGCGCGCTCTGGCTCTGGCGGCGCGGCCACCCCGCGCACGTCCCGCTCAGGTTCGAAGCGTGATCTCGGCCGCACTCCGGTGCGCGAGAGCCATCGCCGTCAGCATCGGGTTCACCGACGGGCTCCTCGGCAGGATGCCGGTGTCGACGACGTAGAGGTTGTCCATGTCGTGGCAGCGGCCGAGCTCGTCGACGACGCCCTGCTGCGGGTCGCCGTGCATCCGGGTCGTGCTGAACGCGTGGTTGCCGCCGCAGGTCAGGTCCGACGCGCGCAGGTCGCCGGTGCGCAGGACTTCCGCCTCGGCGAGCGAGAACATCTCGTCGGGCATGCGGTGCACGCCCGGCAGCACGCTCGTCGCACCGGCGGCGAAGAAGATCTGCGCCAGCACCCACATCGCCTCGCCGAGGAGCTTCACATCCTCGGGGTGGAGCGCGTAGGTCAGCGCCGGATCGAGGGTGCTGCGGCGCGCGCGCACGCGCCCGAGCGAGCGATTGCACGAGCCGATCGCGTCCCAGATCGCGGCATACGGGAAGCGCGCCAGGTTCTGCTTCAGATCGAAGCCGAAGCCCGGCAAGCGCACCGCGAGCACACCGGGCGGCGCCCACAGCGTCTCGAGCTTGAAACCCTGCCGGACGAAATGCAGCGAGTGGTAGCCTTGGGTGGCACCGAACTGCGGGTGCGTGCGCTCCGGGAACACGCCCATCAGCGCGACCCCCGGGTGGAACTGCAGGTTCGCGCCCACCTGCCCGGAGCCGTTGGCGAGGTCGTCGCTCTTCTGCAGCAGTACCGGCGTCGCCATGCAGCCGGCGGCGAGCACGACGACCTTCGCGTCGACACGGACCCGGAACGACGTCGCGCCGGTGAACGGCGCGACGATCCGTCCCTCGATCCCGATCGCGCGCCTTCCCGAGCTCAGCACGCGCTGCACCTGCACCGACGTCAGCACCCGTGCGCCCTTCTCCACCGCAGCCGGCACGTAGGAGATGTCCACCGACTGCTTCGCGCGCGCGCGACAGCCGGTGAAGCACTCGCCGCTGCCGCGGCAGCCCCGGACGTTGCGTGCGATCGGCTCGGACGAGAAGCCGAGCCGCGTGCAGCCATCGCGGAACAGCAGGTTGCGCGGCCCCTGAACGTCGTCGGGCGTCGGCGCGATGCCGAGGAAGTCCTCGATCGCCTGGTAGTGCGGGTCGAGATCGGCGCGCGTCGTGCGCTTCAGGTCGTACCGTTCGCACCACGCATCGAGCGTGAAGTCGGGCGAGCGGACGCAGATGGCCGAGTTCACGAGCGACCCCCCACCGAGCGCGATGGCCTGCATCGTCGGCATGAAGAACCCGCCACGCGTCGAGCGGAGCCCGCCCTCGCGCATCGTGCGCGCCATCGAGAGGGATCCATCGAGCACGAAGTCGTCGGGCGTGAACGGCGGGCCTTCCTCGACGAGCACGACGTCCTTGCCGGAAGCGGCGACCTCGTACGCGACCACCGCTCCAGCCGGCCCCGAGCCCACGACCACGACGTCGCACGACTCGTGCACGTCGCGCTCGTAGTCCGCCCAGACGCGGACCTCTCCGCTCATGCCCGCTCCCCTGCCGACTCGGCGAAGTCCGGGTGCAGCGGGCCCTCGTGGCCGAGGGGCTCGGGCGTCCCCGGCGGGGTGACGTCTCCGGCGCGGTGGCGGATGGTGCTGCGCGGCTGGCCGACGCGCGGCCAGAGCAGATCGGCCGCGCACACGGGCGTCGGGAGGGCGCGCGGCGCGATGCCGAGCGTGCGCAGCACGACGGGATCGGCGAAGTAGCCCATGGTGAGGATCGCGCGCAGCGAGACGAACACCAGACGCCGCGGCAGCAGCCGGCTCGCCTGCCAGCCGCGCAGGTAGGCCACCTGCTGCGCCGCGTCCAGCGAGGAGAAGCGCCGCATCCCGCCTGCACCCGGTGCGGGGAAGAGCAGCGTCGCGTGCTCGACCAGCACGAAGAGGAGCCGTACGAGAAGGCGGGTCGACGGCTGCTGGGCCGCGACGAAGCGGTCGACGTGCGCGGGGATCCCGGCGTCGATCCCCGACGGCTGGATTGCGCCACCGCGCGGATACGACGCGAGCGCAGCCGCGGCGACCGTCGCGTACTCGCGCGGCGACAGCGCTGCGTTCCGGTCCGGCGGCGTCGGGTAGCCCGCAAGGAACCGGTACGCCCCGTACCCGAGAACCCCCGCGAGAACCGGTAGCCACATCTGCACGAGCATAGCGGTTCCCGCGCCGCTTCCCAGCGGGGCCCGCCATCCTGCCGCAGATCCTGTTGTGTTATGCCGCGGGCACAGCGAGGATCCGACGAATGGACGCGATCGACATCATCCGGCGGCGGCTGAAGGAGGACCGGGTTCCCGACGTCCCCGACGAGATCACCGAGAAGAAGAAGCGACCGCGCGAGGTCGCCTTCATGGACGTCAACCTCTGCTTTCCGTGCGGCAAGTGTCCCGAGTTCTGCCCCGTCCAGTGCATCGAGCACCTCGCGGCCGGCGCCGTTTCGGGACGTGGCGTGCAGCCCGTGCAGGACCGCTTCCAGGAGTGCATCGGCTGCTACATCTGCGTCGAGGTGTGCGCGCTCCTGACCGACTACGACGCCGTGCGCATGTACGACGTGAATCTCGTCGAGCAGGTCCTCGGCGTGACGATCGACGACCGCAAGCCGGCAGAGTACGTCCCGGCCGAGCCGTACGAGGAGTACTTCTCGGAGGGCGGCGGCTACCGGCACATGGGCAACGGCTCGCGCATCCGGGAGAAAATGAACGCCGAGGAGTGGGCGGTCATCAAGCGCGCGAAGGGCTGAGGCCACCTACCCGTCATGACACCTGCTCCCGCGGCCCGGCAGCCGGCCATGCGGCCGCTCACCGTGCTACTCGGCGTCGCCATGGTGGCGCTGCTCGGCCTCATCGAGCTGGGCGTCCTCGAGTACACGTACGAACGGCTGGACATCTGACACCGCTGGTTCATGGGGCTGCTCCTCGGCTCGCTGCTCGACAGCCTGGTGAACGTGCCGATCGCGACCCTCGGGCGCGGCGGCCCGGTGGACGCGGGTGCGTCGTCGAACGGTCGCACGGTCGTCGCGGTGCACCTCGGCGGAGCGCTGATCCCCGCCCTGGTCTCCATGTACCTCCTGTTCCCGCATGGTCTGTTCGGCACCGGCGCGATCGCCGTCGCCGCCGTCGCGGGGATCAGCCACGCGCTCGCCCCCCCCTTACCGGGCAAGGGGATCGCGATGCCGGTGCTCGTGCCACCACTCGCAGCCGCGGTCGTGGCGCTGTTGCTCGCGCCCGACGCGGCCCCCGCGCTCGCCTACGCGGTGGGCAGCCTCGGCAGCCTGCTCGGTGCCGACGTCGCGAATCTCCATCGCATCCGCGAGCTGGGTGCGCCGGCGGTCTCGATCGGCGGCGCCGGCACGCACGACGCTGTCTTCCTCACCGGAATCCTGGCCGTGCTGCTGGCCTGAGCCCGCAGTCGGCGAAGCACACGGAGACGCGACGACGATGAACGAGCCGACCCGCTTCTACGCCGACACCGGCGCGTACGTCGACTGCCGCGTCAAGCGCGGCTTCCCGCTCGGCGGCATCGGCGCCGGGCAGGTCTGCATCAACACCGACGGCAGCTTCGGCGAGCTGCGCGCGAACAACAATTGGATGTGCCCCGTCCGCGGCCTGCGCGGCAGCTTCTTCGCACTGTACGCACGCAGCGGTGATGGCGCGCGGAGCATCCTGCTGCGCCGCCCACCCGCGCCGGGCGCGGCCCCCGACTACGCCCGCGCCGTCCACGTCGAGTCGACGACGTTCACCGGGCTGCTGCCCGCGTTCTCGCTGCGCTTCGAGCACGGGCTGCCGTTCGGGCTCACGCTCGACGGCTTCACGCCGCACGTCCCGCACGACCTCGCAAGCTCGACTCTGCCCGCCGCCGTGTTCCGCTTCCGCTTCGAGAACCCGGGAAGCAACGAGATCACCGCCGCGATCCTGTTCTCGTTCGAGAACGTGCTCGGGCGCGGTGGCACCGGTCACCTCGGCGTCGAGCTGGGGCCGGAGGGGGAGCTGACCGGAGTCCGGCCGCGCGTCGTGTACGACAGCGTCGCGGGGAACTTCCAGGAGGCGGCCACCGTCGCGGGACGGCAAGGCGTTCGCTTCCGCACCGAGCAGCGCTGGGACGAGCGCGACCACCGCCGCTCGGTCACCGGCCAGTACCTGATGCTGGTCGAGCCCTCACCGGGGCTCGAGGTGACGGTGTGCGACGGCTGGAACGCGGACGCCGAGGCGAGCAGCGTGCTCGACGAGTTCGCGCGCGAGGGCCGCATCTCGTCGCGCGACGGCGGACGGCGCGGCGAGGACGGCGCGTATCGTCCGGCGGCGGCCTGCGCGGCCCGGATGACGCTGCCGCCGCAGGCGCGCCGCGACGTGGTGTTCGTCCTCGCCTGGTGGCTGCCCGACCACGTCACCGAGCCGAGCCTCGCGCGGCGCGGCGCCTCCGCCGGCGCCGCGGTCGACGCACCGCACGACGGCGTGCGCGTGGGCCACGTCTACGAGAAGCACTTTCCGTCCATCGACGCGGCCGCGACGCACGTCCTCGACGAGCGCATCTCGCTCGAGGAGCGCTCCACCGAGGTCGTGCGCCTGCTGCAGGACTCGACGCTGCCCGCGTGGCTGGTACGCGCTCTCGCGAACTCCATCGATTCGACGCTGTGCAACTCCGTCGTGCCGGCGAGCGGGCGGCTCTACACGCTCGAGGGCGTCGACTGGAGCTGGCCGATGGGCGGCCTCACCGGCACCAACGACCAGCGGCTCTCCGCCCACGCCTACGTCGAGACGTTCTTTCCCGAGCTGAACCTGACCGAGCTCGACGAGTTCCGACGCCTGCACGACGCTCGCGGCGCGATCCCGCACGGCAACGGCAACTGCGATCTCGGTCTCGGCACGACCGACGTCCCCTACGGCTGGCCGATGTTCATCAAGGGCTTCCTGCCGGCGAAGGAGTGGACCGACCTCACCATGTCGCTCGTGCTGCAGGTCGCGAAGGCCTGGCGCGCGACCGGACGGGCCGATGTCCTCGAGCGCTTCTGGCCGGACCTGGTGCACGGCGTCGAGTACCTGCGCACGATCGCGCCGCACGGCGTCCCCGAGGGCGGAACGACCTACGACGTCTGGGACTTCCCCGGGACGTTCGCGTACACCGCGAGTCTCTGGAGCGCGACGCTCGCGGTGATGGCCGACATGGCCGAAGCGATCGAGCCGGCACGCGCCGACGTCTACCGCGGGCTCGCGCGCGACGCGGACGCGCAGCTCGCGATTCTCTGGGACGCGCGCGGCTTCTACCGCACGACCGCGACGCACGACACGATCTTCACGGCCGCCCTCGCCGGCGACTGGATCGCGCGCACCTCGGGGATGCCGCCGGTCGTGCCGCACGCGCACGCGGTGTCGCACCTCGAGCACCAGCAGCGCGTGCTGATCGACGCCGCCGTCGTCGCGACGCAGGGGCGCTACCGGGCACTGCCGCGCGCCGAAGCCACCTTCGCGGGCGACGAGGTGGTCAACGCGATGGGCCGCGGGCTGCCGCCGGAAGAGACCATGACGTACGTCTGGCAGGTGCTGACCTACCAGGTGGCGCTGCAGATCCAGGTCGGCCTGGTCGACGCGGGGCTCCGCACGGCGCGCATGCTCGACGACCGCATCTGGCGCGATGGCAACGCCTGGAGCGGCGGGCTGCGCGGCAACGACGAGTCGATCTACATGACGCACGCGGCGTGGTGGGCGGTGCTGCAGGCACTGACCGGCACCGCGCTCGACACGCCGGAGCGGACGTTGCACATCGGGCCGCGCACGTGCAGCGAGATCCCGCGGCTACGCTGTCCGTTCTTCCTGCCGGGCGCATGGGCCATCCTGAGCTACGACCCCGAGAAGCTGCACGCCGACATCGAGGTGCTGCGCCACTTCGGCACACCGGTCGAGGTCGACACCGTGGTCGTGCACGCGGCCAGCGGATCGACGCGCGTGCTGCCGATCGACCGCACCGTACTCGCGGCCGGCACCCGCATCGCGGTCGACGTCCAGCGTGGCAAGAAGGTCAAGTGACGGCGGGGCGCCCCGGCATGCCGTCGCTCGCGGCGCCGCCGGCGGGCGGCACCGCCACGCCTCGGCCGCGTGGCGCACGACCGTGGCGACGGCGCTGGTGCTGCTGGTGCAGGGGGGCTGCCGCGTGAGCGCGCTCGACGGGCTCATCTACTTTCCGGAGCGCTCCATGCCGGCACCACCGGCGGGGGTCGAGGAGCGCCGGTTCACCACGGCGGACGGCGTCCGGCTGCACGCCTGGCTCGCGCCGCCGCCCGACTCCGCTGCACCGCTCCTCGTCTGGTCGCACGGCAACGGCGGCAACGTCGGCAACCGCGAGGACGTGCTGCTGGCCCTCGCGGCGCGCGGCCTCGGCGTGCTCGCCTACGACTACCGTGGCTACGGCCTGAGCGAGGGACGTGCGCACGAGGCCGGCGTCTACCTCGACGCCGAGGCTGCGTGGGACCATGCGGTCGCCGACGGGGTCGTGCCGGAGCGCGTCGTCTGCTTCGGCGAATCCCTCGGCGGCGCCGTCTCCATAGCGCTGGCGAGCAGGCGCCCGTGTGCCGCAGTCATCGTCGTGGCGACCTTCACCTCGCTGCGCGCGGTCGCGCGCCAGCACTACGGCGCGCTCGCGGCTCTCGCCGGCCACCAGTTCGACTCGGCGTCTCGCGTGCCGGAGATCGGGGTGCCCATCCTGGTGGCGCACGGCGACCGGGACGAGATCGTCCCCTACGCGCTCGGCGAGGCGCTGTTCGCGCTCGCCGGCGGACCGAAGCGCTTCGTGCGCGTGCCGGGACTCGGGCACAACGACGTCTTCGACAGCCCGCCGCTGCTCGACGCGATCGCCGCGTTCGCACGCGAGTCGGTCGCCGCCGCGGATTCGCCTCGCTGACGAGTCACCACCGCGAGCGTCCACGCCGTCCGGGTGCTGACGAGCGTCGCGGGACCGTGGTATGCGCCCGCATGGCGACCGACCGCGAGGCCGTGACGGACCTGATCCATCTCTACGCCGAGCGTCTCGACCTCGGTGATCTCGAGGGGGTGGCGAACCTGTTCGCGCACGCGACCCTGCGCAGCAACCACCGCGAGGACGGGCTCCGCGGGCGCGACGCGATGCTCGCGCTCTACCGGAGCACCGTCCAGCTCCACGACGGCACCCCGTCGACGAAGCACGTCACGACGAACGTGATCGTCGAGATCGACGACGACGGGGCGCGCGCCAGCGCCCGCTCCTACTTCACCGTACTCCAGGCGCGCCCCGACCTGCCGCTGCAGCCGATCATCGCCGGGCGCTATCACGATCGCTTCGCGAAGGCCGCGTCGGGCTGGCAGTTCGCCGACCGGCTCATCCTCGTGGACCTCGTCGGCGACCTGCGCCGCCACCTCAAGATGGTGCTGCCGGGCAGCTGACGTCCTCGGCTTCGCCGGCCACGAAGGATGAGCCTGCAGGGCGTGTTCATCTGACGCCTCCACCGGCTTCGCCGCCCGCGAACGATGGAACGGGCACGGCGATCCATCTGACGCCCGCCCTCACGGCGTCTGATCGCGAAACTGCGCGCCGTCGCTCGCGCGCGGCGGCGCCGCGTACTCCGTGCCGAAGCACGCACCATCGCTGCTCCGGAGCTGGATCGTCACCGCGCGGTCCTGCGCCAGCGGCAGCGCCGGGGGCTCGAGGCCGGCCCCGCGCGCGACGAGCACCACCGTCGACTTTCCGGCCGGCCCGGCACGCAACAGCAGGCTCTCGACGCCGTCGGGCCTCCGGTCGCGGTCCGAACGCTTGACGCCCGACGTACCGAGCGTCTTCCAGCAGGGCTTGCCGCGGCACGTTCCGCCGCCGGGCACGACGATCGGCGGGCGAGCGAGCGACGGCGTACCTGCCGTCGTCTGGTAGACGCACAGAGCGTACGACGTCGCCCCGGAGACCGGGTCGCCGAGCTCCGCCAGCGCGACCGCGTCGCCGCGCGTCCAGCGCCACACGAGCTGATCGCGTGCGTCGAGGCCCTGGTCGCGCAGCACGATCGACGTGCGCTCCGCCGCGTGGCAGGCCGTCGCCGGCGTCGCGACGCCGGCACACGTGCCCGACGCACACGCGTCGAGGTTGGTGCAGAGATTCGCGTCGTCGCACGCGCTGCCGGGCGCCTCGTACTGGCAGGTGGGAGCACAGCAGTCGCCGGGCGTCAGGTTGCCGTCGTCGCACTGCTCCCCGGCCGTCCGCACGCCGTTGCCGCACGCGGTGAAGGTACAGTTGGAGTCGCAGCCGTCGCCGTCGATCGCGTTCGCGTCGTCGCACTCCTCGCCGGGGTTCTGCACACCGTCGCCGCAGGTGATCTCGTCGGCACCGGCGTCGACGCGCGGACCGGACAGGCGCGGGGCGCCGTCGAGGTCGGTCTCGCCCGGCGCGACGACGGTCGCCGGGTCGCCCACGTTGATCGCCGGCGACGACGGCGAGAGGTGCACGTCGCCCGTGCCCGGTGCGGCGAGCAGCGGGTCGGCAAACTGCGAGGCCACGTCCTGGCCGGTCGCCCCCTGGTACGCGGCGAAGCCGGTCGAGACCGCGCCGTTCCACACGAACGTCGCCGCCGCCGGACCGCCGGGCGCGTACCAGACGTTGTGGTCGAGCAGGTTGCCGGCGTTTCCCGCATAGGACGCGAGCAGCAGATTCGCGCCGGTCGCGACGAAGACGTTGTTCCGGACGACGTTGTCCTCGGCGTACTGGATCCACAGCTCGCCGAACCCCTCGCCGAGCGTATCGTTCTCGAACGTGGTGTTGTTGCGGATCTCGCTGTCGCGGACCCGCCCTGTGCCGGCGGCGTACCCGCCGAAGACGATGCCCGCCTTGTCGTTGCGGTAGACCACGTTGCTGCGGACGACGATCCCGCTCGTCACCTGGCCGGCGTTCTCGGCGCCGATCTCGATGCCCAGGTCGGACTCGGTGACGACGTTGTTCTCGAGCGCGATGTCGCGGCCGCCGTCGACGTAGATTCCGGCCGCGAAGCCGCCGCCGTACGACGAGCGCGCCCGCTCGACCCGGTTGCCGCGGCAGACGCCGTTGCGCACGACCTTTGCAGGATCGGGCTGGATGTCGGTCTCGCCGCCGATGAAGTCGATGCCGATGTTGTCGACGTCGCGCACGACGTTGTTGGTCACGGCGAACCCGTCGATGTTGCCGTTGAGCGTGAGCGCCTCGCTGGTCGCGGGATCGCAGTCGTGGATCTCGTTGCCGTCGATCACCAGGTCCGAGATGGGCGTCGGCTCGGTACCGTAGACCGTGATGCCCATCGCGTGCTGGCCGCGGATCTCGTGGATCTCGTTGTCGCGCACCTCCACGTGGGAGCCCGCCCCGAGAATCCGAACACCCGATCCGTCGTTCACCCCGAGGTTGTTGCGGATCTCGAAGCCCTGGATGCGAACCCAGCTCCGGCCCTCGACGCGCACCATGTCGCTGCCCGGAACGCCGGTGCCGTCGAGCACCGGACGCTCCCCCGGTGCCGCCTCGAGGCTGATGAACCCGACGCCGGCGCTGCCGCTGCGCGGAAAGGCGACCTTCTCGAAGTAGGGCGACGGTCCCTCGTGCACGCGCACGGTGTCGCCGGCGACGGCGGCGTCGAGGGCCGCCTGGATGGTCGCGAAGTCGCCGCCCGACGGCGCGACGGTCAGCACCGCGGCGCGCCCGGGCCGTGGGGCCGCGACCGCCAGCAGCAGGCACGGAAGCAGCCGGAAGATACGCGACTTCGTCATGGGGATCCCTCGTGGCGCCCGCCCGTCGGACCGCTCGCCGCACGCGCCCCGGCACGCTGCCGGTGCGGCTCGACGCAGTCAATCGGCCGGCGGCAACCACCGCGGGACCGTGCTAGGGAAAGATGCAGCATACGGCCAGACTGCGGGGGCCTGCCGAGAAAGACCCGCGGACACGAGCAAAGGACGACGTGTGCGGAGAGCGAAACCCACCTTCCAGAAGCGACAGAAAGAACTGGCTCGCCAGGAGAAGAAGAAGGCGAAGCAGGACCGCCTCGAAGACCATCGTGCGCGCCGCGCCGAGGAGCGCGGGGCCAACCCCGAGGCCTTCGACCTCGAGTTCAACGAGAACCTCGACCTGTCGGCCAGCGATGCCCTGCGGCAGCTGATGACGACGAAGCCGGGCGAGGACGAATGAACGCGCGGGGGACGCCGGTCCCCCGTTCGGCCGCGCACGAGCCGCCACGCCCTTCGCGAAGGCGGCTCGGCGAGGTCTCACCCCGCCCGACGGGGTCGTTCCGGCCCGAAGGCCGGCGGAGCGAGCCACGAACGAAGAAAGGGTGCGACCGCTCCCGAGCGGCCGCACCCTTCCCTTCCGGCGCCGGTACGGCTCCGACTGCTGGAGGTTCACCTTGCAGCCGTTCCTGAGCTGATCCCAGGTCGCGGTCTGCTGGAAGGCGTCGCTGCCGACGACGAGCTGGATCGTCAGCTCCGGTAGCGTCGCGAGCTGCTGCAGCAGGTCGCTGTTGGCCTTCACGTCGAACCGGTAGGGCACGTGGTCCTTCGTGCGGACGCGGACCACCTGCAGGCCGTGGCGGATGCCTGCGCCCTTCACGGCGCTCGGGTCACGGAACATCCACAGCTTGCCCTGCCGCTTCAGGTCACCCGGGAAGAGCTGGGCTACGTACACGACGCCGTTCGCGTTGGTCAGGGCGATGCCGACGTTGACGTTGACCGGTCGATCGCCTGCCTCGGGGTGACGTTCACCTGGAACTGCAGGCGGTCGGGCGCCCCCGGCTTGAACGAGATGCGCGCCGGACACGGATGCCCGCAGGCGCTGACCGTGATGAGGCACCCGCAGTCGGTGTCGTCGCAGTCGACACGGCCGTCGTTGTCGTTGTCCTGCTGATCGGTGCAGATCTCGCTCAGCTGGCAGGACGGGCTGCAGCCGTCGCCCGCCAGATTGTTGCCGTCGTCACACTGCTCGGAGAGCTGGTTGATCACGCCGTCGCCGCAGTGCGGCAGCTGGCAGGCGTTGCTGCAGCCGTCGGTGTCCACCTGGTTGCCGTCGTCGCATTGCTCGCCGGTCTGCACGATACCGTCACCGCACGCGGGCGACGTGCACGCGTTCGTGCAGCCGTCGTTGTTCACCGTGTTGCCGTCGTCGCACCGCTCGGGCGACTGCACGTAACCGTCACCGCAGCGCTTGTTCAGGCACGCGTTGGTGCAGGCGTCGTTGTTGTTCTGGTTGCCGTCGTCGCACTGCTCGCCGCCCTCGACGACACCGTTGCCGCACTGCGGGGTGACCCACGACTTGGTCGCGGACCCGGTGACCGTGCCGGTCGTCGGTGCACCGGCGAGCACGATGCCCTGCTTGCCGGCAGCCTTGAACTTCTGTCCCGTCGGAACGCTGCAGGTGGTGGTCGCCTTGATCGTGTCGTTCCCGGCGGTCGCGTTCGAGTACGTCAGGGCCTGCGCCGGCGATGGGCCGCTGGTCGTGTTGCCGCTGCCCGGGCCGCTCATCACCTGCAGGGTGATCGAGAATCCCGCGAGCGCGGCACCGTTCCCGTCGAGCAGCGTGGCCGTCACGGTGTGGCTCGTGTCGCCGGGCAGGAAGTTCGTCGCCGACGACGGTGACATATCGAAGCTCTGCGGTACGACGCCGAGCGACTGCGGCCCGGCGGCGTCGGCCGCGGCGACGATCTCGGCCGCCGGCGCGCCCACGTTGCTCGGCGTGTCGCACACCATCTTGTCCGTATAGTTCCAGATCGCGCACTGCACCGCCGCCGCCTCGTCGGCCGCCGCCGGCAGCGGCGCACCGATCGTGTTCGGCTGCGGGAAGGCGTTGTTCAGGATGAACAGCACTGCCCCGGATAGTCGACCGGAGCCTGCGGCACCGTGTCGCCCGGCGCGATCGGGTTGTTGATGTCGACGCAGTACGCCTGGCGCGTCGGCGGGACGGCGTCGATCTGGATGTTGAACGTCCCCGCGTAGCCGAGGCTGCGGGGACCACCGTTCTGCAAGCCGCTCACCGAGCGCCCGTTGCCGAGGCTCGTGAAGGTCGCCGTCGCGGCGAACGCGGCGGTCGACCCGATGCCGAGCAGCGCGGCTGCCAGTGCGTTCGTCAGTACGGACTTTTGCATTTTCATGACGGTGTTCTTTTCGCAGGGGGCCTGACTTGGCAGGCCCGAAAACGCGCAGCGCACGAATTCGTGGGTCGGGCGAATTTTTGACTCTCGGAGAACCACGGAGACGGCGGACCGCGGTTGGGGCGAGGCGAAGGGACACGGGACTCGCGACGACCGGCGAGGGACGCGAGGGCTTCCGTCCCGGACGCTGGCTTCCCTCCGCGGGCCGGAGAGCTACCATCGGCGGATCGACAGGCGCGGGCGCGCCTGCTGTCAGTCACGAAGTTTGGCGGAGTTCCCGATGGAAGGGCAGCACGATCCTGCAGTGCGACACCACGATTCACCGGTCCTGTCCCAGCATGTGCAACACTCACCCGCCGCGCGCACGGCGGAGGCCATGGCCGATGCGCCCTCGCGCGCCCGAACGGAGCGGGGGCAGCTCGGCACCCGACGGCCCCGAACCCGATGACGGCGCGCTGCGGGATCTGCGCGAGCCCGATCCACGAGGCCTCCTGCACGCGGTGCTCGGGGCGCATCGCGCGGCCGGAGCTGCTCGAGCCCCTGCCGCCGGACTCCGGTGTGGCCGAGTTCACGACGGGTGTCCGGCTGGCGCTGCGCGGTGCGCGCCTGACGCTGCGAACGCCGCGCCTCCTCGTCCTGGTCGCCCTGCCGCTCGCGATCAGCGTGCTGATCTTCGCGGGGCTGGGCTGGCTGGTCTGGGAGTACCGCGACGTCGCGCGCCCGGAGTTCGCACAGACGTGGCCGTGGGGGCTCGACTGGCTGCGCCGCGCGGTCACCGTGGCCGCCGAGGCGCTCGGCGTGCTGCTCGGCTTCGGGCTCGCCCTGGTCACCACCGTCGTGGTCGCACAGGTGGTGAACGCGCCTTTCCTCGAGTGGCTCTCGCAGGCGGTGGAGAGCGTCGTGCTCGGCCAGCCCGATCGCACGCCGCTGTCGGCGCGTCAGCTGTGGCAGACGACCGTCAAGCCGGTGTTCCAGGCGGCCGGCCTCGCCGTGATCCAGGCAGCGCTGGGCCTCTTCTTCCTGCTGCTTTCCCTGGCAGCAGTGACCGCGCCGCTCTCGGCGCTCGGCGGCCTCTGGCTGCTCGCCCTCACGCTCTGCGACGTGACGATCGCGCGCAAGGGCCTGCCGGTGCGCGAGCGCTTCCGCCGCGTGCGACAGGGCTTCTCGCTCTGGGCGGGCCTTGCCCTGCCCTTCTTCGTCGCACCGTTCCTGCTGCCGCTCGGCGTCGCCGGCGCGACGCTCGCGACGTTACGCGAGCAGACGCGGGGCTCGGCCGCGCGTCGCTAATGCGCCGCCCTGGAACGCGCGAAACTCGTCGGCGAACGGCGCGGGCGAGCCGCCGGTGTCCCAGAACACCACGGTGCCGCCGAT
The DNA here is from genome assembly GCA_016874715.1 of Deltaproteobacteria bacterium. Classification (GTDB taxonomy): domain Bacteria; phylum Desulfobacterota; class Binatia; order UBA12015; family UBA12015; genus VGTK01. The sequence continues at coordinate 3,578 of VGTK01000002.1, read as the reverse complement.
GCGGTGCTCGCGCGCCGCGGCGATGCGTCCCGCCGTCGCCTTGCCGGTGTGCACCGGATCGAGCACCGGGGCCTCGGTGCGCGCCGCGAGGCGGACCGCAGCACGCGCCTGGTCGCTGATCGCCGCACAGCCCGGCCCCGCATGGTCGACCACCATCGGCAGGTTGGCCGGGCGCCGGTCGCCCCGCGAGCGTTGCGGTCGCGGCCGCGAGCCTGGCGACGAGCCGCGAACTCCACGATCGCGCCGAACAGGCGGTCGAGAATCAGGTTGCCGCTGTCGCGCCCGGGCGCACGGCCCGACAGCACGAGATGGCAGGCGAGGCCGCTCCGCGCCGCCAAAACCGCCGCCATGCGCGCGAAGCCGGGACGGACGTCACAGTGCCACGTCCACCAGGACCGCGGCGACGGTGATCGGCGCCGCCATTCCGATGATCGACCCGATCAGGTAGTCGCGGAAGCCCAGCGACGAGAGCGCGAGCGCGTAGTTGAGGAACGGGGCGACCCCGAAGACCACGCGCAGCAGGATCACGCTGCGCAGCGGGCGCGTATCGAGCTGCGACAGGAGCCTGCGCAGCAGCGGGCTGTCGATCTCCGCGAGGGCGCTGCCTCCGACGTGACGCACGACGACGAAGCTCACCGAGACGGCGACGACGGCACCGCCGAGCGCGACCAGGGCACCCCACGTCCTGCCGTACGCCAGCACGGCGATGGCGACGAACAGCAGCCCCGGCAGCTGCGCGAGCAGCCCCGCGCTGAAGACGAGCACGAACATCAGGATGCCGCCCACGCCAGTCGCTGGCAGCAGCGCACGCAGCTGACCGGGCGTCGTCGTCTGGTCGAGGCCCGCGAGGCGTGCCCCCACCAGCGCCACGCCGGCGAGCGTCGCGAGGAGCAACACGCGGTGCCGCGCCTGCATGCGCGCGGCCGGCCGTGGCGCTCCCGCGACCGGGCGCCTCAACTCTCCTCGTTCGTCTCCCACCACTGGCACCACCAGTCCGCTCCGACCAGGATGCGCAGCTTCGGGTGCCAGCAGTAGGCGAGCTTGTCGTCCGGGTTCAGATAGTAGAGGCAATTGTCGCACCGCTCCGAGCCACTGGGGAACCCGCGCAGCAGGGCGTCCTCGCAGAGGTGCTGCAGCTCCATCGCCAGCCTGCTGTCGATCTCTTTCGGTTCGGGCTTCGGGAGATCATCTTCGGCCATCGAATGGCACCCCTCGTCGCTGGTTTCGGCTCGTCCGCCACGACCGGTCCGCGAATCCCGGCCTGCCCCCGATACGCCGGTGGACGGCTCCGAATCAAGCACTGTCTCCGGCGAGGTGTACCCGACGAGCCGTTACCCCCCGCCCCCGACATGGGCTGGCGGCACGCCGTCGGTGGCGGCCGGCGCAGCGCCGCGGCCGCCGCGGACCTCGAAGGCGACCGCGTCGAGCACGCGCCCGTCCTCTGCGACCAGGAGAAGGCGGTGTCGGCCGGGGATCAGAGGCCACAGCCGGATGCCCACCGCGGACCCGAGGGCCGAATCGTCCAGCCGCCAGGAGGCCGGCGGACTGCCGTGCCCGACGCCGTGCGCCTCGAGCGCCAGACGCTGCAGGTCGCGCGGGATGTCGGGATCGATCGCCAGGATCGATCCCTGCTGCGGGCTCGCGATGCGCGGCCGCTGCGGCGCGAGCGACGCCGCCACCACCCCCGGCTCCGTGCCGTGCAGGAACCACTCGTCGCGCAGCACCTCCGCCTCGCGCGCGAACGCGGCGGCGGCGCGCACCAGGCCAGCGGGCGCCTCGGGCGGCTCGGACGGTGCACCCGCGTCGAGGATCCCCATCAGCTCGCGCCAGACCGGTGCCGCGCCGGCGAGCCCGCTCACGTCGTGCATCGGCTCGCCGCTCGCGTTGCCCACCCACACCCCGACGGTGTGCCGGCGCGAGAAGCCGACGCACCAGTTGTCGCGCATCTCCTTGCTGGTGCCGGTCTTGACGGCCGCCCACGAGCGCGTCGCGAGCGCGTTCTCGAGCCCGAAGGTCGCGCTGCGGCTCTCGCGGTCCGACAGCACGTCGGCGACGACGAACGCCGCCTCCGGCGAGAACACGCGCGCTCCGGGCGACGCACCCGGGGAGAGCGCCGGCGCGGCCGATCCGTCGAGCGACGTCCGCAGCGGCGACCAGACGCCGCCGTTCGCGATCGCTCGATATGCGGCGACCAGCTCCTCGAGGCTCACCTCCGCGGAGCCGAGCGCGAGCGCGGGCCCGTAGAAGGCGGCGCTGCGCTCGAGGCCGAAGCCGAGCGTGCGCAGGCGCGCGACGAACGCATCCGGGGAGAGCAGATCGAGCGTCCGGACCGCAGGCACGTTGAGCGACGACGCCAGCGCGCTGCGCACGCTGACCAGCCCGCGGAACCCTTCGTCGTAGTTGCGCGGCTGGTACACGCCGCCCGCGAGCGGTACGGCGAGCGGCGTGTCCTGCAGGAGCGACGCCGCCGTGAGCAGTCGCTCGTCGAGCGCCGCCGCGTAGAGGAACGGCTTGAGCGTCGAGCCCGCCTGGCGCCGCGCGCGCACGCCGTCGACGTGCCGTGCGGTCGCGCGGGCGCCGCGGCCGCCGACATACGCGAGCACGTCGCCGCTCGCGTTGTCGACCACCAGCACGGCGCCGTCGCGGACGTTCCGGCTCTCGAGCTCGCGCAGCTGCTCCTCGAGAAGGCGCGCCGCCGCCAGCTGCAGCCCGGCGTCGAGAGTCGAGCGCCGCGCGCTCCCTCGCGCAGCCGGCGGCTCGCCCGCCGCGGTGCCGAGCAGCCTGCGGGCGAGGTGTGGCGCCAGCGCGACGCGTGGCCGCCGTGCCTGGTCCGCGCGCAGCGCGAGCTGCGTCGCCTCGTCGAGCCGTGCGGGCTCGAGATGGAGCCCGAGACGCGCCGCGAGCCGGGTGGTGCGCGCACGCACCGCCGGCAGGTCGGCGTTCGGCGAGCGCGGCAGCACCGCGAGCACGACCGCCTCCCACGGAGCGAGCCCGTGCGGCCGCTTCCCGAGCAGCACACCCGCGGCCGCACCGACGCCCGAGACCTCGCCGCGAAACGGCACGAGGTTGAGGTACGCCTCGAGGATCTCGTCCTTCGTCCAGGTCCGCTCGAGTGCCCAGGCGCGGCGCATCTGCCGCCACTTCGCCGCCGGCGTGCGCGCTTCGCGCCGGCCGTCGCGCCGGTCGAGGAGCGACGCGAGCTGCATCGTGATCGTGCTCGCGCCCCGGAGCGCCGCGCCTCGGAGCCGCTCGCGAGCGGCGCTCGCGAGCGCGAGCGGATCGACCCCGCCGTGCGTCGCGAATCGCCGGTCCTCGGCCGCGACGATCGCGTCGCGCAGCGCTGGCGACACCGCGCCGAGCGGTACCCAGGCGAGCGAGCGCTGCGCCGCATCGGCCCGCATCTCGTGCACGAGGACACCGTTGCGGTCGAGCACCTCGACGTCCGACGGGCGGTGCGCCGCGCGCACCGCCGCGGGCGTCGGGACGGTCGCGCCACGCCCCCAGACGGCCCCGACGGCGACGACGAGGGCGAGGGCGACCGGCGTGACGCACGCTGCGGTCGCGCACGCCGCCACGGC
>VGTK01000001.1 GCA_016874715.1 Deltaproteobacteria bacterium | reverse complement strand
GACCGCGGCGCACTGAGCAGACCGCGCGCTCGGCATCCAGCGCCCGGGCGAATCCCGGGGCCGGCGCTCAGCCCGCGCGCGCGATCATGTGCCGGCCGGCGGTGAGGTTGAACTCGGCGTCGGCGGCGTCCTCGTGCCAGTCGATGCTCACGCACTCGCCGCCGGACAGCTGCCGCGACGCGATCAGCCGGGCGAGCGGGAAGACGATGCGCCGCTCGAGCACGCGCTTGAGCGGCCGCGCTCCGTGCTCGGGGTCGGTGCCCTCCGAGAGCAGGCGCTGCCGGGCGCGCGGCGTGCAGGTGAAGCCGATCGGCTCGCCGCGCCGCGCGAGGCGGTGCGCGATCTTGCCGAGCTCGATGTCGAGGATCTGCTCGAGCTGTGCCGAGCTCAGCCGATGGAAGACGATCTGGTGATCGAGCCGGTTGAGGAACTCGGGGGAGAAGGTCCGCCGCGCCTTCCAGAGGACGGCCTCCTCGATGCGCTGGTGCACGCGTGCATCGGGCTCGCTGCTGCCGGTCGCGAAGCCGAGCGGGGGTGCGAGGATCTCGCTGACCGAGCGGCTGCCGATGTTGCTCGTGAGGAAGATGAAGCAGGTCGAGAGGTCGACTTCCTTGTTGGTGCCCAGGGTGAGTCGGGCCTTGTCGAGGACGCCGAGCAGGAGCTGCCAGAGCGCGTCGTTCGCCTTCTCGATCTCGTCGAAGAGCAACAGCGTGAACGGACAGTCGGCCGTCTGGTAGCGCAGCACGTTGCTGCTCGAGAGATACGGGTTCGTCTCCTGGTGTCCGAGGTAGCCCGGGGGTGAGCCCACGAGCCGCGCGATCTCGTGGCTGTGGCTGAACTCGGCGCAGTCGATCTTCAGCATCGCGCGCCGGTCTTCGAAGCAGACGTCGGCCATCGCCTCGACCAGGTTCGTCTTGCCGGTGCCGGTGGGCCCGAGAAAGAGGAAGGATCCGAGCGGGCAATCGGGGCTCGAGAGCCCCGCGCGGAAGATCTGGTAAGCCTCGGTGACCGCGTCGACCGCGGGCTGCTGCCCGATGACCCGATCCCGCAGCCCGGCACGGAACGCCTCCACGTCGTCGCCGAGCAGCGCCGGCTCGAGCCGCTCGGGGCGCACCGTCGCACCCGACCTGGGTCGCACGACGCGCCGCGCGCGGGTGGTCCGGTAACGTCGCTCGCTCTCGCCTCCGCCCGCTTCCATCACAGACCGTCTATCGTCCCCATGCACGCCTGCCTTGAGCTTTCCGGCCGGGAAGGCCCGTGGCATACGGGCAGGATGAAGCTGGCAGGCAGGACGGCGATCGTGACCGGCGGGTCGCGGGGAATCGGCCGCGGTATCGTGCTCGCGTTCGCACGCGAAGGCGCCGACGTGGCGATCAACTACCGGCGCGACGAGGCTGCCGCCCGCGAAACGGCAGATCAGGTAAGGGCCCTCGGCCGCCGTGCCGAGATCTACCAGGGCGACGTCGCCGAATGGCCGGCCATGGAGACGATGTTCGCCGAGGCCGGCAAGACGTTCGGCGGCTTCGACATCGTCGTCGCGAATTCCGGCGTTGCCTCGCGCACGGCGTCGGTCGTCGACACGGACCCGGGCTACTGGGCGAAAGTCCTCGCCGTCGATCTGAACGGCGTCTTCTTCACGTGCAAGGCAGGCGTACCGCTGCTGCGCGCGCAGGGGAACGTGATCGTCGTCTCGTCGATCGGGGCGGACCTCTGCGCGCCCTACGGCGCGCCCTACTACGTCGCCAAGGCGGGGGCGAACGCACTGGTCAAGGTGCTCGCGAAGGAGCTCGCGCCGGAGCGCAAGCGCGTCAACTGCATCGCCCCGGGCATGGTCGCGAGCGACATGGGGAACCGGCTCGTGGCGACGCTCGGGGAGGGCGTGGTGAACACCATCCCCCTCGGGCGCATCGGCCAGCCGGAGGACATCGGGGCCGCGGCCGTCTTTCTCGCCTCCAGCGAGGCGAGCTTCATCACCGGGAAGATCCTGCGCATCGACGGCGGCGTCTTCATGTGAGGTGACGCATCGACGGCGGCGTCTTCATGTGAGGGACGCGGACGTGCGTTTCGCGACCCCGGCGCGCCCGGGCTCGTGCTCCGAGGCGGGCGAAGCCGCTACGGTGTCAGCCGCGTCCGAGAATCAACCAGAGGGCGACCATCACGACGACCGCGGCCCCGATCGCGACCCACAGCCACTGGCTGGGCTGAGCAGTCTCGACCCCCTTGCCCGCTCCCGCACGGCTCTCGTCCCGGACGGTGTCACCGAGGAACTGCGCGACCACCACGGCCGGGTCCAGATCGAGGAACTCCGCGTACCGGCGCAGGAAGGGGATCAGGTAGAACTCGTCCGCGACGAGCCGCGACTTTCCGTTCTCCATCGCCTGCAGGTAGTGCAGAGGGATTCCCAGGGCGCTGCGCACGTCCTCGAGCGATAGGCTTCGCGACTCCCTCTGCTGGCGTAACGCCTCTCCGACCTTGCCCACGGCTCCCCCTCGGGTTCACGCCGAGCGGGACGGGCCCCCGCCGCGTGCTCCTGAGTAAGGGCACCGACCGCGGCCTTCAAACAGGACCGGCCTTGACACCCGGCGAGGCACCGAATACTAAACGTTCAGTATGATCGGCTCGGGGAGTGGGTCGCGTCGCGCCGAGCCGGGCCGCTCCGGCCTCATGGCGACCGCGATCGATTGCTTCGCGCGCTACGGCTACGCGGGCACCTCGATCGACCGCATCGCGCGGGCCGCCGGCGTGACCAAAGGGGCGCTGTACTACCACTTCCGTGACAAGGAGCAGCTCCTCTTCGCCTCGGTGAAGGAGCGCATCGAGGCCTTCGAGCAGCACGTCCTCGGCCGCGTCGAGCAGCTGGCCGACCCCGCACAGGCGCTGCGCGAGATCGCCCGGATCTGCGCGCTGAACGCGCGCGAAGACAACCACCGGCGGTTCATCCTCACGCTCATGGTCGAGGCTCTGGACACCAACGCCTCCCTGTCGGCCGAGTTTCGCGAGATGCTCAACCGCTTCCGCAGCTTCCACCGCCGTCTGCTGCGACAAGGCCAGGAGCGCGGCGCCTTTCGGCAGGACGTCGACGTGCCGACCGCGGCCGTGCAGTTCGTATCCGGGATCCTCGGCGCGGAGATCCAGTACTACCAGGATCCGGAGCGCATCGACTTGACGAAGACGCTCGCGTGCCATGTCGAGCAATTCCTCGCTTGGCTCACCATCCCCGGGGGCACGGCGGGCGCGCCCGTTTCAGGAGGACGACAACGTGTTTGACCTCGAGATGACCGAGGACCAGAAGCTCATCCACGACACCGTCGCGAGCTTCGCCAAGGGCGAGATCCGCCCGATCGCACGCGACTGCGACGAGAGCGGGGAGATCCCGGCGGGCCTCGCGGAGAAGGGCTTCGAGCTCGGCCTCGTCCACTCCGCCATCCCCGAGGAGCAGGGCGGCTTCGGCGAGACGCGCTCCGCGGTGACCGGTGCAATCGTCGCGGAGGAGCTCGGCTGGGGCGATCTCGCGATCGCGCTGCACCTCCTCACGCCCCGCCTGCTGGTCTATCCGTTGCTCGAGGCGGGCACCCCCCCGCAGATCGCGCAGGTGCTGCCACCGTTCGCTCTCGGTCACCAGGTGGCGACCGCGGCCGTCGTCGAGCCGCGCTTCGACTTCGACACGACCCGATTCACCACGACCGCGGCCGCGAAGGACGGGGGTTTCGTCCTCAACGGCGCCAAGTGTTTCGTTCCGCTGGCCGACGAGTCTCAGACCATCCTCGTCGTCGCGCAGCTCGGAGACGAGCCGGCCGCGTTCCTGGTGCCGCGAAGGGCGAATGGCGTGGTGATCGGCGAGCGCGAGAAGAACATGGGCGTCAAGGCGCTCGCAACCTACGAGGTCGGGCTCGAGAACGTCGTCGTTCCGGCTTCGGCACGCATCGGTGACGCGGCGGCGATCGCGCGCATCCTGAACCGCTCGCGCATCGCGCTCGGCGCGCTCGCGCTCGGCATGGGGCGCGCCGCTTTCGACTACGCGCGCGACTACGCGAAGGAGCGCAAGGCGTTCGGCGTCGCGATCGCCCAGAAGCAGGCGATCGCGTTCATCCTCGCCGAGATGGCGATCGAGATCGACGCTTCACGCCTGCTGCTCTGGGAGGCCGCCTGGATGCTCGACCAGGGCAAGGAGGCGACGCGCGAGTGCGTGCTGGCCAAGCGCTACGCGAGCAACGCGTGCCTCAAGATCACCGACAACGCTGTCCAGGTGCTGGGCGGTCACGGCTACGTGCGTGACCATCCGGTGGAGCTCTGGCTGCGCAACGCGCGCGGCTTCACCTCCTTCGAAGGCATGGCGATCGTTTGAAGCACCGCATCGCGGAGGTACGACCATGATCGATTTCGAGCTTTCCGAGAACATTGTTAAGTCGCGCGAGATGATCCACATGGTCGGGGAGCAGCTGATGCGCCCGATCTCGCGCGAGTACGACGAGCGCGAGCACGAGAAGCCGACCGAGTTCCTCGAGACCATGTGGAAGCTCTCGGCCGGAAGCTCGTTCGGCAGCGACCGCGAGGCCGACAAGAAGGCTGCCGCGAGCGGCCCGCGAGAGTCCAATCTCGCCTCGTGCGTCAGCATCGAGGAGCTCTCCTGGGGAGACGCCGGCCTCTACCTCAGCATCCCGAACCCGGGTCTCGGCGGCGCGGCCGTGCTCGCAGCCGGTACCGCGGAGCAGAAGCAGCGCTTCCTCGCACCCTTCAAGGACGGCGCACCGAAGTGGGGCGCCATGGCGATCACCGAGCCGCACTGCGGCTCGGACAGCGCCGCGCTGCAGACCACCGCGGTCCGCGACGGCGACGACTGGGTGCTGAACGGCACCAAGATCTACTGCACGTCGGGCCTCATGGCGGCGGAGAAGTCGGACGGCTTCGTCGTCGTCTGGGCGACGGTCGACAAGAGTGCCGGGCGCGCCGGCATCAAGTCGTTCGTCGTGGCCGCACACACCCCCGGAATGAAGGTCATCAAGGTCGAGAACAAGATGGGCATCCGCGCATCGGACACGGCGATGATCGTGTTCGAGGACTGCCGGATCCCGCTCGACAACATCCTCGGCTCCGCCGAGGTGCAGACCGGCAACGAGGGGTTCAAGGGCGCGATGGCGACGTTCGACGCGACGCGTCCGCTGGTCGCGGCGAGCGCTCTCGGCATCGGCCGCGCGGCCCTCGACTTCGCACGCGAGGCGCTCGAGCGGGCCGGGGTCAAGATCCGCTACGGCGCAGCGCAGTCGACACTCACCGCCCTCGAGCGCGACTTCATGGAGATCGAGAGCGACCTCCAGGCCGCCCGTCTCCTGACCTGGCGCGCGGCCTGGATGATGGACCGCGGCAAGCGGAACAACCTGGAGGCGTCGATGGCGAAGGCGAAGGCCGGTCTCGCCGTCACCCGCGTGACCCAGAAGGCCGTCGAGTTCCTCGGGCCGCTGGGCTACTCGCGCAAGCTTCTGCTGGAGAAGTGGATGCGCGACGCGAAGATCAACGACATCTTCGAGGGCACGCAGCAGATCAACATGCTGATCGTCGCCCGCCGTATTCTCGGCTACTCGAGCAAGGAGCTCAGCTGACGCACTCGTGACGCACTCGCGCCGCCCGGGGACGCGCCGCGTCACCGGGCGGCGCGTCCCTGCTGCCGCGTCCCGGGCCGATCTCCGGCCAACCCGTCAATTTCGTGGCGCAGCGACGACAACGTACGGCTGCGCACAAGCTGCCGCGCCTCGTGTGGCGTTCTCCAACTCCTTGCCTACCTTGGCTGCGAGCCCCGTCTTAGCCCGACGACGATCTGGTACGTAGCTTGCTAATCTGCGCGCCAAGGAGGATTTACCATGGCGCTCACCGTCACCCTTCGCGAGCTGGTCACGGCGGTCTCCGACTTCGCGCAGTCGGAGAACGAGGTCGTCGCCACCGTCACCCACATGATCAACAGCGGTCAGGTGAAGCTGCGCGGCAGCTTCGATGGCGCCCGCGTCGATTGCGCCGGCACCTCCTCGGTCCCCCATCCGGCCTGAGTCTGCCGCCTCTCCGGCAGCTTCGCCATGAGCACGACGAGCGCGCGGCAGGTGTACTTCGTCTCCGGTAAGGCCGTCGAGCTCTGGGAGAACGCTCGCCAGCCTTTCGGCTGGAGCGAGGAGGATCTCGACGGCTACGCGAAGCTCGGGCGCTGGGATCTCCTCTTCAACGCCCTCGTGCTGGCGCACGTACTCGACGGACCGCCCGCGGCGTGACGCCGCGCCAGCCGGGACGAGACCATCGCGCGGCGTGGAGGATCCCGATAACGTAAATGCATGAGCGTTCGCGCGAATCGCCTCGCCGCGGAGTCGAGTCCGTATCTCCGGCAGCACCAGCACAACCCGGTCGACTGGTACCCCTGGGGAGACGAGGCGCTCGAGCGCGCCCGTCGCGAAGACAAGCCGATCCTGCTCTCGATCGGCTACTCTGCCTGCCACTGGTGCCACGTGATGGAGCGGGAGTCGTTCGAGAACCCCGCGACCGCGGCCCTGATGAACGCGAGCTTCGTCAGCGTGAAGGTCGATCGCGAAGAGCGACCCGATCTGGACACGATCTACATGAACGCGGTCCAGATGCTGACGGGGTCCGGCGGCTGGCCCCTCACGGTCTTCCTCACCCCGGACGGGGAGCCGTTCTACGGCGGCACGTACTTTCCGCCCGACGACCGCTACGGCAGGCCCGGTTTCCCGCGCGTTCTCGAGTCACTCGCGCGCGCCTGGCGCGACAGCCGCGAGGAGGTCGCGCGCTCGACGCAGCAACTCATGGCCGGCCTCGATCGCCTGTCGCGCTTCGAGCCGAAGCCGGACGCCGTCCACCCCGACACCGTGGCCCGTGGCGCCGAGCGCCTCCTGCAGCACTGCGATCCCGACCACGGCGGCATCGGCGGCGCACCCAAGTTTCCGAACGTCCCGGCGTTCGCGCTGCTGCTTCGCCGCTGGCATGCGACGGGTCGCGGCGAGCTCCTCGACGTCGTCACGCGCGCGCTGACGGCGATGGCCCGTGGCGGGATCCACGACCAGCTCGGCGGCGGCTTCCACCGCTATTCCGTCGACGCGCAGTGGCTCGTCCCGCACTTCGAGAAGATGCTGTACGACAACGCGCAGCTCGTACCGCTCTACCTCGACGCGTTCCTCGCGACCGGCGATCCGCTCTACCGCGACGTCGCGCGGCGAACGCTCGACTACCTGCAGCGCGAGATGACGCACCCGGAAGGCGGCCTGTACAGCTCGCAGGACGCGGACACCGAGGGCGAGGAGGGCAAGACCTACCTCTGGCGTATCGAGGAGATCCGGCAGCTGCTCGACCCCGAGACCGCGGAGATCGTCTGTCGCTACTACCAGGTCGACGAGGTGGGGAACTTTGCCGAGCCGGGGCACAGCGATCGCAAGTCGATCCTGCACGTCGCACTCACGCGCGACGAGCTCGGCCGACTTTTTCGCCGGGACCCGAGCGACACCGACGCCGTTCTCGAGCGCGGTCGGCACGCGCTGCTCGCGGCGCGCAACCAGCGCCCGCAGCCCGGTCTCGACGACAAGATCCTCACGAGCTGGAACGCTCTCGCGATTCGAGCCTTCGCTCGCGGCGCCGCAGTGCTCGACGATCGCCACCTGCTCGACGCTGCCGTGCGCGTAGCGGACTTCCTCGATGCACACTTGACCCGTGCCGACGGCCGACTCCTGCGCACCTGGAAGGACGGCGTCGCGCGCCATCCCGCCTACCTCGACGACCACGCCTTCCTCGCCACCGCGTGCCTCGATCTCTTTGCGGCAACCGGCAACGTCCGTCACCTCGCCACCGCACGACGCCTCGCCGAGATCCTGCTGCGCGACTTCGCCGACGACGAAGCGGGCGGGTTCTTCTTCACCGCTCGCGGTCACGAACGCCTCGTGGACCGCCCGAAAGTGCTCTTCGACGGGTCGCTTCCGTCGGGCAATGCGGTCGCCATCGAGGTCCTGCTGCGGCTCGCCGACCTCGACGACGATCCCGGGATGCGCGCGGTAGCCGAGCGGGCGTTGCGCCTCTTCGGAGCGCAGATGGAGAAGCAGCCCTTCGGGACGGCGTACCTCCTCGGCGTGCTCGACGACTTCGTTCGCGGCCCGGTCGACGTCGTGATCGCCGGGCCGCGGTCCGCACCCGAGACCCGCGCGCTCGAGCGCGCCGCCCACGCCGTCTACCTCCCGAACGCGATCGTATTCATCGCCGACCCAGCGGACGCGGCCGAGGCCGCCTCGCCGATCGTGCTGCGCGACAAGGCCCCCATCGACGGACACGCGGCCGCCTACGTGTGCCGCGACTTCGCCTGCTCGGCGCCGGTCACGGACCCGGCGGAGCTGCAGCGCCTCCTGCGCGGCTGACCGGCTGGCGAGCCGCGCGCGGCAGCCCGCTCAACGGCCCTGGAAGCGGGGCTTGCGCTTCTCGTTGATCGCGCCGAGGCCCTCGCGTGCGTCTTCGCTGGTGCGCGCGCGCTCCGCGGCCGCGCGCACGGCGGGCGGCGGGTCGAAGGCCCGCTGCGCCCGACCGGCCAGGATCGCCTGCTTCATCGCGCGCAGCGAGAGCGGCGCATTGGCGGCCATCGTCTCCGCCATCCGCCGCGCGGTCGGCATCAGCTCACCCGCCTCGACGACACGGTTCACCATCGCGAGCTCGCGCGCGCGCGCCGCGCTCATCGGCTCGGCCGTGAGGAGCAGCTCGCTGGTGACCGTACTCCCCACGACCTCGAGAAGCTTCAGGATCAGCGGGTAGGGGACGACGATGCCGATCCGGGCAACCGGCATTCCGAGCCGCGTCTCGGCGGTCGCGATCCGCACGTCGCAGTGCAAGGCCAGCTCGCAGCCTCCCGCGAGGCCGTCGCCGTTCATCGCCGCGATCGTCGGCTGGGGCAGGCGCTCGAGCGGAGCGAGGACCTTCTCGATCAGCGCGGCCTCGAGCGCGGGCTCGGTCGGCGACGCACCCATCGCGGCGAGGTCGAGCCCCGAGCAGAAGACCTTGCCGGCGCCCGTGAGGATCACCACGCGGACCGCGTCGTCGGCGGCGATGCGCGCCAGCTGCGCGCCGAGGTCCTCCATCATCGCAATGGTGAGGGCGTTGCGGCGCTCCGGGCGATTGAGCAGGATCGTGCAGACACCCTGCTCGTGACTGATCTCGATCTCGGCCATCCGTCTCTCCTCGGCAGGTTCCCGGGCCGTGTCAGGCGCGCTGGGCTCCGCGCCGGCGCTCGTGCAGGCGGGCGCGCAGTTCTCCGCGCACCGTCGGATCGGCGATCTCGATCAGCGCCTCCGCTCGTCCCGCCAGGTCGAGCGCCGCGAGCTCCGCGACGCCATGCTCGGTGACGACGACGTCGACGGCGTGTCGCGGGACGGTGACCGCGGTGCCCGCCTCGAGCCGGTCGACGATGCGCGATCTTCCCTTCGCGGTGGACCGCAAGGCGATGATCGACCTTCCGCCGCGCGAGTAGCGCGCCGCCTCCACGAAATCGAGGCTACCGCCGACCCCGCTCACTTGGGCGCCGTCGATCGTCTCTCCGTTCACCTGGCCATCGAGGTCGACCTCGATCGCGGAGTTGATCGACACGAAGCGATCGAGCCCTGCCATGTGCGGCACGTCGTGAACCACCGTGGTCGGGTGGAAGGTCACGCGCGGATCGTCCGCCACGCGTGCATACATCTCGTGCGAGCCCTCGACCTCACCGGTCACCACGCGGGTATCCCGGCCGGTTCCGTCGAGGAACTCGATCAGCGGGTCGGTGAGCATGCCGGAGTGCAGCTTGATGCCCGGATGCTCGTGCAGGCGTCCGAGAATCGAGTCCGGAATCGCACCGACGCCGAGCTGCACCCAGGCATCGTCCGGGATGAGCTTCCGGACGTACGCGATGATCTGCTCGTCGATCGCGTCCGGCTTCGCTCGTGGGAGCGTGCCTAGCGGGGCCGTCGCCTCGACGGCCAGATCGATGGCGCTCACGGGCAGATCGGTCTCGCCCGCAGTCCGCGGCATGTCCGGATGGATCTCCGCGATCACGAGGTCTGCGGCGGCCACGACGCTCGGAAAGATCGAGCACGAGACGCCGAGGTTCACCTTGCCGTCGCGCGGCGGTGCGCACTGGATCACCGCCACGTCGGCCGCGAGACGCCCGCCCGGGCCGAACGTGCGCGGGATGTCGCGGAAGCGCAGCGGCAGCACACCGATGCGACCTGCGCGCGCCATATGCCGCACGGCGGGCCCTACCTGCCAGGTGACGAACCGGTATCCCGGTCCCAGACCGCCGATCGCCGACTCCTCGCCCGACAGTCCCGGCCCGAGGAAGCCGTAGTCCCCGAACTGGAGACCCGTGTAGAGCGTCGGCGGCGCGTCCGGATGTCCTCGGGACACCGCCAGCGCATCGTACACCGAGCGCGGCTCGATGCCGCCGTGCGGCAGAACGACGCGCGCCCGGGGCGGGATGCTCGCCACCGCCTCGTCTGCCGAGACGCGCTTCAGAAGTCGTCCTTGAGCTTGCGCGTCCCGCCGAAGATCAGCACGTCGTCCTCGCCGACCGACGGGATCCGCCGTCGCACGGAGTCGCGCAGCTCCGGGCTCCCGGTCCGCAGGAACGGGTTCGTCGCGCGCTCGGAGCCGATCGTGCTCGGAACCGTCGTTTGGCCCTGTGCGCGTCGCGCCTTCGCCCACGCCAGCTTGTCGGCGATCGCCGCGTTCGAGGGCTCGAGCATGTGCGCGAACTCGAGGTTCTTCACGGTGTACTCGTGGCCGCAGTACACGCGTGTGTCCTCGGGCAGCGCGTCGATCTTGGCGAGTGATTTCATCATCTGCGCGGGGTCACCCTCGAAGAGCCGCCCGCAGCCGGCCGCGAACATCGTGTCGCCGGTGAACACCGCCTTCTCGCGCGGGAAGTGGTACGCGATGTGCCCGCTGGTGTGCGCCGGGATGAACAGCACCTCCGCCTGCAGCCGACCGAAGCGCACGGCATCGCCCTCGCGGACCCCGTCCGTCAATTTCGGAATTCGTGCGGAATCGTCCGCGTTCCCGTACACGCGCACCGGGATCTTCCCGGCGAGCTCCTCGTTGCCGCCGACGTGATCGTAGTGGTGGTGCGTCGACAGCACGGTCGTCACCGTGACGCCTTCCGCGCGCGCGGCCTGGAGTACCGGCTCGACCTCGGCGCAGTCGACCACGGCGGCGACGCGCTCGTCTTCGTCGACGATCAGATAGCTGTAGTTGTCCTGCAGTACGGGTACGGCAACGACGCGCACGTCCGACTCCTTCCTCGATTCGGTCAACCTTCGCAGAAGCCTACCAGCACGCCGGACGCCTGGTGGAAGCGGTTCCGTCCGCCGAGGGGCGCGATCTCCACCCCGGAGAAGAAGCCCGCGAACTCCACGTCGCCGAGCACCTGTCGCAGATAGGCGCTGTCGAGATCCGCTATGCCATACAGCGCCTCGCCGCGCTCGACGCTGTCGAAGTAGAGAACACCCGCCGGCCGCGTGCCCTGTGCGAACGCGTCGAGGGCACGCGCGAAGCGTTGCCGCGCCTCGACGGCGTCGGACACCGCGATCGCGAATTGCGATCCGGGCAGCACCTCGTCCCCGACCACCAGGGCACCGCTCTCCGAGTCCGCGCCGAGCAAGCGGCGCACGACGTGCTGCGCACCCGGCTCCGTGGCACCGGGCTCGGCGATCGCTGCACGGGTGCGGCGGATCGCCTCGAGCGGGTCGGCCCGCAGCATCTCCGGTAGGCTGCTCAGGTACACGTCCGCCGCAGGTCTGCCGTCGAGCTCGAGGATCCGGTTCGCCTCGGCGCGCGTCACGACCCGCCAGCGGCCGACCGGGGCTGCGCTCTGGACCACCACCGTCCGGACCGTCAGCCCGCCGAAGACGAGACCCGCGACGGCGTTGCTCGCGGTGGTGGATCGCCCCACGACCGCCGCCTCGCCGACGGACCCGTCCTCGGAGGCGCCGGCCCCGACCACCACCGTCCCCGGTGCGGCACTCTCGATGCCGGCCAGCAGCTCGTCCGGGGCGAGGTTGTAGCTGTCCGCGAGCAGCAGAACCGTCCGCGGGAGACGCTCGACGGTCGTCACGATGCGGCCGATCTCGTGCCCGACCTCCTGAGCGCGTCCGCGCAACGCGGGCACGAAGAACTGCTGCGCGGCGAAGTCGCCGCGCAGCACCAGAGCCGCGACGCCGGGGCCACACTCGACCTCGCCCGCCCGGGAGAGGACTCCCGCGGCGCTGCACCCCACCACCGGCCCGTGGATCGCGCTGCGCAGCCCTCGCTCGAGGCGGCCGTAGTCGGGCCCGTGTCCGGGGGTCGCGAAGAAGAGCGCAGCAGATGTGGCGCCTGCGGCATCGGCCCGGATCCCGCGAACGGTTTCCGCCGCGGCCTCGTCGGGATTCGTGGCTTGGGAGGCTGCACTGACCGCGGAGAGCATGGCGGGATCCTGCATTCCCCGGTCGACGGATTCAATTTGCGCGACCCCGGCAAGGATTGCCGCTTGCGGTACCTCGTGCAGGGCCCTAGTCTTGGAAGGCCCGTCGTCGCTCGGGGTCCCGCGGAAGGAAGCTGCTTGAGAACCGATCTTCGCGAACTCGCTCCATTGCTCGCTCTCGTGGCGCTCCTGATTGCACCGCGCGCGGCGGTGGCCGGGTCCGGCAGTCTGCCCCCGGACGTCGATCTGGATCCGGACCGCGGCATGTCCTTCGGGCGCTTGCCGAAGACCTCGTTCGACCGTCGGGCGTCCGATCCGCTCAAGAATGCACTGGACTCGCGGGCTATGGATCCGTCGATCGATCCGTGGAACCCGGTCGTCCGCCCGAGCCGCTACGAGCCCGGGACGGGCAAGATCCGCGATTCCTACAGCGACAAGGTTCGCGAGTTGCGACGCGATAACGAGGCGCGACGCAACACCCGCCTCGTGCAGCGGGAAGACGAGAAGTCGGCGCGGAAGTCGGCGCGACCCCCGACCAAGTAGCGCAAACCGAACGACGGAGCAGCGGCGACCCCGCCGAAAGCCCCGAGACACCCGGAAGCCAGCGCGTGTCGCAAGCCTTCGCCCCGTCCGAGCGCTGGAACGCGTTGCGTGAGCGCGGTCTCCACGTAGACTTTCCGTGCTTCCTGGCGCCCATGGTCGGCCTGTCGCACACGGCACTGCGCCAGACGGTCTCCGCCTACGTCCCGCAGGGCCGGACGAACCTGCTCTTCACGGAGATGCTGTCGTCGCGCCGCCTGCCGACGGAGCGCATCGGCGACCGTCCCGAGACGGCGTTCGTCGACCACGAGACGCTCGTTCCCCAGCTGCTGGCGAACGAGGAGCGCTTCATCGAGGCCTCGCTGCACAAGCTCGAGCGCATGCGGCCGGCCGCGATCGACATCAACATGGGCTGTCCCGTCAGCCAGGCCCTCAAGCACAACTGGGGCGTGGCTCTGATGGGAGACCCCGCCTACGCGGAGCAGGTCGTCCGGCTCACCGTCAAGCATTCGCCGTGGCCGGTTTCCGTCAAGCTCAGAACCGGTCTTTCCGACGATCCGGAGTACCTCGTCGACTTCGCGCGCATGCTGGAGGCCGCCGGCGCGGCGTGGCTGACCATCCATCCACGGATCGCGGCCCAGGGGCGGCGCGGGACCCCTCGCTGGGAGTACATCGCTCGCGTCCGCGACGCCGTCCGCGTTCCCGTGGTCGGCAATGGCGACGTCCAGACGGCCGCCGACGCGTTGACGCTGCTGCGCGAGACGGGCTGCGACGGCGTCATGATCGGCCGTGCGTCGGTTGCGCGCCCGTGGATCCACTGGCAGATCGCGGAAGCTCTGGGCCTCCCGCCTCCCGCGGGACGCGACGGCGACGTCGCACCCGCCGACGGCTTCGCCGAGGGCGCCGAGTACGCACGCGCCCTGGGAAACTTCATCGACGTCTGCGAGCGCACGTTCACCACCGACGACGCGATCAAGCGCCTGAAGTTCTTCGTCCACTGGGGGGGCCGGTGGCTCGACTTCGGACACGAGCTGTGGCGGCGAATGACCAACGTGCGCGGGCTCGACGAGGCGCGCATCGTCACGTCCGATTTCTTCGCCGTCCCGCAGCGCATGAGCGCGCGGACCACTCTCGCATCCTGACAGGTGCTACTGCGGGTCCGCCTCCGGATCGCCGCCGGTCTCCGGCGCTCCTTCCGCCCCCGCCTGCGTCTCGCTGGAATCGTTCTCCACCACGCGTGCGAGACTGACCACTCTCTCGCCCTCGTCGACGTCCAGGAGCTTCACACCCTGCGTGTTGCGACCGGCGATGCGGATATCGGCGACGCGGATGCGGATCAGCCGTCCGCGATCGGTCACCAGCATCAGCTCGTCGTCTCCGGACACCTGCACGATCCCCATGACGGCACCGGTCTTCTCGGTGACCTTCATCGTGAAGATGCCCTTGCCGCCGCGGCCCGTGACCCGGTACTCCTCGAGCTCGGTGCACTTGCCCTGCCCGCGCTCGGAGACCGACAGGATCATCCGTCCGGGCCACAGGATGTCGACCGCCACGAGCTGATCGTCGTCCTCGAGCGAGATGCCCCGCACACCGCCCGCCGACCGGCCCATCGCGCGAACGTCGCTCTCCGCGAACCGGATCGCCTTGCCGTTGCGGGTCGACAGCAGGACCTCCTGACCCAGCTCGACGAGTCGAACGCCGATCAGCCTGTCGCCCTCGTCGAGGCCGATCGCGACGATGCCGGCGGCACGACGGTTCGCGTAGGCCATGAGCTCGGTCTTCTTCACCGTGCCTCGCTGGGTCGCGAACAACACGTGTCTCCCCTCCTCGAACCGGGCGACCGGTAGAAACGCGGTGATCTGCTCTTCGGGACCCAGCTGCAGCAGGTTCACGACGGCCTTGCCACGCGACGCACGTGCACCCTGCGGGATCTCGTGCACCTTGCGCCAGTGGACGCGCCCCTGGCTGGTGAAGAAGAGGATCGTGTCGTGCGTGGAGGCGACGAAGATGTTCGCGATGAAGTCTTCCTCGCGAGCCGTGGCGCCGACCTTTCCACGGCCACCACGACGCTGCGCGCGGTACTCGCTCGCAGCGATGCGCTTGATGTAGCCGGCGTGTGAGACCGTCACGACGACGTCCTCGCGCGGGATGAGGTCCTCGATCGAGATGTCGTCGTTGCCCTCGATGATCGTGGTGCGGCGTTCGTCGCCATAGCGGTCGCGGACCTCGGTGAGCTCGCTGGCGATGATCTTGTCGACCTCGCCGCGGTCCGCGAGAATGGCTTTCAGCCGTGCGATCAGCTCGGTGACCTCACGGTGCTCCTCGAGGATCTTGTCGCGCTCCAGGTTCGTGAGACGCTGCAGCCGCATGTCGAGGATCGCCTGTGCCTGCACCTCGGACAACGCGAACTGCGAGCACAGGCCGGCCTTCGCGACCGCCGGGCTCGCGGCCGCGCGAATGAGCGCGATCACCGCGTCGAGGTTGTCGAGCGCGATCTTGAGCCCTTCGAGGATGTGCAGCCGCTCCTCGGCCTTGCGCAGATCGTAGATCGTCCTGCGGGTCACCACCTCGCGGCGGTGGTCGAGGAACACCTGCAACGCGTCGCGCAAGGTCAGCAGCTTGGGGCGTCCCTCGACGATCGCCAGCAGGTTGACGCCGAACGACTCCTGCATCTGCGTCAGCTTGTACAGCTGGTTCAGCACCACCTGGGCGACGGCGTCGCGCTTGAGCTCGATCACGATGCGCATGCCGTGCCGGTCGCTCTCGTCGCGCAGATCCGAGATGCCCTCGATCTTCTTGTCGTTGACCAGCTCGGCGATGCGCTCGATGAGGCGCGCCTTGTTCACCTGGTACGGAATCGCGTCGACGATGATCGATTCGCGCCCGGTCTTCGAATCCTCCTCGATCTCTGCGCTGGCACGCATCTGCACGATTCCGCGGCCGGTCGTGTACGCGTCGCGGATCGGGCTGCTGCCGCAGATGAACGCACCGGTCGGAAAGTCAGGACCCGGGATGTAGCGCATCAGCTCGAGCGAGCTGAGATGTCGATTCTCGAGCAGGGCGATGCATCCGTCGACGACCTCGCGGAGATTGTGCGGCGGGATGTTCGTGGCCATGCCGACCGCGATTCCCGAGGCGCCGTTCAGCAGCAGGTTCGGGATCTTCGCCGGCAGCACCGCCGGTTCGCGTTCGGAGTCGTCGTAGTTCGGGATGAAGTCGACCGTCTCGCGGTCGATGTCGGCGAGCAGCTCGGACGCGATGCGCGCGAGGCGCGCCTCGGTGTAGCGCATCGCTGCGGCGGTATCGCCGTCGACGGACCCGAAGTTGCCCTGGCCGTCCACCAGGGGGTAGCGCAGGGAGAAGTCCTGGGCCATCCGGACCAGCGTGTCGTAGGCCGCCGTGTCGCCGTGCGGATGGTACTTGCCGATGACGTCACCGACGATACGAGCGCACTTCTTGTACGGGCGGTTCCAGTCGACCCCGAGCTCGTTCATCGAGTGGAGCACGCGACGATGTACGGGCTTCAGCCCGTCGCGCGCGTCGGGCAGAGCGCGTCCGACGATGACGCTCATGGCGTAGTCCAGATAGGACTGACGCATCTCGTCTTCGATGCTGACCAGAACGCGCGTCGACATACGGAGGCTCATCCCAGCGAGGGGACACGCGCCCCCTCGCTCAACACGGCGATGCGGCGCTGAGTCTCGCTCGCCGCGCTCGCTGGGCCCGGCCGCGCGCTCCGCGCGCGGATCTGGTCGTTCGCACGCATCCGCTAGACGTCGAGGTTCTTCACGCTGAGCGCGTGATCCTCGATGAACTTGCGGCGGGGCTCGACGGCGTCACCCATGAGCATCGAGAAGATCAGGTCTGCCTCGGGCAGGTCTTCGACCCTCACTTGCAGCAGCGTGCGGGTGTCGGGGTTCATGGTCGTCGCCCAGAGCTGCTCGGGATTCATCTCGCCGAGACCCTTGTAGCGCTGGATCTCGAGCCCCTTGCGGGCGTTGGCCATGATGTGACGGACGGCGGCGGGCAACGTCGGCGTCTCGATCCGCTGATCTCCGGAAACGACCGCGAACGGTGCCCGTCCCGCGTCGGCGAGGTTGCTGGCCAGGCGCCGCGCCTCCTCGAACTCCGGAGAGGCACAGAACTCGAGCGTCAGCTCGGTTCTCTCTCTCGTCGTCTCGCGCTGCGTCTCGACCTCGATCACGGGCACTTCCTGGCCGCTCCGCTCGATCGTCACCTTGACGGGTGCGATCTCGACGTCCTTGCCAAGTGTTGCTTCCAGCGACGAAGCGATCTCCGTGAGCGTCTCCGCGTCGCGGAACGCCTCCGGAACGAGCCGCTCCTCGCGCACCGCGGCGAGCACGACCTCGCGGTTCCGCCGGCCCCGCTCGATCACGCCCAGCACCCGGTCGAGGTGCGAGAAGCGCCGCAGCACGTTGGCGAGGGTTTCACCGGCCAGCGGCACGCCCCCGCCCGAGCCGACGACCTGTACCTGATCGCTGCCCAGCTGGATGAGGTGATCCTCCAGCGCCGCCTCGTCCTTCAGGTAGCGCTCGTCCTTGCCCTTCTTGACCTTGTAGAGCGGCGGCTGCGCGATCAGGACGTGCCCGTTCTCGATGAGCTCGGGATACTGCCGGTAGAAGAACGTCAGCAGCAACGTGCGGATGTGGCTCCCGTCGACGTCCGCGTCGGTCATGATGACGAGCGTGTGGTAGCGCAGCTTCCCGAGGTCCCGGTCCTCCTTGCCGACGCCCATCCCCAGTGCAGTGATCAGCAGGCGGATCTCCTGCGACGACAGCATCTTGTCGAAGCGGGCCTTCTCGACGTTGAGGATCTTGCCGCGCAGCGGGAGGATGGCCTGGTTCCGCCGATCACGGCCCTGCTTTGCGGATCCGCCGGCGGAATCGCCCTCGACGATGAACAGCTCGGAGAGCGTCGGATCACGCTCCTGGCAGTCGGCGAGCTTGCCCGGCAACGAGCCGGAATCGAGCGCCCCCTTGCGTCGAGCGAGGTCCTTCGCCTTGCGCGTCGCCTCGCGTACGCGCAAGGCTTCGACACACTTCGCCGCGATCTTCTTCGCGTCCGCGGGATGCTCCTCGAGGTAGCTGCCGAGGCGTTCGTTCACGAGGTTCTCGACGAAACCCTTCACCTCGCTGTTGCCGAGCTTGGTCTTCGTCTGACCCTCGAACTGGGGCTCGGGAACCTTCACCGCGACGACGGCCGTCAGGCCTTCGCGGACGTCGTCGCCCTCGAGGGTCTCACCTTCCTTCTTCAGAAAGCCGCCGCGAACCGCGTACAGATTGATCGTGCGCGTCAACGCCGCGCGGAAGCCGGAGAGGTGGGTCCCTCCCTCGTGCGTGTTGATGTTGTTCGCGAACGAGTAGAGCGTCTCGGCGTACCCGTCGTTCCACTGCATGGCTACTTCGATCGTGACGCCGTCCCGTTCTCCCATGACGTAGATCACGTCGTTGTGAACGGGCGTCTTGGTGGAGTTCAGGTGCTCGACGAAGGAGGCGATGCCCCCGGGGTAGTGGAACTCGTGCTCGCGTCCGTTGCGCTTGTCCTCGATCGAGATGCGCAGGCCGCGGTTCAGGAAGGCCAGCTCGCGGAGCCGCTGCGACAACACCTCGAAGCTGTACTCGGTCGACGGAAAGATGAGCGTGTCCGGCTTGAACGTGACCTGGGTACCCCGCCGCTCGGTCGCCCCGATCTTCGCCAGCGGCGCGTCGGGGTGACCACGGTGATACCGCTGGAAGTGGACGTGCCCATCACGCCAGATCTCGACCTCCAGCGATTCCGACAGCGCGTTCACCACCGAGATGCCGACACCGTGCAGGCCGCCCGAGACCTTGTACGAGTTCTTGTCGAACTTGCCGCCGGCGTGCAGCTTGGTGAGCACGACCTCCGCAGCCGAGACGCCCTCGCTCGGATGAATGTCGACCGGGATGCCGCGCCCGTCGTCGATCACGGTGATCGCGCCATCGACGTGGATCGCCACCGAGACCGTCGAGCAGTACCCCGCCAGCGCCTCGTCGACGGCGTTGTCGACGATCTCGTAGACCAGGTGGTGCAGGCCCCGTTCGGCCGTATCGCCGATGTACATGCCGGGGCGCTTGCGAACCGCCTCGAGACCCTCGAGGACCTTGATCTGCTCGGCGCCGTAGGCGGCCGCCGGAGTCGCTGGTGGTTCGGTAGATTCCATAGTAAAATCAGGCACTTGCGCACCGCCCGGGATGGATGGAACTTAGCAGACGAAAGCTCCCGGCGAAAGCGTGTCCTGGCACTTCCGCGACGACCGCCGGAAGGCCCCCGGCAGGGTCTCTGAGACGGCGTCGGAGGGGCGCTCAGAGGCGCATCGGCATGACGACGTAGCTGTACGACTCGTCGTCCTCGGCACGAATCACGCCGGGGCTCGCACCGTCGATGAGACCGATCTCGACACGCTGCTCCTCGGGCAGCACGGCCAGCACGTCAGTCAGGTAGCGCGAGTTGAATCCGACGCTCAGAGCGTCGCCCGCGTAGGCCACCTCGATCTCCTCGCTCGCCTCGCCGAAATCCGGGCTGCTCGCCGAGATCGCGAGCTGCCCGTCGGAGACGTGCAGCTTCACGCCCCGAGCGCGATCGCTGGCGACGACGGAGACGCGGCGCAGTGCCGACAGCAGCTCGTGCTTGTCGACGGTGATCTTCGACTTCGCTGCCTTCGGGATGACCTGCTCGTAGTTCGGGAACTCACCGTCGATCAGACGCATGACGATCTCGACGTCGCCCTGCTGCACACGGAGCGCGTTGGGCGACACCGTCGCCTGGACGGCTCCCTCCACCCCATCGAGGAGTCTGCGAAGCTCTGCGAGGCCCTTACGCGGCAGGATGATGCCCTTTTCGAACGGGCGCGCATCCTTCGCGGGCTGATCGACGAGAGCCAGGCGGTGGCCGTCGGTGCCCACGAAACGGAGCGCGTTCTCGCTCGAGGTGAGGTAGACCCCTCCCAGGTGCGCTCGCGTCTCGTCCGTGGAAACCGCGAACAGCGTGCGATCGATCATCGTCGCGATCGTCTCGGCAGGAAGGGCGAACATCGGCTTGATCTTCTCGTCACCGTGCGGAAACGCCGGAAAGTCCGTCGCCGGAAGACCGACCAGCTTCACCCGCGAACGTCCCGAAACGACCTCGACGAACTGGTTCTCGAGGGATCGGACGGTGATTTCACCCGGCTTCAGCTCGCGCACCAGCTCGTGCAGCTTGCGTGCTCCTACAGTCGCCGCCCCTGCGCTCTTCACCTTCGCGTGGCAGCGCCGACGGATGTGAACCTCCAGATCCGTCGCTGCCACGGTCAGATCTGTCTTCGCCTCGAGCAGGACGTTGGCGAGGATCGGCAGCGTGTTGCGTCGTTCGACGACCCCTTGAGTGGGAGCCAGACTCTGCAGGAACTCGTTACGGTCGATCGAGAATTCCATCACGTACTCCCGGCATCACGACGACGCTGCGACGTCCGACCTACCTCTCCTGGCGCGGACACTGTCTTGTTCTCTTTGTAGGACTATAAAAGACCAGTAGGAGTAGGTGTTGTGGAGAACCGGGATAACCGGGTCAAGTCCGCCAGGCACCGAAGAAATCACCTGTCGAAAAACGGCTCCGTGAATCGCCTCACCCGGCGGCCGAACCGCGCTCCCCGACTTGTCCCCGAAGCGGCGAACCGGATCTCCACAGGTGGCGATCAGCTTGTCCCCCCGGTCGAGGGAATCAAACGCTCCGGCGCGACACGATGGTGCGCTCGAGGCGCTCGATCATCGCACGCAGCGTAGCGTCCGAGGTCTGCCGGCTGGTGATCGAGTTGTTCGCGTGGATCACCGTCGAGTGGTCGCGGCCGCCGAACTGCTCGCCGATCGCGGGAAACGAGATGTTCACCAGCCGACGGGTCAGGAACATCGCGATCTGCCGGGGAACGACGAGGTTCTGCGTGCGCCGCTTCGACTTCAGGTCGTTGAGCGAGAGTCCGAAGTGCTCGCACACCACGCGCTGCACGTCGGCGGTCGTGGGCTGCTTGCGGCGGTCCCCCAGCAGAGGGCGGAGGATGTCCTTCGCGAACTCGAGCGAGATCTGGCTGTGTGAGAGCGACGCGTGTGCTCCGAGGCGCGTGAGCGCCCCCTCGAGCTCGCGCACGTTGTTCACGACCTCGTCGGCGATGTAGGCCGCGACGTCCGAGGAGAGGGTCAGGCCTTCCGCCTCGGCCTTCTGCTGGATGATGGCGAGCCGGGTCTCCGTGTCCGGGGCCTGGATGTCGACCGTGAGCCCCCACTCGAACCGGTTGCGCAGTCGCTCCTCGAGGTCCGGGATGTCCTTCGGAAACTTGTCCGATGTCAGGACGAGCTGCTTCCGCGCCTCGTGCAGCGTGTTGAAGGTGTGGAAGAACTCCTCCTGGGTGCGCTCCCGCCCGGCGAGGAACTGCACGTCGTCGACGATCAGCACGTCCACGCTGCGGAAGCGCTTCTTGAACTCGTCCATGCGCTGGTGTCGCAGGCACGTGATCAGCTCGTTCACGAAAGCTTCGCTCGAGAGGTAGACGATCTTCGCGGACGGGTTCTTCTCGAACACCGCGTGCCCGATCGCGTTCACGAGGTGAGTCTTGCCGACACCGGTCGTGCCGTAGATGAATACCGGGTTGTAGACCGCCCCCGGGTTGTTCGCGATCGCGCGTGCGGCTGCGTGAGCGAGCTGGTTGCTGGGCCCGACCACGAAGTTCTCGAACGTGTACCGTGGCACGAGGTGTGCGAGACGAGCGGCGATGGTCGGCTTGCTCTCGCGGGTCGCGGGCTTCGCATCCCGGTCCACAGGCTCGCCAGGCTCGAAGAGCTCGCCCTGCGCGTTGGCCTTCACCTGCAGGACGACCTCGGGTGACGCATGGACCTCGTCGCGCAGCGCCGCCTTCAACGCCGCGAGATGTCGTCGTTCTACCCAGTCACGAAAAAATTTACTGGGAGCATCGAGGCACACGTGACCGTCGCGTGAGGCCGAAAGCCGCAGCGGTTTGATCCAGGTTTCGTAGGTGCTTTCGCCCAAGGTTTCGCGAAGCGACCTCTGCGCGTGCTGCCAGCTCCTCATGCGGCTCGACCCCCCCGATCAGGCTTATGCACAGGCTTATGCACAGGTGTGGGAAACGCACGATTCTCTCGAAATTTCAGACGGTTGCGCCGCCCCTGGCAGGGTCGGATTCACGTCGCGGGGACGATCGCCGGCGTCCCTCGGAAGGCTGCTCCGACGGGTGCGATCACGTGCGTACGGTCACTGGTGAAGTCTGGAAAACCGAGAGACGTGGCGCGCCCTGACGCGCGCGAGGGGGCGGTCATAGCGCCGGCCTGTCGGGCGTTGCAAGACGAAAAGAAGGAGGGGAGACGAGCCGGTTGTTTTTGCGAGACAATTTCATCCGCGCTGCGATCGGGTTGACCGGGTCGCATGACGTTGTTAGCCCGCCGTTGGTCGTTTTCCTTTTACGCACCACAACTTGCAGAACGCATCGTCAAAACTCACGGCACGCGCCATCGACGTCATTCCCGGTGGCGTAAACAGCCCGGTTCGTGCGTGGAAAGCCGTCGGAGGCAATCCCTGCTTCGTCAATCGCGCGCGAGGCGCGTATCTCTGGGATGCCGATGACAATTGCTACGTCGACCTCGTGTGCGAGTGGGGTCCGCTGATCGCGGGCCACGCGCACCCCGAGGTTCTTCGCGCAGTGACCGAAGCCGCGACGCGCGGTCTGGGCTTCGGCGCGCCGACGGCGATCGAGGTCCAACTCGCGGAGCACATCGTCGACGCGGTTCCGTCGATCCAGAAGGTGCGGCTCGTCACCTCCGGAACGGAAGCGACGATGACCGCGATCCGCATCGCCCGTGCCGCGACGAAGCGCGATCGCATCGTCAAGCTCGCCGGGTGCTATCACGGGCACAGCGACCCCCTGCTGGTTCGTGCAGGATCAGGTGCCGCCACGTTCGGCATCCCGGACAGCGCGGGGGTACCGGCCGAGATCTCGCGGCTCACCAGTGTTGCGGAATACAACGACGTGCACGCGATGCGGGCAGCGCTCGAGGCTGGTCCTCCCGTCGCGGCGGTCATCCTCGAGCCGATCGCCGCGAACATGGGCGTCGTTCCGCCGCTGCCCGGGTACCTCGAAGAGGTGCGGCGCATCACGCAGGCAGCCGGCGCGCTGCTCATCTTCGACGAGGTGATCAGCGGCTTCCGCGTCGCACGCGGTGGCGCGCAGGAACTGTACGGGATCTCCCCCGACCTCACGTGCCTCGGAAAGATCGTCGGTGGAGGCCTGCCCGTGGGTGCCGTCGGCGGGCGTGGAGAGCTGATGGACCTCCTCGCACCCGCTGGGCCGGTGTATCAGGCGGGGACGCTGTCGGGGAACCCCGTCGCGTGCAGCGCTGGCCTCGCCACACTCGGCTTGCTGACGGGCGAGGCGTACGCCGCTCTCGAGAAGACCTCCGCGCTCCTCGCGGACGGACTTCGCGACGCGATCGCGTCCGCGGGGGTACACGCGACGGTGCAGCGGGTCGGCTCACTGCTGACGCTGTTCTTCGGGGTCGACCAGGTTCGCAACTTCACCGAGGCGAGCACCAGCGACACGGTGGCCTTCGCGAGGTTCTTCCGCGCGATGATCGAGCGCGGCGTGTATCTCCCGCCGTCGCAGTTCGAAGCGTGGTTCCTCTCGCTCGCGCACGGTGCCGCCGAGGTCGAGCGCATCGTCGAGGGGGCGCGCGCGGCGCTGCGCGCGTGAGCGACACGCCGGACGAGAGGTCGACGGCGCGCCGGCGACAGATGGCCGTCCAGATGGCCGCTCTCGGACTCGAGTTCTCGAGCGCCGTGATCGGTGGACTGATTCTCGGCTACTACCTCGACGAGTGGCTGGGCACGGAGCCCTGGCTCACGCTGCTCGGAACGTTTGCTGGCCTGGGCACGGCGGTCGCTCGGATGATCGCCCTGACCAGGCGCTTCGAGACGATCCGCGATGAGCGACGCCCCTGATGGAGCGTCGCCACGGCTGCGGGCCGCCGGTATAGGCCAGTGGCAGGTCGTGGTGGTAGCGGGGCTGGTCGGGATCGTCCTGGTGAGCGGCCGCGGGTCGGTGCCCGGGGTACTCGGTGGAGCGGCCATGATGTACGCGAGCCTGCTCCTGCAGCACCTGGCGGTCGGGCTGGTCCTGCGTGTCGGACCCCGGCCTGGCTTCGCGATCGGGCTGTTCCTCCTCAAGCTCACGCTGCTGCTCGCGATCGCGACGATCGGCCTCACCACGACGCTCCTGGCACCCATGTCGTTCGCGGCCGGCGCCACCAGCTTGCTGCTCGCCATCGTGATCGACGCGTGCTACGGCAACCGATCGGCTGTCCGCGCCCGTTGATCGAGGAAGGCCCTGCATGGAACATCCCGTAACCTGGACTGGACTGATCGGTATCCCCCACGGCGACTGGGAGTACTTCGCCATCGGAATGCTGATCATGGGTATCCTGCTGCTGCTCGGAGTCCGCGCGCGGGGTGAGCTCGCCAAGGATTCGGCGGTCGTGCCCGACGAGGGCCTCTCGGCGCGCAACGTGTTCGAGCTGCTCGTCGAGGCGATCGGCGGGCTTTGCGACTCGGTGATCGGTCATGGCGCAGCAAAGTACGTGCCGCTGCTATCGACCTTCTTCATCTTCATCCTGTTCTGCAACTTCATGGGCTTGCTGCCCGGCTTCACTCCACCGACGAGCGACTTCGACATCACCCTCGCGCTCGGCGTGGTCTCGTTCGTGGCCTTCAACTACTACGGATTCAAGGCGCAGGGAGTCGCCTACCTGAAGCACTTCATGGGCCCGATCCTCTGGCTGGCACCGCTCATGATCGTGCTCGAGCTGGTCGGGACGCTCGTTCGCCCGGTGTCGCTGGGGCTCCGGCTGTTCGGCAACCTCTTCGGCGACCACCTGGTGCTCGAGATCTTCACCGGCCTGACCAAGGTGGGCATCCCGGTCGTGTTCTACCTGCTGGGAACGCTGGTCGCGGTGATCCAGGCCTTCGTGTTCACCCTGCTGAGCATGATCTACATCGCGCTCGCCGTCGCGCATCACGACGCGGAGCACGCGGAGCACGCGCACTGACAGGCGGCGTGCATCACGACGCAGGTCCCCCATCCCGGGCGTGGAGCGGAGAGGATGAGGACAGAGGAGTGCCCGAAGGGGACGGGACCGGGCGGGAAAGGAGAATAGCCATGACCAAGGGCACGAAGATCATTCTGGGAGCATTCCTGACGCTTCTGTTCGCGGCGCTGGGCGCAGACGTAGCACTCGCCCAGGAGCACGCGGCCGGGGGCGGCGGGTCGTCGTCCATGATCGCGCTGGCGGCCGGCATTGCCATCGCCGGCGCCGCCATCGGCGCCGCGCTGGGCCAGGGCCGCGCCGTCGCCGCAGCGATGGAGTCGATCGGTCGCAACCCGAACGCAGCCGATCGCATCCAGACGCCGATGATCCTCGGTCTCGCCTTCATCGAAGCTCTGGCGATCTACGCACTCGTGATCGCCTTCCTGCTTCAGGGCAAGATCTGATCGTCGACGAATCGAGCGCAGCGAGCCCGGCCGGCCCCCGAGTCGACCGGGCTCGTTTCGTTCGGACCGCGCCTTCCCCCTGAAGCCATCCTGAAACTCCGGATAAGGCCTGGAGATTGACACGGGCCCGGCCTCGGGGGTAGTCGTCCCGAGCGTATCCGATTATCCGGCGACTAGGGGTCACCGGAGCGCGGGCGGCGCGCGGTGAAGGGGGTGCGGTGTGGGCGACGAGTCGTGGTCGGATCGGCAGAAACCTGCCGCCGATGCAGGGACCGAAGCCGCGGTAGCAGCATCGCTCACGGACAGCCCTCCGGCAGGCGATCCCAAGCCGACGGGGTTGCGAGCACCGCACTTCGCGGCTGCCGGACAGGTGATCGGCCGGCGCCGAACCGTCTTTGCTGCTGTCCCGATCGCGGTCATCAAGCCGAACCCTCTGCAGCCGCGCCAGCACTTCGACGACGAGGCCATCGAGGATCTCGCCGCGTCGATTCGCGCGCGGGGTATCCTTCAGCCGATCATCGTTCGTCGCGAGAGGGACGGTGGGTACACGCTGATTGCGGGCGAGCGTCGGCTGCGCGCGGCCGAGCGTGCCGGCGTGGGGCTCGTGCCGGCCATTCTGAGCGACGACGATCTGCTCGAGGTGGCTCTCGAAGAAAACGTGCAGCGCGAGGATCTGTCGCCCCTCGAAGAGGCCGAGGCGCTGTCCGCGCTCGCATCGGAGCGCGGACTGTCGCACGCCGAGCTGGCGCAGGTGATCCACAAGAGCCGACCCTACGTGTCGAACACGCTTGCCCTCACGCGACTGCCGCGCGAGGTGAAGCAGGAGTACTTCGCCGACGGCGCCGTCGTCTCTCGCGAGATCCTCATCAGCATCGCACGCCAGGAGACGCCCGAGGCGATGCAGGCGCTGTGGCGTCGCGTGCGCCTCGAGTCCTTGTCGGTGCGCAGCTTCAGGCACCAGCAGATGAAGCGAACGCCGCAGCAGAGCGCCGACGCACTTCGTGCCGTGCGGAAGCTGAGTCGCGCGCTCCGTGGTCTGGACGTGAGCGCGATGGAGCCCGCCGAGGCGAAGATCCTTCGCCGTGCGATGCTGCGCGCCACCAGGGGCATCGCGGCCACGCTGGAGCGCCTCGATGCCGTGATCGCGCCGGAGCCGACCCACGAGAGCGCTTCGGAGACCCCACCGCTCCGCGTCGCGGCCGCCGTCGGGGTCAGTCGGATTCCCGCCGTCTGGCACGAAAAGTCGGGAGCCGAGCGCTTGAGGCGCTCCTCCTAGCTGACGAAAGAGGGTAAACGGCTGGAGCAGGGCTGGAGGCGAAGGATGAAGACGACCCGAATCGGACTACTTTGCGCAGGTCTCCTGCTCGCCGCTGCGCCCGGCGTCGGCCACGCCCAGGACCTGCCGCCGATCGCACGGGACTGCGACTACATCGATCCGGAGCGTCCCTACGTGTGCGACGTCGGCCCGCCGACCGCGCTGTCGATGCGGAGCTTCAAGGAGCTGCTGGCCACCGATTCGGCCCTGCGAGCCGTCGTGCGGCGCATCGGCATGCCGTACGCGGCGGAGATGCAGCGTGTCCGCACGGGGAGCCCTTGGTATTCGTGGGAGCTTCGCACGTACTATCCGGACTACGACCGCATGTACGCCTTCGCCCGAGCGGTCATCCTCGGGACGCCCGAGATTTCGCTTCTCCGCTTCGAGGGAAAGATCCCGCGCGATCGATGGAAGTCCGCGACGGAGGTGCAGCAGGCGGCGTACTCGGGTGGTGACGCCGAGGGTGCGGCGGCCCGCGCGGAACGCGCGGCCGAGGAGGCGGAGCGTCTCGCGGATCAGGCGACACGATTCGCGGACCAGGCCGACGCGATCGCCGATCAGGCGGACCGGGGATTCAGGCGCTCACTCGTCAAGCAGTAGCGCTGCAGCGCGCCGCCCCGCGAAACCGCGTCGAGAACTGGTCGTGCGCGCGCTGATCTGGGACGGAGCGCGGTTGCGCCTCGTCGACGACGCGCCGGATCCCGCGTGTCTCCCGGGAACGGTGCTGGTCCGGGTGAAGCTCGCCGGAATCTGCTCGACGGACCTGCAGATCCTGCGGGGCTACATGGGCTTCACCGGCATTCCCGGCCACGAGTTCGTCGGCGAGGTGGTGTCAGGGCCCGGATCGCTGCACGGCCGACGCGTGGTGGGCGAGATCAACTTCTCGTGCAGGCGCTGCCCCGACTGTCTCGCTGGTCGGACGCGACACTGTCCGAC
Organism: Deltaproteobacteria bacterium; assembly: GCA_016874715.1. Lineage (GTDB taxonomy): Bacteria > Desulfobacterota > Binatia > UBA12015 > UBA12015 > VGTK01. The sequence goes on along the minus strand of VGTK01000001.1, from coordinate 126,228 downwards.
CCGGACGGTGATGGGAATCCTCGGTGCAGACGGTGCCTTCGCGGAGATCGTGCGTGTACCGATCGAGAACGTCCATCCGGTTCCGGATACCGTCCCCGATACGGTAGCGGTGTTCGCCGAGCCGCTCGCGGCGGCGATCGAGGCGTGCGACCAGACGGCGTCCTTCGCCGGCGGTCGGTCCCTGGTCATCGGGGCGGGCAAGCTGGGCCTGCTCGTCGCGCAGACGCTCGGTGCGCGCGGCGACCGCGTCGAGGTGCTCTGTCGCAACCCCCGGGCGCGGGGTGTCGCGGAGCTGCTCGGCCTGAACGCGGTGTCGCCGCCACCTCGACCGCGTGGCTACGACCTCGTCGTCGACGCGAGCGGCGACCCCGCGGGTCTCGCTCTCGCGATCGACGCCGTGCGACCGCTGGGCGCGGTCGTGCTCAAGACGACGGTCGCGGGTCGGCACGAAGTCGATCTTTCACCACTCGTGATCGACGAGGTCACCCTCATCGGCTCACGTTGTGGTCGCTTCGACGCGGCTCTGGAGGCGCTCGCCGCGGAGCGAGTGCGCGTGCTACCGCTATTGGAGCAGATCGCTCCCCTGGAGGAGGGGATCGAGGCTCTCGAGCGCGCCGGCCATGCCGGCGCGCTCAAGTTCCTGCTGCAGCCGAACGCTTGAAGGTCGTCACGCCGACTGGCGCAGATGACGATCTCGCAGGGTGATCGAGTGTCGCTTTCCGTTGACGCGACGGAACGGGAACCTGTACAGGCCCGAGCGGCCGTTCATCTGCTCCTTGCGCCAGGCGAGAAGCCCGCCACGCAGAGACTCGGGCTCGAACTTGAGAGCCGTGCAGATGTTCTCGAAGGAGTAGGGCCAGGAGGTGTCGGTCGAGTTGATCCAGCTCTCGGCCTCCTCGAAGAGGCGCTGGTTGCGCCGTCCCGGGTCGGCGGCGAACCGCTGATACGTCGCGACGGCGTCTTCCATCACCGCCAGCATCAGGCGGATCTCCGGACGATCGGTGGACTCGGCCTGGACACGATCCCGGTGCTGCTCGGGTGTGATCAGGTCCGGTTCGAAGAGCCGGACGACGTTGTCCTCCGGCGCGGAATATGATGTGTCCATAATGCCTCCCGTAGACGCGCGTCTAGTCGAGCAGGTTCCGTGCCAATTCCGAACAGGGGTCAGGGAACGGTGGCTGTTGATCGGCCCCGCGTGACGTGTTGGATTGCGACAGCTCGGAAGGTCCCGAGTGCGTCCGGTCCTGTTGCGATATGCCTCCCGAAGAAAAGCCCAAGCCACCTCCGCCGCCGACCTTGAGCCGACTCGCCGCGGACGCGCTCGTCGAGACTATCGACGGTCCGGTGGAGATCGTTAAGCTCACCGGCAAGGTGATGCCGGTGCTGACCAGATTCCGTGACGGTGCCCTCGGTTTCCGCATGATGACCGCGATCCGCCAGCTCGAGGACGGAGAGCTTTTCGAGCTGGGCAATGTCGACGAGCAACGAGTCCGCCTGGGCGGTGATCACGTCCTCGTCCGCGAGGATGGCTCGGAAGTTCGCGTGCGCGATGTCCGGCCAGGCGAACGCTTGCACCCTGGATGGACGTACGTCACCGGCTACACGCCCCCGGATGCACCGGAATACGCAGCGGCCGTGCGGGGACGACCGTGGGACCGGGCGGTGGTGGTCACCGAGGTCCGGAGTGTCGGCAGGGGCGCCCAGTTCGGGTTCTCGGTCAACGAGACGAAACGGTACTTTCTCACCTTCGGAGCGATGAGCCGGGCCCAGGCTTGAAGAGCCGGCCGGTCGCCGCAGGCGATGGCCTGCGCAGAACTCTGCGTGCATGCGCGATCGCGACCGCCACCCTGATCTTCGCGCAACCGTGCCTGGGCTTGCCGTCGGACCCCGTCGGGACGACAGAGTCGCGCGAAGCGCTCCGGACCTGCCATCGCGGCCAGGCTGCGACGGAACCCGAAGCCGGCGCCCTGCTCGAGCTGAGCCTCGACCGGGCGGATCGCGCGATCGCCGCCGACGATCGCGACGCCCTCGCCCACTTCGCCCGGTTCTGTGCGCTGGGCGAGCAAGCGCGCCGCTCGGGGGCTTCGCTGTCGAGCCTCGTCAAGTTGTGGCAGATCCGCGAGGCGGTCGATCGCACGCTGGAGATCGCCCCCGACTACTCGGATGCGCTGCACGGCAAGGGGGCGTTCCTGTGCTCGGTACCAGGCCTGCTCGGCGGCGATCCCGACGAGGGGGAGCGACTGGTACGGCGAGCGATCGAGATCGACCCGGAATACGTGGGCGCGAGGTTGTTCCTCGCGGAGCAGCTTCGCGAGCGGGGGGACCGTGCCGGCGCCGAGGCGCAGGTCGCGCGGGCGCTCGCAGCCGCGGAGCGAAAGAACGACCCCGCAGCGATCGCGAAAGTGAAGCGGGTTCGCGAGACGATGGCTGCCGGGCCCGACTGAGGGTGTCAGCCCTTCGCCGCCGCGAACTCGAGGGCCCGGCGGGCGTAGCGCGCGAGCATGTCGATCTCGAGGTTCACCGGGTCGCCGACGCTTCGGCGTGACAGGGTCGTCACCTCGAAGGTGTGCGGGATGACGGCGACTGCGAAGGAGGAGTCCCGCACTTCGCACATCGTGAGGCTGATGCCATCCAACGCGATCGAGCCCTTGTCGACCAGGTAGGGCGCGAGGGGGGTGTCCGTCGTCACGCGTAGCGTATATCCCGCACCGCAGGGCTCGAGCGACTCGACCCGAGCGACACCATCGACGTGGCCGAACACGAAGTGCCCGCTGAGGCGGTCGCCGAGTCGCAGCGAGCGCTCGAGGTTCACCACATCGCCCGGCGCGAGTGCACCCAGCGTCGTCCGGCGCAGGGTCTCTGCGCTCAGGTCGGCGACGAAGGTGCCGGGCGGGAAGGCCACCGCCGTCAGGCAGGCGCCGCTCGTACAGATGCTCTCGCCGAGCGACAGCGCGGCGTCGCCGAAGCCGTGCCGGACCACGAGACGCGCGTCCTCGCCTCTCCGTTCGAACGTCTCGACGCGGCCGAGTGACTCGATGATCCCGGAGAACACTGCGCGACCCGGACCTACTTCGCGCCGCCCTCGACCGCCCGCACCCCCGGGATCTTCAAGGACTCGCGGTCGCGTGCTGCGGCATCGTCGAGAAAATCGGCATTCGGCATGACCGCGGCCAGCGGTGCCGTGCCGTCCGCGACCGCCTGAACGAGCGCCATCAGATCGACCACTTCGGCGTGCCAGCCGGCCCCGCGAGCCCTGAGCCGTTCGATCAGCTCGCGGTCGCGCTGCGCGAAGAACTGGCCCTCACGAGCGTGCTCGAGGTCGCGCAGCTTTTCTCCCAGCTTGTCCTTGCCCGAATCCGCGCTCACCGCTGGATCGCCTCTCGTGCGCCCCCGGCGGTCGCCGCAGGATCGATCCCTCCGCGCCCGGGGTACAGGCGCGGCGCGGCAGCCGGGTGGGACGCGAGGAACGGGAGTCCGACCCCCGACACGACGATCCCGAGCACGATCCACAGCGGAACGCCGTTGACGACTCCGATGAGCAGCATGGCCAAGCCCCAGAGGGCGATGGCGAGCGAGGTGACGAAACGCGCGACGGCGAGCATGGCTGGGTCGGGCCCTACCACGACGCCGCACCCGTCACCAGTTGGGGCAGCGGCGTGCTTGTAGGCACGGAGATCGTGGTTACCGTCTCGGGGCCGGTGCCTGACGGCGGCGGCGGAGGGGGTTTCGGAAATGGATCTGCAACGCCTGACGGAAAAGTCCCAGGAGGCCCTGCGGCAGGCCCAGTCCCTGGCGAGGCGCCGGCACCACAAGGGGGTCGACGTCGAGCATCTGCTGGCCGCGCTGCTCGACGACGAGGCTGGCATCGTACCGAAGATCGTGGCGCGTGCCGGGGCCGATGCGAAGGCGATGCGAGACGGCGTCGAGCGGGCGCTCGAGAAGGTTCCCCAGGTCACCGGGGGGGGCGGCAGCCCGGACCAGGTCTTCGTCACGCAGCGGCTCGCGCGGCTGCTCGAGCGGGCTCAGGACGACGCCAAGGGCCTGAAGGACGACTACGTCAGCGTCGAGCACCTGCTGCTCGCGATGCTCGCCGACCCGAGCGTGGTCGCCGGCGCGCTCAAGGAAGCGGGCCTGACCCGCGACAAGGCACTGCATGCGCTGCAGACCGTCCGCGGCAACCAGCGGGTCACGAGCCAGAACCCCGAGGCGACGTACGAGTCGCTCGAGAAGTTCGGGCGGGACCTGACCAAGCTCGCCGAGAGCGGCAAGCTCGATCCCGTCATCGGTCGCGACGAGGAGATCCGCCGGGCCGTCCAGGTCCTTTCCCGCCGCACGAAAAACAACCCGGTGCTGATCGGCGAGCCCGGCGTCGGCAAGACCGCGATCGTCGAGGGGCTCGCGCAGCGCATCGCCCGCGGCGACGTTCCTGAGGGTCTGAAGGGGCGGCGCATCATCGCGCTCGACATGGGCGCCCTGGTCGCTGGCGCCAAGTTCCGCGGCGAGTTCGAGGAGCGCTTGAAAGCGGTTCTCAAGGAGGTGCAGTCCGCCGAGGGCAACATCGTCCTGTTCATCGACGAGCTGCATACCGTCGTGGGTGCCGGTGCCGCCGAAGGCGCCATGGACGCCTCGAATCTCCTGAAGCCGATGCTCGCGCGCGGCGAGCTGCACTGCATCGGAGCGACGACGCTCGACGAGTACCGCAAGCACATCGAGAAGGATGCGGCGCTCGAGCGTCGCTTCCAGCCGGTGGTGGTCGAGCAGCCGTCGGTGGAGGACACGATCTCGATCCTGCGCGGGCTCCGCGAGCGCTACGAGGTGCACCACAAGGTGCGCATCAAGGACAGCGCGCTGGTGAGCGCGGCGGTGCTCTCGAACCGCTACATCACGGACCGCTTCCTGCCCGACAAGGCGATCGATCTCGTCGACGAGGCAGCAGCCAAGCTGCGCACCGAGATCGACTCGATGCCGGCCGAGCTCGACGAGGTCGCCCGCCGGGCGATGCAGTTCGAGATCGAGCGCGAGGCGCTGCGCAAGGAAACCGACCGTGCGTCGCGCGAGCGGCTCGAGCGACTCGAGAACGAGCTCGCGGACATCAAGGAGGAAGAAACCCGGCTTCGCGCGCAGTGGGAGCAGGAGAAGCATGCCCTCGGCGGTGTCGCGGACCTGCAGAAGAAGCTCGAGACGGCGCGGCTCGAGTGCGACAAGGTGCGCCGTCCGGGCATCGACTACGACCCGGCCCGGGCGAGCGAGCTTCAGTACAGCGTGATCCCGGAGCTCGAGAAGCAGATCGCCGCCGGCGAGGAGCCGGGTTCGCTGCGTCTGATCAAGGACCATGTGGACTCGGACGACATCGGGGAGGTGGTGGCACGCTGGACCGGCATCCCGGTGTCGAAGCTGATGGAGGGCGAGGCGCAGAAGCTGCTTCGCCTCGAAGACCACCTGCACGAGCGCGTCATCGGTCAGGACGAAGCAGTTCGGGCAGTTGCCGACGCGGTGCTCCGGGCGCGCTCGGGACTCGGGGATCCGCAGCGCCCGATAGGCTCGTTCATTTTTCTCGGCCCGACGGGCGTCGGGAAGACGGAGCTCGCCCGGGCACTCGCGGCGTTCCTGTTCGACGACGAACGTTCGATGGTCCGGATCGACATGTCGGAGTACATGGAGAAGCACTCGGTGGCCCGGCTCATCGGTGCGCCTCCGGGTTACGTCGGGTTCGAGGAGGGCGGCCAGCTGACCGAGGCTGTCCGGCGGCGTCCGTTCGCGGTGGTCCTGTTCGATGAGATCGAGAAGGCACATCCGGACGTCTTCAATGCCCTCCTGCAGATCCTCGACGACGGTCGGCTCACCGACGGGCAGGGGCGCACCGTGGATTTCAAGAACACGGTCATCATCATGACCTCGAACGCGGGCAGCCAACTCATCCTGTCGCGGGGCCCGGGGCTCGCGGAACGGAGCTCGCCGGCCTACGTCGAGATGAAGGAGGAGGTGCTGAACGCTCTGCGCCAGCAATTCCGGCCGGAGTTCCTCAACCGCGTCGACGAGATCGTCGTGTTCCACGGCCTCACGAGGGATCACCTCGGCAAGATCATCGACATCCAGCTCGATCGCATCCGCCAGCGGCTCGCCGACCGTCGCATCGAGCTGCTGCTGTCGCCGTCGGCGACCAAGCACCTGGTCGATCTCGGCTACGACCCGGTTTACGGTGCCCGACCGCTCAAGCGGCTCCTGCAGAGGGAGGTCGAGACCGAGCTCGGTCGACGGATCCTGGCCGGGGACATCGGCGAGCGCTCGCGGGTGCTGGTGGACTGGGACGGTCACAAGCTCGGATTCTCGAGCGAACCGGTCGCCGAGGCCGCGTGAGGATCCGGTCCGGCGGGGCGGATCTTCGCCCCGCCGGCGGGCAATTCACCGCTTGACAACCCGTGTCGGCAGGGGATCTTTACGCACCCGGGTGAAGCGATGGATGCGTGGACGAAGATCCTCGAGACCGCTACGAGGCTTTTTGCCGCCCATGGCTACGACAGCACATCGCTGTCTCGCGTGGCCTAGGCGGCGAGCGTCAGCAAAGCGCTGATCTTCTGGCATTTCGAGACGAAGGAGAACCTGTTCCAGGCCGTCCTGTCGCGAACGATCGAGCCCTACACGATCGACGTCGACGACCTCGACGGGCTCAGCGAGCCCGAGCAGCTCCGTCGGTTGATCGACCTCCACTACGAGTTCGTCACGGAGAACGTCTTCTCGGCGCGATTCTTCCTGAGCCTTTTTTTGCGGGAGGAGAAGCGCCCCGACCCGCTGTTCGGACGGATCCTCGACCGCCACCGCCTGTATCAGCAGATATCGGGCGACGTGATCGCGCGCGGCCAGGAGTGCGGGACATTGTCGCGCGAGGTCGACCCGGGGCTCCACGCCGGCCTCGTCCTGAGCGCGCTCAACGGCGTGCTCGTGCAGGGCTTCATGGGCGAGCCGGAGCCGGAGCCGGAGCCGCAGCCGCCGCAGCGGCTCGTCGAGCAGCTCAAGACGACGCTCGTTGACAGGCTGCAGGTGCAGTGAAAGAGTCGCCGCCCGCTGGCGGCCACTTTGCCGAAGCCTGGCTTCGCGCGGTGGCGCAGAAGGGGCGCGAGGCGATTCATGCGCGACTGGTTCCGTTCGATGGCCGACAAGGCGCTGCAGAAGGTGGAGTCGCAGCCGCGTGCCCCACGGCGCGGCAATCGCGAGAAGGAGCTCTTCGCGATTCGTGCCCGCGAGGTGAAGGGGCTCTTCCAGCGCCTCGAAGGTCTGGCGCACGCCATCAACAAGGAGGCCTCCTCGACGCTGATCAGCGCCCAGCGCTCGATGACCGCGAAGAACCTCGGCGGCATCGAGGTTCCCGACGGAGCGAGACTCGTGCTCAAGTTCCTCGACCGCCGCCTCGAGGTCGTCGTCAACGCGCTGCAGAGCGTCGGGGGACGTCCGGTGCCGATCGGCGGTCTCGCCGCTGCGTCCGTGATCCAGTACGACGCGAGTGATCCCACGGGTGCCGACTGGTTCGACGTCACGCTGCGCGAGGACGGCTGGCACAGAAAGATCGGCGACGGCGAGGCCGGTGCGGCCGCCCTCTCCGACAAGGAGCTTCGCAAGCTGATCGAGTGGTTGGTCTCCTGACCGGTCACCAGCCGCGAAGCTGCGCGTAGAACGACAGCAGCGTGTAGTACGCGGGGTAGGCGAGAGAGATCGCCGCGACCGTGGTCGCGCGCTCCGGCAAGAGCACCAGGATCACCGCGACCGCGCCCGCCCAGATCATCCCGAGGCCGATGGTCGATGCTCGCATCCAGGTCATGCGCGACGGGTAGAGGAAGCGCAGCGGGGCGAAGACGAGCATCGCGAGCGCGAACGTCACGACGGCACACGCGGTCGGCCCGGTCCCGAAGACGTACAGGTACAGCGCGACGATGTTCCAGTACGACGGGAAGCCCGTGAAGTAGTGGTCGGACGTCTTCGCGTCGGCGTGACAGAATCGGTAGGCCGATGCGAGCAGCGCAAGGCACGCAACGGCGATGCCGAGCTGCCCTTGCAGCATCCCCGTCTGGACCATCAGCACGATCGGCACCAGGACGAACGTCAGGTAGTCGACGATGTCGTCGAGCTTCGCCCCGTCGAACTGGGGCACGTGACGCTTGACGTCGGCGAGACGTGCCAGCATGCCGTCGCTCGCATCGATCGCGACCGCGACGTAGAGCCACCAGAAGGCCGTACGCACATCGCCGGCAGAGATCGCGAGCAGCGCCGCGAACGCGGTGGCGGCGCCCGTAGCCGTGTAGAAATGAACCGCCCAGCAGGCCGCCAGTCGAAGCGGCGACACTTGTTCGCTCATGGATTCACCCGCGTGATGCTGCCGTCGGTCGGTAGCGCGACGAGGATGCTGCCGTCCGTCGCGGCGAGCATCGCGATGGGGCTCGGGTCGGACTCCGCGTCGCCGAACGCGAAGCCGGTCGCGATCTTGCGGTGCGATCCGTCGGCGTCGATCCGCAACAGCGAGCCCGTGCGGGACTCGGCGACGAAAACGTGACCGCCGGCGTCGACGGCGACGCCGGCAGGCGCCGCGAGTGCGGTCGCGATCAGGGTCGGCGGATGGCCCTCCCGGATGCCGAGTACGCGGCCACCGGTGGGCTCGACGGTGAGGATCTGAACGCCGCGAAGCGCGAGCCCGAGTGGACTCACGAGCCCGCTCGCGAGCGTCTGGAGGCTGCCGTCGGGCGCGACGCGCACGATGCGACCGGCCCCCGTGTCGGCGACCACGACCCCGCCGCCTGCAGTCGCGAGGATGCTGGTCGGCCGGTCGAAGCCCCCTGCGACCTTGCGGCTGGTGCGCGCCGCAAGATCGACGCGGTGAACCTCGCCGAGGTGGGGAACCGTGAACCACGCAGAGCCACCCGAGCCGAGGGCGATGGCGAACGGCGGCGGCATCGAGTCGTCCGCGGTCGTGACGAGGACTTCCGTTCTGCCGCCGCGCAGGCGTCGGATCGAGACGCCGTCGCTGACCAGCAGATCGTCGCCGGACTGCGCGAGCCCGCGTGGCGCCGCGAGTCCGCCACGCGCGAGGATTCGCGACCCCGAAGGCCACGGCTTGAACGCGACGATCTCACCCGTGAGGAAGTTGGACGTGACCGCCGATTCGCCGCAGGTGGTGAACCCGCCGAGTCCCGGGGCGAGACGGGTGACTTCTGCGGCGTCGCTGGTGGCGCCGCTCGACACCCCGAGGTTCCGGACCACACCCGTCGTCGATTCGATAACGACCAGCGTTCCATCCGGAGCACGCGCCACGGCCGCGGGTCCGCGCAGCCCTTCCGCGACCGTCGCCAGGGCTCCCCCACTCACGGGAATCCGAACTACCGAGCCTGCCTCGCGCAGCGGTGCGACGAGTGTGCCGTCGGGCTCAGCGACCATCGTCCCGGGGCACGCGAGGCCCGTGGCGACGATGCGCCGAGGCTCCCGTCCTTCGGGGTCCAGCTCGAGAATCGCGCCGTCGCGAGCGCACGTCCCGGCGAAGACGCGGCCGCTCGCGTCGACCGCGATGCCGGCCACGTCCGGAATCCCGCGAGCGACCGTTGCCCAGCCGCCGCCGCGTGCGTGACGGTGCCAGACGTCACCCGATGCAGCGTCGGCGACGAAGAGGTCGCCGAGTGCATCGACGGCCACGTCGTCGGGCGCGCGCATGCCGGGTGGGAGCGGAATCGACTCCAAGCCGCCGTCGGCGGCGATCCGGAGCAGCCGTCCCCCGAGCGCCTCGGCGACGATCAGGTGCCGATCGAGGCAAGCGAGGCCGTTCGCGCCGCGCAACGGGGTCGCCGGCTGGACGAAACCGAGGGTCGCCGGCGCGAGGGCGGTCGGCCCCTTTGCAGCCCCGCCCCGAACGCCCTGGACGTCGACGGCAAGCGCGAGTCGAGCCGCTGCGTCGTCGGGAAGGCGCCGCGGGCCGCACGCGGTGGTCAACGCCAGCGCGAGCGCCGCCGATCCGGCGATCGCGCCGAATCTCACACCAGGCGCTCGAGCGGATGTGCGAGGGCACGCCGCAGCGTGGAGGCGATGCGCGCTCCCGTGACGCCGTCGATGAACCGGTGGTCAAACGTGCATCCGAGCGTGAGCATGGGCCGGATCAGGATCTGCTCGCCGACCACGGCGGGTCGCCGCTGGATGTTGTTCACCAGCACCACGATGGGCACGTGGCTGAACGGGACCAGCGGTGCCAGCGCCAGACCGAGGCCTGCGTCGATCGAGCCGATGCTCGTAACCATCGCGCTGCCGAACTGGTCGTACGCGATCCCGAACCGGCTCAGGTCGAGGCCCAGATCGTAGGTGAAGAAGCCCACCGCGCGCATCGCCGGCCCGATCAGCCAGTCGGGGATGCGGGCGAGGCTCTCCTTCGACTTCTCGACCTCGCGATCCTTCCTCGCACGCAGCTGGGCGACACGGGAGTTGAGCTTGTTCGCAATGTCTCGCAGCGGCATGCGGTCCACGCCGAGCAGCTTCACGCCCGAGAGGTCGCGGCCATCCTCGCTCGCGACCTGACAGAAGATGTCGACCTCGTCGCGCTTGTAGAGCCTCTTGCCGATGATGAGACCGTTCCCGTCCGGGTGGTCCCGGAGCCCGAGGGCGAGCGCCTTCGCGACCAGGTGGGTCACGGTGACGTGGAGACCGTCGCTGGCCCGGAGTCGCTCGATCAGGGCGAGCGACTCGGTCATATCGACCTCGATGGTCCCGTAGACCGTGGGGTTGTCCGGCGCCGACCAGGTGCCGAGGGCCAGGTGCCGCCAGCTGGTCGCGTTTCGTACCCGGTCGTACGGCGGTTTGCGCCGTGCCACGTCGTTTGCGGCTGCGGACTCCTCGTCCGGCGACCTGACCACGTTCGGCTTGTGCATCGACGTCACGGCGCGCTCCTGTTGTCCTTAACCTCGGGCCCCTGATATGCGAAGTATCGTATGAAGGGGGATTTATGAAACTTGGTCGAGGTCGTGAGAGGTTCACCGCGGCGCTCGGGGCGCTCGCACTGATCGTGAGCTTGGCATCCCCCGCGCGCGCACAGGGCCGGTATGACGACGGCGAGGCGCACCCGCTCCGCCTGCTCGCCTACCTGGTGGCTCCGGCCGGATACCTCGCGGAGTGGCTGGTCACGCGGCCGTTCTTCCGGGTGGTCTCGCAGGAGGATACTGCCCCGATCTTCGCGTACACGCCGCAAGGCGGATTCGACTACGAGACGTACGAAGAGGGCATGTCGACCGGCGTGACCTTCGAGAGCCCGTACCGGACCCTGCAGAAGCCCGCCGGGCCGCCCTGATCCCTCGGGTCACGACATCACTTCGAGCGGTGCGAAGCGCGCGATGAGCTTCTTGAGCCCGGCGCGTTCGAACTGCACCGTCAGCTTCGCGCCTGCTCCCGAGCCCTCGTTCCGCCGGACCACGCCGAGGCCGAACTGCGGATGGCGGACGCGGGTGCCGATCGGCAGCGTCCCTCTGCTCTCGGTCTCCTGGCTCGCGCTGTAGTCGATCTCCGGCTCGGTGCGCACCGACACGCTCGCAGGCGGAAAGGTGCGCCGCAGCGGCATCGCCTGGTCGTCGTCGACCGGCTCGACCCACGTCGCATTGCCGGGGGGGCGTTGTGGCTGGTCCGCGTCGACGCCGAACATCCGCACCAGATCGGCGGGAACCTCGCGCAGGAAGCGCGACGGCGGGTTGTTCTGGCTCGCGCCGAACAGGATGCGATGCCGCGCGCGCGTCAAGACAAGGCGCTCGCGGGCGCGGGTCATGCCGACGTAGCAAAGCCGGCGCTCCTCCTCGAGACCGCCTTCGTCGAGCGCCCGTGCGTGCGGGAAGACGCCCTCCTCCATCCCGACCAGATACACGGCGGGAAACTCGAGGCCCTTGGAGTTGTGCAGCGTCATCAGGCTGATCGCGCCGCGCCGCTCCTCGTCGTCGTCGAGGTCCGATACCAGCGCCGCCCGCTCGAGGAACGCCTCCACCGCACTCGCCCCACGCGGCGCCCCGCCCATCGCGTCGAGCTCTCGGGCCGCGCCGATCAGCTCGTCGAGGTTGTCGGCGCGCGCCTCCGCCTCCTGCGTGCCCTCGGCGCGCAGTCGTGACAGCAGGCCGGTCTCGGCGAGGACGAGCTCGATGACGTCTGCCATCGAGCGATCTTCCAGCGACGTACGGAGATGGCCGACCATCGACCAGAAATCCCCGGCGCGGCTGCGGCTGGCGCTGGCGAGCGGGAGATTCGCTGCGTCCAGGTCATCGAGAATCGTCGCGACCGGCACCCCGCGTCCCCTGGCGGCATCCGTGAGCACCCCGACCGTCGTGGCGCCGATGCCGCGTGTCGGGACGTTGATGACCCGCGTCAGGCTGATGTCGTCGGCCGGGTTCAGGAGGAGCCGGAGATAGGCCAGGACGTCCTTGACCTCCTTGCGGTCGTAGAAGCGCGTCCCGCCGATCAGGACGTAGCGGATGCGGCGGAACAGCAGCTCCTCTTCCAGCAGGCGCGACTGCGCGTTGGTGCGGTAGAACACCGCGACATCGGACGGCGCCCGGCCGGCGCCGAGCACACGCTCGACGTCGCTCGCGACGTAGCGAGCCTCGGTGCGATCGTCGGGCAGCGTCGCGACGGTGACCGGCTCGCCCTGGCCGTTCTCCGTCCAGAGCGTCTTGCCGTGACGATCGGCGTTGCGACAGATCACGGCGCTTGCCGCAGCGAGGATGTTCCCGGTCGAGCGGTAGTTCTGCTCGAGACGGATGACGTGCGCGTCGGAATGGTCGCGCCCGAAGTCGAGGATCGCGCGCACGGTCGCACCGCGGAAGCCGTAGATCGACTGGTCGTCGTCTCCGACGACGTTCAGGTTGCCCTGCCCGCCCGCGATCATCCGAACCAGCTGGTACTGCGCGCGGTTGATGTCCTGGTACTCGTCGACCAGCACGTAGCGGTAGCGTGTCCGATACGTCTCGCGAACGGGCAGCTGCTCGGTGAGGAGGCGGAGCATCGCGGTGATCAGCGAACCGAAGTCGAGCGCGCCGGCGCGATGCAGGAGCTGCTCGTAACGTGCCGCCCCGCGCAGCAGTGCCTCCATGCGCTGCGGGCCTTCGTGGATCTCGTGTCGGTCGAGCGGCTCGGCTGCGTTGCGGCGCCGCTCGATGAAGCCACGCAGCGCGGCCGCGGTGAGCAGATGCTCGCTCACGTCGACCTCGACGAGCGCACGGCGGCAGAGCGCCAGCTGGTCCGAGTCGTCGTAGATCGCGAAGCTCGACGGAAGGCCGAGCTTGGGCGCCTCGCGACGGAGCCAGCGTGCACAGACCGAGTGGAAGGTACCCGCCGTGAGGCCGTGGACGCCGTCGTCGAGCAGGCGCTCGAGACGCTCGCGCATCTCTCTCGCGGCCTTGTTCGTGAACGTCACCGCGAGGATCTGCTCTGGGCGAACGCCGCGCTCGGACACCAGGTGGGCGACGCGGTAGGTGAGCACGCGGGTCTTGCCGCTGCCGGCGCCGGCGAGAACGAGCAGTGGACCGTCGCCGTGCAGGACCGCTTCGCGCTGCGGTGGGTTCAGCGAATCGAGATCCATGCGCATGGCGGAGGCCGCACCCTAACGGACGCCGACCAAAAGGAAAGTGGCACCGCGAAGGCGCGTGCTGCTAACGTTGGCCGTGCCCGCGTACGACCGCAAGGACGCCGTGTACCGACGCGCCAAGCGCGAGGGGTTCCGCTCGCGCGCCGCCGTCAAGCTCGAGGAGATCGACGGCCTGTTCTCGCTGCTGCGCCGGGGACAGCGCGTCGTCGACCTCGGTTGCTGGCCGGGAGGCTGGTTGCAGGTCTGTGCCGAACGCGTCGGGACGCATGGGCGGGTGGTCGGCGTGGACGTTGCCGATACCGAGCAGGTCGAGCGCTCGAACGTCGTGGTGCTGCAGGCCGACGTGTACGACGAGGCCCTGGCCGAGCGGGTCGGCGCCGCGCTCGGCGGACCCGCCGATCTCGTCCTGTCGGATCTCGCGCCCAAGCTCAGCGGCATCGCGGCGAGCGACTCCGCACGCCACGCGGCCCTGGTCCAGCGGGCACTCGAGCTGGCCAGGGCATGGCTCGTCCCGGGTGGCGGGATCTTCCTGGCGAAGCTCTTCATGGACGCGGAGTACCAGGGGCTGATCCTGGAGCTCCGCCGGACGTTCTCCGCCGTGAAGGCGCGGAAGCTCGACACCACGCGGAAGGGCTCGTCCGAGCTCTACGTCTGCGGACGTGGCTTGAAAGAAGGCGCACCACCCGAGTAAGCTCGCCCGAGGCGGAACGCTCCTCCGAGCACCTGCCTCGCCGACGGCTCGGCCGTGAAACCCGCGCTGGAAAGCTCAGCCGTCCGGCGTACGAAGACACGGCGACCGGCGTCTGTTCCGAAAAACACCTTGCGCTCCGCTCTCTACAAAGCTCTTGCGCTGCTGCCGGTCGTGGCGGCGGTGCTGTCCCTCACCGTCGTGGCTCCGGCACGAGCCCTCGATGCGGGCAACGTCCTGATCCTCGAGGACGACGGGACGATGCTGACCCCGGCCGCCCCCGTCCCCCTGGCCGGCAAGCGCCTCACGTTCTCGCCGGCGCGGGACGGCGGCTACACGACCCGCATCGGTCCCAGCCGGGGACTCCTGCGCCGCGGTACCCGCATCGACTTCGCGTCGCAGCCCGACGGCGTCGTCCGGATCCCGCTGGCGGCGCCGGTCGCGTTCTACGGTCGCATGCACGACGAGATCCACGTTCACCCGCAAGGCGTGGTCAGCTTCGGGGCTCCACTGACCGCGACGGCGCGCGCCGACGCCAGTGGTCAGCTGGTCGCCGGGGTGCTTGGCGGTCCGCCACTGGTCGCCGCGCTCTGGAACGAGCTGCAGCCCTCGTCGGCGGACTCCGGCCGCGGCGTGTTCGTCGACCAGGCCGCGGGCGCCACCATCGTCACCTGGTACCAGACCTCCTCCGCGCGACCGGCGGGTGAGCCAAATACCTTCCGCTTGACGATCGGTGCGGACGGCACGATCGACCTCGACTACGGCGCGCTCGCGTCGCGCTGGGGAATCATCGGCCTCACCCCGGGATCGGATCGCGTCGGTGTCCGGATGACGGACTTCGCGTCGGCACCGCGCGTCGCGCCCCGGACCGCGACCCTCGCCTGGTACAACGACCTGCCGCAGCTCAACGAGATCGCCGTCGCGCGCGCCGTCTACGCGCGGCTACCCGACCGCTTCCAGTTCCTGACCGTGTTCACCACGCAGCAGGTCGACGGGCCGACCCCGGTCTGGAGCACGACGGTGCAGAACGCCGACCGCGGCATCGGTATGCCGGTCTTCGACCACAGCGGCGTGTTCGGCAGCGGTGTCCTCGAGCATGTCGTGGTGATGAACGACGTCGGATTCTACGCGGACGATCCCGAGCAGAGCCCGCGCGCGGCCGGGTACGCTTACGCGCCCTCCACTCTCGCGATCCTCGCCCACGAGGTCGGCCACCGCTGGCTCGCCTACGCGAGCGCCGCCGATCAGCGGCTCGCCGGGGCCGACGGCCACTGGAGCTACGTGCTCGACTCCGGGGCGTCGTTCCTCGGTGGCAACGAGATCCACGCGAATCCGGACGGCAGCTTCTCGACCATCGAGGCGATGCGCGCCTACGGGCCGCTCGATCGCTACCTCATGGGCTTCGCGGCTCCGGCGGAGGTACCGCCCTTCTTCGTCGTCGACGGTGCGCACTCGTTCGAGCCGAAGCCGGGACATGTCGGGGAGGCGATTGGACCGGATTCGCACCCGGAGGCCGGGGTACGCTTCCAGGGCACGCGCCGCGATCTCACCATCGACGACGTGCGGGCGCGCATCGGCGATCGCGAGCCCGACGCAAGTGCCGCGCGCAGCGCATTCCGCATGGTCACGGTGCTCGTCGTCCCCGCGGGCGGCCACGCCGACGCGACGCAGGTCGAGAAGGTCGAACGCATCCGCCGCGCCTTCGGGCCGTTCTTCCGCGCAGCGACGGGCCACCGCGCGCGGATCGCCACCTGGCTCCCCGCATCGCGCGACCCCGCTTCTGCAGTGGCGGATCCGCTGCTGCTCTCGGGGCGTCCGCGTCTGCTCGATGGCAGCGCGCGGCGCGACGCCGGCGGACGGGCCGAGGTGGTGCTCGACTACGCCGACCTCGACGGCGACGTGACGTCGTTGCTGGTCACCACCGACGCGGCTGGCGGCGCGCCGCCGGTGGCCGTCGACGTGGCGCAGGGAACGATCGGCAACCGGCGGGGCTCGCTCTCCTTCGTCCTGCGCGACCTGCCGGAGGACGCGAAGCAGCTGAAGCTCGCGCTGGTCGACAACCGCGGCCTCGTGAGCCGCGCGACCCTCCCGCTCGGCGAGGCTGCGCCGGACCAGAAGCTCGCGGCGCGCTGACGTTCAGCGCAGCCAGGCGATGGTCGCGCCGCCGCCGCCTTCGCGGCGATCGGCCTGGGCGAACCGGCTGACGTAGGGCGACGAGGTGAGGTAGTGGCGCACGGCGTCGCGCAGCGCACCGGTGCCCATCCCGTGGATGACGCGCACGATGCCGACGCCCTCGAGCGTGGCGCGGTCGAGAAACTCCTCGAGCTGTGAGAGCGCGCTCTGGACGCGCGCGCCGACCAGGTTCACCTCCATCAGCGCGATGCCTGGAAGCGCGGCTTCCGGAGCGGGCTCGCTCGTCGCCGCCGGCGCGATCGCGACCCGGACCGCCGTTGCGCGAGCGTTCTGCGGTCCGCCGACGCGACGCAGCTGAGCGAGCGGCACGTCGAAGCGGATGCCGCCCCGGGTCACCAGCCCACGCTCTCCCGAGACGGACTCGAGCCGGCCCTTGAGCTCGCTGCCCGCGACCTGCACCTCGTCTCCGACGCGCGGCTGCGGGCCGCGTGGAACGCGGGCGTCGGCCCCGGCGCCGGCCGCGAGCGCGCGTTCCTGAGCGCCGATCCGCGAGCGTTGCGCTGCGGCGACGTCACGCAGCTGCCGCCCGAGCTCGTGCGGGCGCTGGCGCGCTTCGTCGAGCATCCGCTGTCCTTCGCGACGCAGGTCGTCGGCGAAGCGGCGCGCGGCACCCAGCTCGTCCGCCCACCGTCGCTTCTTGTGCACCGCGAGGTCGTTCGCGAGCTCCGTGCAGCGCGTGCGCTCGGCCTCGAGCGCGACGCGCTCCGCCGCGGCTTCCGCGGCGCGCTCCTCGTAGCGTCGGCGCTCGTCCTCCAAAGCCCGCGCGGCGGTCGCCAGATCGACGCCGAGCCGGCCGCGCTCGCGCTCGGCGGCGTCGACCAGGGCCGGCGGAAAGCCGAGCCGCCGCGCCATCTCGAGGCCTAGGCTCGGTGCGATGCTGCGCTCGATCAGCCGGTAGCGCGGCGCGAACGTCTCGGGGTCGAAGTCGACAGCCGCCACCCGCGTTCCGGGGAACGACAGCGCGAAGGCCTTGACGCTCTGGAAGTGGGTCGTCGCCAGCACGTGTACCCGGCGGCGCACGAGGTCCTCGAGCAGCGTGCGGGCGAGAGCGGCGCCATCCTCGGGATCGGTGCCGGTTCCGGGCTCGTCGAGCAGAACCAGGGCGCGGTCGGTGGCGCCGGAGAGGATCTCGCCGAGGTTGCGCACATGGCCCGAGAAGGTCGAAAGGTCGCCGGCGACGTTCTGCGGGTCGCCGATGTCGGTCCAGACGCCATCGAACACCGGCAGCGTGGAGTCCCGATCGGCGAGCACCGGGATGCCGGACTGCGCCATCAGCACGGCGAGGCCGAGCGTCTTGAGCGCGACGCTCTTGCCTCCGGTGTTCGGGCCGCTGATCACGAGCAGGTGCGTCTCGGTGTCGAGCACGACGTCGATCGGCGTCACCGGACGGCCAGTCAACTCGAGGAGCGGGTGGCGGGCGCCGCCCAGCCGGATCAGCCCCTCGTCGAGGCGAGGGCAGCTGGCGCGATGACGGCGTGCGAAGGCGACGCGCGCGGCGAGGCAGTCGAGGCGGGTCAGCGCCGTGAAGCTCTCGTCGAGCGCGTCGCGGCTGGCGCCGACCGCGGCGGTCGTCTCGGCGAGGATGCGCACCACCTCCTGGGCTTCCTCGCGAGCCGCGATCAGCAAGCGGTTGTTGTGCTCGACGGCGAACAGCGGCTCCACAAAGAGCGTCTCGCCGGATGCCGAGCGATCCTGCACGATGCCCGCGAGGCGGCTCGCGGACTGCGCCCGGACCGGCACCACGTAGCGTCCGTTGCGTACCGTGACGTAGGTGTCCGCCAGCGCGTCCGATGTCGATTGCTGTGCGAGCCGTCCCAGCCGGCGCTCGATCTCGGCGCGCAGATCGCGCAGCTCGCGACGCAGCGCACGGAGCGCAGGGCTCGCACCGTCGCGTACTTCGCCCTCGTCGTCGAGCGTGCTCGCGAGCAGCCCATCGAGGTCGGGCAGCGGGTGCAGAACGTCGAGGAACCGGAGCAGGAGCGAGCCCTCCGCAGCGCGCGTACGCAGGAACCCGCGCACCTGTCGGACCGTGCCGAGGGTGCTCGCGATCTCGAGCAACTCGCGCCCCGAAAGGCGCGCTCCGGGCGTACCCGAAACGGCGAGGGATGGCCGGATGTCGGGGAAATCGCCGAGCGGCGTCGATTCGTCCTCGGTGATCGCGCGAAGCTCCGCGACGCGTGCGAGCTCCTCGCGGACGACGGCCGGCGACGTCTCCGGCGCGAGCGCGAGACATTCCTCGCGCCCGGCCCCCGACACCGCGTGGCGCGCGACTGCTTCGAGGAGTCGGGGAAACTCGAGGTTGGCGAGATCGTGGGGACGCACGGCTCACCCGGCGCGGCTGCCGTCCTCGTCCGCTGCGTCGCCGGTCTGCCACACACCCTCGCGGCCGGCCTGATCGCCGATCCACACGGCGCCACCCGAGAAGAACTCCTTCTTCCAGATGGGGACGACCTCCTTGAGACGGTCGATCGCGAAGCGTGCCGCGGCGAAGGCGTCGCCACGGTGTGCCGACGAGACCGCGATCACCACGCTCGCCATGCCCAGCGGGACCACGCCCGTGCGGTGCGCCACGGCGATCCGCGCGACCCCCCACCGCCCGCGTGCTTCGTCGGCGATCTTCGCGAGCTCGCGCTCTGCCATCCCGGCGTAGGCCTCGTACTCGAGGCGGTGCACGTCGCGCCCCTCGTTGTTGTCACGCGTCATGCCGATGAACACGACCACGGCGCCGGCTTTCGGATCGGCGACCGAAGCGAGCACCTCGTCGAGCACGATCGGCTCGGCCGTCAGGCGGATCATCGGGCGATCATGCTGAACGGGCATCCTCCGGGCAACCGCCGCTGACCGGCGGGATGAGGGCGACCTCATCGCCCTCGGACAGCGCGTGTCGCGAGTCGACGTACTCGGCGTTGACCGCGACCGAGACACGACCCGAGCCCGGGAGATCGGGGAAGTCGCGGTACAGAGCCTGGAGCAGGTCCCCGACCGTCGCTCCGGGCGGCAAGTCGCGCGCCGTCTCGCTGGTACGCAGGCGCTCGCGGAGCGACGCGAAGAAGCGCACGCGCACCGTCACGGCGCCAGCAGCCCGATCATGTGGCCGAGCTCGGGAGCGATGAGCTTCGTCACGCCGAGCTCGACGGCCTTGGTGGATCCCGGGAGCGCAAACACGACGGTTCTGCCGACGACGCCACCGATCGCGCGCGACAGCATCGCTGCCGAGCCGATCTCGGCGTACGACAGGCTCCGGAACAGCTCGCCGAAGCCGTGCAGCGGCTTGTCGAGAAGCTCGTCGATCGCCTCGTACGTCACGTCGCGCGGCGCGATGCCGGTGCCGCCCGTGAGGACGACCGCGTCGATCTCCGGGTCGGCCACGGCGGCGCGCACCAGCGCGGCGATGGCCGCGCGCTCGTCGACGACGATCTCCCTGGTGCGAACGACGTGACCGGCTTCCGTCAGCAGGTCGCTCGCCCGCTGGCCGCTCCTGTCGTCCGCTAGGTCCCGCGTGTCGCTGACGGTGATGACCATGCAGCGCGCGGGACGCTTGCTGCGCGAGCGGTGCTGCGCGACCGGGCTCGCGTCGTTCGAGCCGTGCCCGTGGCGAGGCTCGCGATGCTCGTGTCCGTGGCTCATGGGTGGATCGCCTATCCGCTCGTCGGCGGGGCTTGGTGGCTCGGGACGCGGAGGACCGCGTCGTGAGGCACGAGGTGTCCGAACTCCGCGGGATGCAGGAGGCCGGCGAGGATCTCCGCCGAGTCGGCGAGCCGAGGGCCCGGCCGGTTGAAGTAGGAGCTGCCGTCGAGCGCGAACACGTGCCCCGTGCGCACCGCGGGGATTTCCTGCCAGCGCGGCTCGCGCAGCAGCTCGATCAGCTCGGCGACGGTCCGGGTCAGCGTGAAGCCACACGGCATCGCGCAGAGCACCTCGGGTCGGTCGTCGACCAGCGACTGGAAGTCGAGCCAGGAGCTGTGCACTCCGGCCGCGGCGAGCTCGCAGGTTGCGCCTGCAGCCGTGGCGAGCTCGGGAACCCAGTTTCCCGCCGCCATCAGCGGCGCGAACCACTCGAGACAGGCGAGGCGCGGCCGCGGGAGCCTGGCGGTGCGCTCCGCGAGCCCGGCGACGCGCGCGCGCAGGGCGTCGGCGACGTCGCGGCCCCGGGCCGCGACCCCGGCCGCCACGGCGACGGTCTCGACGTCGCGCCACACGTCCGCGAGGTGGCCCGGACGCAGCGACACGATCTCGGTCCCGGGCCTGGCGATCTCTCGCACTGCCGCCTGCACGTCGCCGAACGAGACCGCGCAGACGTCGCACTGGTCCTGCGTGAGGATCAGGTCGGGCTCGAGCGCTCGCAGGGCGTCGACGTCGATCCGGTAGATGCCGAGGCCGCCTTCGAGCAGCGATCGCACGTCGCGGTCGATGTCGGCGCTCGGTCGCGCTGCGTCGAGCTTGGCGCTGGTCAGGACGGGTAGCGTGATCACGTCGGTCGGAAAGTCGCACTCGTGCGACACGCCGACCAGCGCGTCGCGCAGTCCGAGCACGCACGCGATCTCGGTCGCGCTGGGCAGCAGCGAGACGATCCGCAGGCTCATGCGAACAGCGTCCGGGTCGGTCGCGGTGGCTCCTCGATCGTGTCCCCGCACGTGCTTCCGCAGCGCTGGCAGACGAACTCGTACTTGTCGCCCTCCGGGAGGCAAAGCAGCAGGCGCTTTCGGACCGGCTGGGCGACACGGCAGCGCGGACAGAGAAGAAGCGAGGCTTCGATTCCGTCGAATTGCTTCCCCGGCATCATCCTTCGCCATGTAGCTGCACGCGCCGTGCCCAGACAAGGCGGCGTGGAAGCCGCGTTGCGGGCCGTGTTCCGGCTTCGCTATGGGAGGCCGGTGCCGACGACCGAGCCCGAAAGGCGGAACTCCGCAGACGGCGCGCGGCCCGAGAGAGACGCCGCCCCGGCGCCCCGCCGCGTCTTCCTCGAGACGTACGGCTGCCAGATGAACGTGGCCGACTCCGAGCTGGTGAGCGGCATCCTGCGTCGCGCGGGCTACGAGCGGACCGCGGAGCCCGGCGAGGCCGACGTGCTTCTGGTGAACACCTGCGCCATCCGCGAGAACGCGGAGGAGCGCGTGCTCGGACGGCTCAGCGACCTGCTGCGCCACAAGACGGAGCGGCCGGGCGTCCAGCTCGGTCTGCTGGGCTGCGTCGCGACCCACCAGCGCGACCGCCTGCTCGACCGCGCTCCCTACCTCGACGTGATCGTGGGTCCGGACGGGTACCGCGATCTGCCCGACCTGCTGCGCCAGAACGACGAGCCGCAGCTCGAGCTGCGGCTCGACCGCGGAGAGACGTATGCGGGGCTCGCCCCGGATCTCGCCCCCGGTCCGCGCGCGTTTCTCACCGTCATGCGCGGCTGTGACAAGTTCTGCACCTTCTGCGTGGTGCCCTTCACCCGCGGCCGCGAGCGCAGCGTGCCGGTGGACGCCGTTCTCGAGCAGGTGCGTGCCGCGGTCGCCGCGGGGAAGCGCGAGGTCGTCTTCCTGGGCCAGACCGTGAACGCGTATCGCACGGACGGCGTGGACTTCGCGGAGCTGCTGCGCCGGACGGCGCGGGTCGAGGGCCTCGAGCGAATCCGCTTCACCTCACCGCACCCGTCCGACGTGAGCGACGACCTGATCGAGGTCTTCGCGACCGTACCGAAGGTCATGCCGTACCTGCATCTGCCGCTCCAGTCGGCGTCGAACCGCGTTC
This sequence comes from Deltaproteobacteria bacterium, assembly GCA_016874715.1. Lineage (GTDB taxonomy): Bacteria > Desulfobacterota > Binatia > UBA12015 > UBA12015 > VGTK01. Next base: position 104,029 of record VGTK01000001.1, on the reverse strand, counting down.
TCGAAGCGATGGGGCGGGACTACACGATCGAGGCGTATCGCGCTCTCCTCGAGCGCGTGCGCCGGGTGGTTCCGGGCATCGCCGTCTCGACCGACGTCATCGTCGGCTTCCCGGGCGAGGACGAGAGCGACTACGCCGAGACGGCATCGTTCCTGCGCGAGGCACGCTACGACTTCGCGTATCTCTTCATGTATTCGGCGCGCGCAGGCACGCGCGCGCATCGGCTGCCCGAGACCGTGTCGGAGTCCGAGAAGCGGGCGCGCCTCGGGGAGCTGATCGCGCTGCAGGAGACCATCGGTCTCGAGCTCAACCGCGGCTGGGTCGGACGCGAGGTCGAGATCCTCGTCGAGGGTCCGGCCAAGCGCCCGCCGGCACACGCGGGCGGCAAGAGCCCGACGTTCAAGACGACCATCTTTCCGGCGAGCGACGTGCGCCCGGGCGAGCTGATCCGCGTCCGCGTCGAGGGCGCAACGGCACACACGCTGACCGGCGTCGCGGTCGCCGTGTGATCAGGACGCGCGCCGGTCGCGCCAGCGCCGGTAGCGGAAGAGGTGCTCGAGCGCCGTTGCCGCCTGGTGCGACGACGGATAGGCGAAGGCGCCAAGCTCTTTGAGCTTGACGATGCCGGGGTTGCCGGGCTGCGTGTCGGCGAGCTCCGTCGCCACCAGCACGGGCTTGTCGTACTTGCGCGACAGCTCGACGGCGGCGCTCGCGTACCGGGTGTCCTGACGCTCGTGGTACTCGACGATGCGCTCGAGGCCGTGGCCCGGGTAGAACCGGCCGCGGCGCTCGAGATCGCCGAGGTTCGACTGGATGCCGACGCCGAGCAGCACGACCGCGTCGACGTCGGCGTGGGCGACGCCGAGCTCGAGGCACTCGAGGACGGTGTCGCGCGTCTCGCTGCCCGCGAGGTCTGCAGGGTTGTTCCGGCTCCAGCGTGGCGGCAGCTTCGCGTCGAACGCGGCGCGAAGGTCGGCGGGCAACGGCAGCAACTCGAGGTCGCGCGACTGTGCGATCCGGTCAGCGGTGATCACGCCCCAGCCGCCGGCCGTCGTCAGCACGAACACGCGCCGGCCACGCGGTAGCGGGTGCACGGCGAAGCTCGCTGCGATCTCGAACGCCTCCTCGACCGTCGTGGCGCGGCTGAGCCCGGCCTGGCGGCACATGCCGTCGAACACGCGGTCGTTGGTGGCGAGCGCGCCGGTGTGGGATGCGGCCGCCCGCGCACCGCCTGCGGTGACGCCGCCCTTGAGCACGACGATCGGCTTCTTCGCGGCCGCGGCGCGGGCCTTCTCGAAGAAGGCCCGCCCGTCGGCGAGACCCTCGACGTAGATCAGGCTCACGTCCGTTGCCGGGTCGGCCGCGAAGAACTCGAGGTAGTCGCCGACGCTGGTCGCGGCAGAGTTGCCGGCCGACACCGCGCGGCTCACGCCAACGCCGGTCGAGCGTGCGTAGTTGAGGAACGCCTGGACGAAGCCGCCCGACTGGCTCGCGACCGCGATGCGTCCGGCCGGTGGGTACGGTGCGATGATCTGCGCGCAGAGGCCGACCGGCGTCGAGATGATGCCCTGCCCGTTCGGACCCGCGAGCAGGATGCCGAGCTCGGCGCACAGGTCAGCGAGCTCGCGTTCGGCGCGGAGCCCCTCCTCGCCCGCCTCGCCGAATCCCGCGGAGCTGACGAAAGCGGCCGTGACCCCCTTTCTGGCGCACGAGCGCAGCAGATCCGGGATCGACGCGGGCGGCGTGCAGACGAAGACCAGATCGGCGGCGCCTTCGGGTACCTCATCGACCGAGCGCAAGGTCTGCTCGTCGAGGATGGTGCCGCCCTCGCGATTGGTGAGGAAGACCTTCCCGCGATAGCCGTGCGCGAGAATGTTGTGCGCGGCGACGAAGCCGAACTTCCCGGGATGGCTCGAGGCACCGGCGACGATGATGCCTTTGGGCTCGAACAGGGCCCGATACCGGTCGAGGTTCGGCGTGGCGGTCATGCCTCGACCTCGATGAGCGCGTCGACGGCGATCGGCACCCCGTCGGCGACGATCAGCGGGTTTACGTCGATCGAGCGCAGCTGCGGGTCCTCTTCCGCGACCTTGCTCAAGCCGACGAGGACATCGACGAGCCGCTCGCGGTCGATCGCGGGCTCGCCGCGAAAGGGCCCGAGCCACGCGCGGTAGGTGAGCTCGTCGAGCATCTCCTCGGCGTCGGTGCGGGACAGGGGAACGAGCCGGAACACGACGTCGGCGAGGATCTCGGCGAAGATGCCGCCGATGCCGAGCATCACGCAGCGGCCAAACGTCGGGTCGGTGGCGCAGCCGGCGATGAGCTCGCGCTTGCCGGTGACCATCCGGGCGACCAGTAGCTCGACCGGACCATCCGCGGGACGCGCGGCCGCGAGCAGCTCGCCCGCCGCTGCGCGGACGGCTTCCGCGTCGCGGAGCCCGAGGCGGACGAGCCCGCGCTCGGTCTTGTGCGCGATTGCCGGGCCGCAGAGCTTGACGGCGACCGGCAGCCCGAGCTCGGCAGCGGCGGCGACGGCGGCCGCCGGGTCTGCGCACAGCTGCTCAGGTGCGACCGGGATCCCGGCCGCCGCGAGCCGGCGCTTCGATTCCCATTCCGAGAGCGTCGAGGTCGTCGCTGGCACGGCGGTCTGCCTACTATCCGGGGCCGTGACCGCAAGCGGGGTGCCCGACGATGAATCGGGGGGCGAGGCTCGGCCCCCGCCCCCCGAATTCGCGGCGTGATCCAGGCTGGACGACGATCAGTCGACGAAGAGCCCGCTGGTCTTCAGCTCGCCGTCGGCCGCGGCGGTGAACGTCTGTCCGTCGATGGTCACGGAGAGCGATACCGGTCCCGCGTCGAGACCGGCGAGCGTCTCCTTGCGCGAGACGAGCCGCATCGACCAGGCGCCGTCCTGGCCCAGCGTGAGGGCGAGCGACGTGTTCGCGTCGTACTTTGCGCGATACGCCCTGGCCTTCTTGTTGATGACGAGGCACGGGGTGTCACCGCAGAGCTGCGGCAGCGTCTGTTCCCAGTCGCCGCCGCGACCGAACGACAGGTCGATGACGACCGGTCCGGACGCAGGGTCGAAGTTCGCGATGCGCGGCAGCTTGGCCGAGATCTGCACCACGCCCTCGCTCGCGTCGCCCTTGCCCGGCTTGAGCGCGACCCGCATCTTGCCGAGGCCGGTCGGGTCCTCGGTGGGTGTCGGAGCCGGCGTTGGGGCCGGTGAGGGTGTCGGCGACGGGTTGACGTTCGGTCCGCCGCAGTCCTGGGTCGGAACCGCGGTGGTCGTCTCGGCGCAGTAGAGGCCGCCGGCACCGACGCCGACGAGGACCGCCGAATTCTGCGGCCAGCGGACCCGTACGCCATCGGAACGGATGGCCTCGAAGACGACCGGGACGCACCCGCTGCCGGTGAACGTCCGGGTCGTGCCGTAGGAGCCGTTGGCGGCCGAGCCCGCGGTCTTCGAGAGGTTGACGCACGACGTGCCGACGAGCGCGCGCACCGAATGCGGCGCCCCGCCGTTGTGGTGGTAGTAGTTGACGACCAGGTCGCGGCCCTCGCCGCCGCCGATCCGCGGCGCGATGCCGCCCGACGGCAACGACGGGATCGACGACGGGGAGACGGCGCCGCGGTCGCCGAAGTCCTCCGTGGCGTACGCCCACATCCCGAAGTTGGTTTCGCCCAGCGCGATTCCCGCTCCGAACTCGGAGAAGGGGCCGAGGATGTTCGCGCGATGCCCGGGGCTCGACATCCAGCCGTCGTGCAGCGAGCGTGGATCGCTGCTGCCGAGGTTGATGTTCTCACCGAGAGCGAAGTACGACGGATAGTACCTGCCGATGCGGGTGCTCCAGGACTGCCCGTTGCAGGAGTTGTGCTGGTAGCAGTCGCGCTCTGCCATGTCGGTGCTGTGCGCCCGGGCCGCCTCGCCGAGCCCGTTGTGCCACACGAGCGGGCGCAGCCCCGCTGCCGCCCGCGACTCGTTGCAGAGCGCGAGCAGCGCGAGCTCGTCGGCGTCCGGCGCGTACGCGCCGAGTGCCGCTGCAGCGTTCAGCGCCATGCCGAGCGTCAGCGCAAGCGCGCCGGCGCAGCAGACTCGTAGGCGCTCCGAAGGCCCTCCTTCCGGCAACCACCGCATGATTCCCCCCCTGGGAGCCGCTTTCCCGTAGCGACTCGGTCGAGACTTCCGTGGAGGATCGTCTGGCAATGGCGGTGCCACGCGCAGCCCCTGATCGAGCATGACCTGTGACGTGTCTGCCAACGCGGCTGGTGGTGCGGCATCGACGAAGAGCCCGACTCGACGGCGAGCGACGGCGCGGCTTTTTTCGGACGAAGAGCGCGCGAGAGGCGGGACGGCCGCGATGCGGCGCCTCGCCAATTCGGTGGCAGACCGGCAACGAGTTGCCGGACGCGGACGCGATCTTCCGGCGGGGGCCTGGCGCGCGCGACGCGCACGCCCCCCGGGGCGTCAGGAAAAGAATTAGAGCGGCGCCGTGCCGCCTCGCGCGGCGGAGGGCGATGCGAGTCGGATGGCGACAACCGCGGCGCCGCGCATGCGCGCTGCCGCGGCGGTCGCCGAAACGAAAGAGGGGGTGACCGGACGAACCGGTCACCCCCTCGGTTGGGACGGCCCTCGGAGGGCCGTCAGGCGCTCAGCAAGCCGAGACGATTTCGATGTCGTTGCGGAGGTTGCCGCTCTGCAGGCGCTGCCAAGGCTCCTCGTTCACGAACGGAGTCCCGCCGTCGAACTGGATCAACGTGCGGAGCGTCGGGTCGTCGTTACCCTGCAGGCTGTTGAGGTTCCCGTAGAAGCGGACCGTGACGCGGAAGCTGTTCTGGCAGCCGACACCCGTCTGGCGCGTGATCTTGATCAGGTCGATGCCGGCCGTGTTCTGGTTGCCGGGGCCGTTCAGCTGCCAGGTGTCCACGGCGGTCTGCGGGATGCCCGGAACGTTGATCGACACCAGCGGCGGGAACCCGGGGCGCGACAGCTCCAGCCTGAACGACTCCGTCGCCGGGTTGAAGTTCGCGTCGTCCTCGATCAGCACACCCTGGAAGATGTACGCGTCGAACCCGTTGGTGAAGTTCACCTGGTTGAAGCAGGAGTGCTTGCAGCGCAGCAGATCCTGCTGCGGCGAGACGCCGGCGACGAACGTGCAGCCCTCCGCCGAGCAGAACGCACACTGCTGGTTGGGCGGCGTCACGCACGCCTTGACCGAGCAGACGCTCGTGCCGGCACGGATCCCGAGGACCGGCAGCTCCGGCAGCGTGTTCTTGAGAGTGATCTGCGCGAGGAACACGGGGGTCGCATTGGGGGCGTTCACACCCGCCGGGTCGAGGTTGATCAGAACCTCACCCGGAAGCCCCGCGGCGCAGCCGGCGACTCCGGCGCCCTTCAAGTTGCACCCGGCCTGCGCTCCGGGAACGAACATGAGCGCCGCGGTGTTCTGCTGCGAGCAGCTGCAGTCCACGCAGCCCAGGTCGATGGTGATCGGACCCGTCACCGTCGCGGGCACGGAAAGGAGGCCCTGCGGCGGCGTGTGGCTGCTCGTGTTCGTGAAGAAGACGTCGACATTGAACGACTCCTCCTGGGCGATCGCCGTCTGCTTCGAGGGGATGAGCTGGATCGATCCACTCGACTGGACCGCTCCCGCGTTCGGCGCTGCCGCGACGATGCAAGCTATCGCCAGAAGGAGCCGGAGGGAGGTTCGAACTACGCGATTCATCCTGATTCTCCTTGATTGCGTGCCGCCGGAGACGCGACCGGCCGAAGGGAGATTCTCACCATGGTCCTGAAGTGAGGGTGCAAGGCCGAAGAGGGGATCTTTGCGTTTCGCATGGGCCTGCTGGACGCCGGAAAGATTCACGTGACTACCATGATCTTAGGTTCCGCTCCGGGCGAGTGTCAACACACTTTTTTTCAAAGCAAGCGACATACCGGACGCTGCGAACGTCCACCTGGCAGGAAATTACACCGCCGACGGGTCCGAAACTACCCGAGGAGGGTCGGCCCGCGACTCTCGGCGTCAACGGACGTTGGCTGATCGGTAAAGGTGCGTGGACGCCGGCCCATGCCCGTCGCCGAGCCGTCCCGCATCGGTCCGTCCGGTTCAGAACGCCTGACGTGTACCGAGCAGGACCTGGAAGTCGGTCTGGTCGCGATCGAGTCGGGTGGCGACCTCGATGTAGGCCCGGCCCGGGAAGAAGCCCATGAAGTCGTACAGCACGTTGATGCCGGTGCCGGCGGCGATGGCGAAACGGCCGGGATTCACGGCGCGGCCGGCGGAATCGTCGACCTGGCCGGTGTCGACGAAGAGCTGCAGCTGCGGCCGCCGGTACACCAGCAGGTCGAGCAGGTTGAAGTCCACCTCGGGGAAGACATCCTGCCGGATCTCGGCCCGGGCGAGCCCGATGTTGCGCGCGAGCTTCTCGTTCACCGAGACGCCGCGCAGCGCGCGGCGGCCGCCCAGGCTGAATTGCGCCTGGGTCGGCACCCCCCGGCCGTCCGTCGGCTCCTCGAAGCCGACCGTGATCTCGCCGGCGGCGATGGTCCGCGGCGTGAGGATGGGGGTCGTGGCGGTGATCCGACCGCCGAAGCGAACGAAGCCGTAGTCGCCGCCGAGGTCCGGGTCGTACCAGTCCACGAACACACGGGCTTCCCGCTTCTCCGTCGGATTGTCGAAGAAATAGACGTTCGAGTAATCGTAGCGAAGACCGAATCCGCCGATCTGGCCGCCGTCGCGCACCTCCGGCTGCGAGTCGTCCCGGAACCCGCGATCGAGCCACGCGTGGTCGTAGAAGGCATGGAGGTTGTGGCGGTAGGTGTTGGCGTCGCTCCGCGGCCCGAAGTGGACGCGCGGGCCGGCGTTCACACCGTAGCCGCGCTCGGTGAGGTATGGGTTGATCGCGAGGTCTCTGGTGTAGTCGCCGCGCTCGCGCGCCACGAAGAGCGCCGCGAGCCCGAACTCCGTCGAGCTGACCTCGACGTCCGCGGTGTCGAGCACGAGCTGGTACCTCGAGCGCTCGCGCGCCGGTCGCAACGACGGATCCACGAGGACCGGGACGTCCTCGGCTGGCGACGGCGCGAGCGCCGCGTCGAGATCCCGGTCCGCGGCGTCCTGCGTGGCTCCGGTCGCTGCCCTCAGCGCGGTGGTGAACGGTGCGCAGGGCGACGCGATCTGTGCGTCGACGGCGCGCGCGAGCTCCGCGGCGCCGACGCTGCGATCGAGGCGCGCGAACACGAGGCGCGCCGGTGGGCGATCGCCCGAGTAATCGAAGACGTTCTCGCGCAGGTCGTCGTCGCTTCGCGCATTCCGGAACAATGCCTGCACGAAAGGCACCTTGGGCGCGGTCTCGAAGCGGTCCACGATGGCGAACACGTCGAACCAGTCGATCCAGTCGTGCACCGAGGGATGCTCGGGCGAGACGGCGCCCTGGTAGCGGTCGGCGAGCGCCCACGCGACCCCGTCGCTGATCCAGCGCGGCTGCTGCTCCGGACAGGCGCGCATCAGGGAGCGCAGCAGCTCGGCATACACCGCTTGAGCGACCTGGGCCTCGTGGAACGGGCGCAGCAGCTCGTGAACGCGCAGGGCGCGGTCGGAGACGACGACGATCCCGTCGCTCGGAGTCGCGAGGTTCCAGCGCAGCGGCACCTGCGCGACGGTCAGAGTCGGCGGCGAGGGAAGCGTCGCGGGCCGCAGGCCGATCGCCCGCTTCACGGCGTCGCGGAACAGTTCCGGTGCGGCCGGCCCGGGAGCAAGGCGCCGCTCGCGCAGCTTCCGCGGTGCGACGAAGGTGATCGTCGTCCCGTCGATCTCTTCCGTCGTGACGCTCGCGCCGGGCAGGGCGATCAGCGCGAAGGTCGCCACGCGTCGCGACTCGACCTGCACGGTAGGTGCGTGTGGGGCGGGAAAGACATCGCTGCCGGCGACCAGGGTCACCTCGGGCGACGACGTCAGCGACGCGCTCACGTCGGCGCGTGCGGGGCCGGCAGTCCAGAGCCAGGAGCCGTCCGACGCACGGGGAACCAGGTACGGGTACCAGCCCGCGACCGCGCTGTCGCCGAGCTCGGTGCGGCCGAACGGGCCGAAGCGCTCCGGGAGGCTCGTCGTGAAGTCGAGCACGACGGTGGTCGTGGCACCGGCCTCGAGCGGCGCTCCGAGGTCGACTTCGAGCACCGTCTCCGCGGGAGCTCCTTCGCGCCGTATGATGCGTGAGGCGAGCTGCGTACCGTCGGACGCCGCGACGGTGTCGACCGAGAGGCCGCCGGCAACGAACTCGTTCTCCGGGTACACGTGCATGCGAGTGATGTCGTTCACCTCGTCGCCGTCCTGCAGGAAGCGGTTCGGGTAGAGGCGCAGATACGCTTGCCGCATCGTGTCTCGCCCCGTGTTGCCGAAGGCGATCGCGACCCTGCCGCGGATCACGCCGGCGTCCGTGTCGAGCGTCGCGGCGATCGAGTAGCGCGGCACCGACGCTGCGTCGTCGGCGCGGGCAGGCACCTCCAGCGAGAGGCTGAGAATGGCGGCGAGAGTGGCGAGCGCGGTACGGCGCGCGCGTCGCCGCGGTTCGACGAAGGACCGGTCCATGCAGCGCCGGTCGTATCCCGGATCCGGGCTCCAACGTAGACTTGCGCGCACGATCCCGGGTACGTTGCGCGCATGCCCGCGTCCAAGGCGCGCCACTGCGCGCCCGTATCCTCGGTTTGATGGAGCCGCCCTGCTGCTCGTACCGCACGTTCTGCTCGCGCCTGGACGTGCTGCGCGGGCCGGCCAGGGACGTGATCGGGGAGGCGCGCCTTCTTGACCGGCCTGGCGGGCACGCCCGCCCCCGGCCCGGCACAGCGAGGCGTCGCAGGTGGCGGCGCGTGCGGACATCCGACGCTTGGTGTACCCCCGAGGCGCCGGCCACGGGGCGAGCTGCCTGAGCGAGCACGCCGACCGGCCGGCGTGCGGTGGTCGCGCGACCGCGCACGCCGAGCAGCGATCGTCGAGTCATCCGCCGCATGTCCCTCTCCACCCCATCATCCGAGCACGTCTCGAAGGCCGGCTACGTCGTCGAGCGGGTCGAGGCAGTCGCGGAGCCGGGGGAGACCGGCGACGTGCACGCCCCCGCGGCAGCGCGCGAGATCGGCCGCTACCGGCACGACGGCCTCTTCTGGCGGCGCCTCGCGTACCGGGGCTCCACCGCGGGGCCGGAGTGGTGGAAGCGGACGTCGCCGCCAGTGATCGCCGCCATCCTGTTCGCCGCGATCGCGGCGAACAGGCGCGGCGTGATCTCGAACCTGCGCCGCATCCACGGGTCGCAGGGTGCGGTCCCGGACCGCTGGACCGCGCTGCGCACGTTCGTCGAGTTCGCCTATTGCTTCTCCGAGACGCTGGAGCATGCGAGCCCGTACGCGCGACCGATCGACGTCGAAGCGCCGCTCGAGATCGGCGACTTCGATCGGCTGCCGCGTGATCGGGGGGTCATCGTGCTTACGTCGCACTTCGGCAGCTGGGAAATCGCGGCGCACCTCATGCGGCGCTTCGGACGCCGCGTGAACGTCGTCATGGCGCGCGAGGCGAATCCGTCGGTCGCCGCGTTTCAGCTCTCGCTGCGCGAGCGCTACGGTCAGCGAGTCCTCTACTCCGACTCGTCGCCGTTCGCGTCGCTGAACATGCTGCAGGCGCTTCGCCGCGGAGAACTCGTCGCGATCCAGATCGATCGCTCGGCGCCGGGCCAGATCACGCGGCCGATCGAGTTCTTCGGCACCCCCGCGCACTTCCAGTACGGTCCGTTCGCGCTCGCGCGCATCGCGGGAGTGCCGCTGTGGCCGGTCTTCGCCGCGCGCCTCGGCGTGCGTCGCTACCGGATCTTGCCCGAGCCGCTGCGCACGATCCCGCGCGACGCGAGCGAGGAGGACGTTCTCGCGGTGATGGGCGACGTCGTACGCGGCTTCGAATCACACGTGCGCGCGTACCCGAACCAGTGGTTCCAGTTCGCGCCGTTCTGGAACGTTGACGCGCAGCGCTGACCGCGGATCTCTACGGAGAGTCGTCATGCAGGAGCTTCGAATCCCCGCGACCGAGCTGAACGAGGAGTGGGTCACGCCGATCGGCGCGGCCGACGCGTCCGACCTGCGCGTGATGCTGAACCGCTTGATCTACCGCGGCATGCTGTTCTCGATGGGGACGGTCGCGGTCGGGCTCCACCAGGTGAGCCCCGGTACCGCATGGAGCTTCGCCAAGTTTGCGGCGCGCAATCTGGCGCTGGCGACCGGCGTCGAGGTGAAGCTCGTGGGTGCCGAGAAACTGCCCGGCGAGCCGAGCATCATCACGCCGAACCACGCCAGCCACTTCGACATCGCGGGACTCCTCGGCTTCCTGCCGGGGCACAACCGGTTCGCCGCGAAGAAGGAGCTCTTTCGCGAGCCGGTGCTGGGGCTGGTCATGAAGACGCTCGGGATGATCCCGATCGATCGCGAGGACCCCGCTCAGTCGATCGCGCTCCTCAACCGGATCGCCGCACGGCCGGAAGGAGCGTTCTCGCTCATCATGTTCCCGGAGGGTACGCGCTCGCGCGACGGACGGATGGGTCCGTTCAAGAACGGAGCGTTCGCGCTGGCGTTGCAGCTCGGCCGACCGATCGTGCCGATCGCGATCCACGGCACGTCGAGCATCATGCCGGCCGGCAGGTACCTTTCGATCCTGCCGGGAACCGTCGTGCTCGAGGTGCTCGAGCCGATCGAGACCCGGGGCCGCGACGTCGAGGAGCGCGCCGCGATCCGCGACCTGGTCGCGCAGCGCATCGCGGCGCGACTCGCCGCCGCGCGGGACGCGGAGCGCTGAGCCGCCCGTGTCGAACGGAAGCACGTCCGCGGGTTCACCCGCACCGAGCCGCAACGGGAGCGCGCCCCACGCCGCACCACGCGCGCCCGAAGAAGGGGCGCCGCTGGCGCCGGCGCCGGTGGCGGGGCACCGCGTCGCTGCGCTGGTGCCCGCACTCGACTGCGCGCGCACGATCGCCGACGTCGTCCGCGGCGCCGCGCAGCATTGCGAGCACGTGCTGGTGGTCGATGACGGCTCGACGGACGCTACCGCGCGGCTCGCGCAGGCGGCCGGGGCCGAGGTGATCCGCCACGAGGCGAATCGCGGCAAGGGCGCGGCCCTGCGCAGCGGCCTCGTGCGGCTCCTCGCCGAAGGCTTCACGCACGCGTTCTCGGTCGATGGCGACGGGCAGCACCTGTCGAGCGAGATGCAGGGCATGATCGACGCATCCCGCTCGGCTCCGGACGCGCTCGTGCTCGGCGCACGCCGCATCGCTCCGGAGCAGGAGGTCGCACCGATCAAGCGCTTCGGCAACGACTTCGCGAACTGGTGGGTGTCGCTAGCCGCGGGTCGCGACTTCCGCGACACACAGACCGGCTTCCGCATCTACCCGATCGCCGCGATCCTCAACCTCGGCGTGCAGGCCGAACGCTACGAGTTCGAGAGCGAAGTGCTGATTCTCGCCGCGCGGCGCGGCATCGGCATCGAGACCCGGGGGGTCGCCGTGTTCTACCCGCCACCCGCCGAGCGCATCAGCCACTACGACCCCTGGCTCGACACCTGCCGCATCATCGTGACGGTGGTGTCGTTCCTCGTCCGCCTGCGTACTTGACAGTCGCAGGAGCCCCCGCAGGCGAGCGCGGAGCGCAGCGACGGTGGGTAGTGTGGCGGCCCCGCGCGACGCTCGTGCCGCCCCCGGCACCGTCCCGCGCACGCGAGCCGCAGGCGAGCGCGGAGCGCAGCGACCGCAGGGAGTGGGGCCCCGCGCGGCTTCGCCGCGCGGGGCGAGGGGGCGCGTGCCCCCTCGCAGAAATCAACACGGCCAGTTCGTCGTGATCAGTCCGCCGTCGACCTCGATGACCTTTCCGGTCACGTAGCTGCTCGCCGGCGATGCGAGGTACAGGGCGGCGATCGCGATGTCGTCGACGCTGCCCAGTCGCCGCATCGGCGTCATGCCCTCCATCTTCGCGCGCAGGTCGGCGTCGAGGAACGGCGCCAGAGCCGACGTCTCGACGGAGCCCACGGCGATCGCGTTCACGCGGACCCGTGGCGCGAGCTCGATCGCGAGCTCCCTGGTCATGAACGACAGCGCGGCCTTCGCGGTGCCGTAGGCGACGAAACCGGACATCGGCAGGCGCCCGGCGGCGGACGAGATGTTCACGATCGCGCCGCCGTCGCGCTCGAGCATGTGCGGGATGGTGAGCCTGCTCAGCAGAAACGCAGACGTGACGTTGAAGCGCAGTGCATCCTCGAAGTACTTCTCGCTCGTCTGCAGCGCCGGCTTCGGCGGCCAGCCGCCGGCGTTGTTCACCACGACGTCGATGCGCCCGAACTCGCGCAGCGTTTCCGCGACGAGGTTGTCGAGCTGGGCGCGCTGGTTCACGTCGCAGGGAACGGCGAGCGCCCGGCGGCCCAGAGCCCGCACGCGCGCGGCGGTGGCGTCGATCTCGTCCTGCGAGCGGGCGCTGCAGACCACGTGGGCGCCGCATTCGGCGAAGGCCAGGGCGCACCCCTGGCCGATGCCGCGGCCGGCGCCGGTGACGATGGCGACCTTGTCGTCGAGTCGAAAACGATCGAGCAGCATCCCGGGCAGGTAGCCCCGCCCGTCCCTGCTGCGCAAGGACCTCCCGGCCCCGCCTTGATTCACCGGCGAGCCATGACTAGAAACCCACCATGCTCATTTCTGAGCGTGCTCAGTACGGGCTCCGGGAGCGCAACCGGGCCGACAAGGAAGTGCGCATCCTCGCCGCCGGGCGGGAGCTCTTCTCGCGCGACGGCTTCGAAGCCACCACGACGCGCGCCATCGCGCAGCGCGCCGGCATCGGTACCGGCACGCTGTTCCTCTACTTCCCCGAGAAGCGCGACCTTCTGCTGAGGCTCTTCAAGGACGACATCGCGCCGGTACACCGTGCTGCGGTCGCCTCGCTCGAGTCCGACCTGCCGCTGCTCGACGCGGGCCTGCGCGTGTTCCGCAGCCTCTACGATTACTACGCGCGCGACCCGCGTCTATCGCGGGTGTTCCTCTCGGAGCTCCCGTTCCGCGACCCGACGCGCGCCGCCTCCCTCGCCCTCTTCACGCTCGATTTCCTGCAGGCGATCGCGCGTCTCGTCGAGGTTGCACGCGAACGCGGCGAGATCGCGCGCGACTGCGAGCCGCTCGCGGTCGCGCGCACCATGTTCCGGCTCTACTACGCCGTCCTGATCGAGTGGATCTCCGGCGTGCTGCCCTCCCCTGCCGCTGCGGAGCACGAGCTCCGCGCGAGCCTCGAACAGCTCGTGCGCGGCATCGCGCACGACACCGAGACGACGCCATGACGACCGACACCGAAACGCTGCTCGCTGCCCGCGACCGGTATCTTCGCGACAACGGCTTCGACTCCTCGTACGAGGAGCGCTGGGTCAAGCTCAAGGCGGGCCCGATCCCGATCTGGTTCCCGAACGCTCCGGGGCGCGTGCGCGCCGTCAAGCTGCACGACCTGCACCACCTCGTCACCGGCTACGCGACCGACTGGACCGGCGAGGCCGAGATCGGTGCGTGGGAGATCGCGAGCGGCTGCGGCTCGTTCGCCTGGGCGTGGGCGCTGAACCTGGCCGCGATCCCGATCGGCCTGATGCTCTCGCCCCGCCGCGTCTTCCGTGCCTGGGTGCGCGGACGCCGCTCGCGCAACTTCTACCGCGGGCGAACCGAGGTCGACGACGCGATGCCAGCACGGCGCGTCGGCGCGATGCGCGCCGAGATGGGTCTCGACGCCCCGGTCCCGAGTGCCACGTTCGTCGACGTCGCGACCTTCGTCGCGGCCGCGGCGCTGGCGACCGCGGTCATGCTCGGGCCGACCGCGACGATCCTCGCGCTGTTCCTCGCCTCGCGGGCCTGAACGCGGCCCGCGGCGCGCGCGTTTCCAGCTTCGTCGATCACCCTCGTTGCGCCAGGGCGGCGCTGATACGGTGCCGCATGGCCGTCAGCGCGCCGCGCGGCGTCACCGCGTACCGAGGACTCGCCGCGCGCACCCGAGCTTACGTCGGGCTGACGATCGCGACCGCCTGCTGGGCATCGGCCTTCGTGCTCGGCAAGGTCGTCCTGCGCGAGATGACCCCGCTCGTGCTCGCGACGTGGCGCTACGTCGTGGCGACGCTGGTGCTGCTGCCGGTCGTCCTGCGCGCACGCGCCGTCGCGCCACCCGGGCGGGCGATTCCGCCCGGCGTCGCCCTGCCGCTCACCGCCATGGTGGTGTCCGGCGGGGTTCTCTACCCGTGGCTGTTCCTCGCGTCGCTGGCGCGGACCAGTGCCGCGAACGCGTCCCTGCTGATCGCGCTGAACCCGATCGTGACGCTCCTGCTGTTGCCCTTCGTGGGCGAGCGTCTCGCGCGGATGCAGGTCCTCGGCGCGGCGGTCGCGTTCGCAGGCGCGGTGCTCGTGATCAGCCGAGGTGACCTCGGCGAGCTGCTCGGGCTGCGCATCGATGCCGGCGACCTGATGGCACTCGCCGCCGCCGCGTGCTGGGCGACGTTCAACCTCACCTCGCGGCTCGTCGTCGATCGCCTGCCGGCCGCGACGGTGAACCTCGCGGTCTACGCGGGCGGCGCGATCGCTCTCGGCGTCCTCGGGCTCGGCGACGGCCCGATCGTGCAGCTCGCTCACGCGACGCCGCCCGTTCTGGCCGCGGTGGTCGCGATGGCGGTGCTGTCATCGGTCGTGGCAGGCCAGCTCTTTCTCGACGGCGTCCGCGATGCGGGAGTTGGCCGCGCGGTCGTGTTCATCTATCTGGTGCCCGTGCTGACCGCGCTGATGTCGTTCGCCGTGCTCGGCGAGGGCCTCTCGACGCCGCAGGTCGCTGGCGGCGCCACCGTGCTGACCGGCCTCATGCTCGCCACGCGGAGTGCGGCACGATGAGCGGCAACGCACCGGACGCCGGCGTCCGTGTCGACCGCTGGCTCCTCGCGGCGCGTGTCTACAAGACGCGGCCGATGTGCGCGGAAGCGTGCGCGGGCGGCAAGGTCGAGGTGAACGGCAACACCGCGGCGGCGCACAAGGTGGTGCGCGTCGGTGACCGGATCGCAGCGACGACCGTTGCCGGGCGGCGCCAGCTCGTGGTCAAGGAGCTCGGGCTGCGGCGCCTTTCGGCGCCGGCCGCGCGCGAGCTGTACGAGGACGTCACGCCGCCTCCGTCGCCCGAGGAGATCGAGCGGCGTCGCCACGCGCCGCCGGAGTTCCGCGACGCGGGCAGCGGACGGCCGACCAAGCGCGACCGCCGCGACATGCAGCGCCTGCGGCGCGGCTAGTGTCCCGACGGGACACCGGGGCGGCGCAGCGCGGCGGCGCTCAGCCGCCTGCCGTTGCCGCCACGCGCTGGCCCTCCTCGAGGGGGACCTCGCCGACGACGAGCGTCTCGCCGCCGGTCAGGCCCGACACGACGCGTACGCGATCGCCGGCCTCGCCCGCCGTCTCGACCGTCGTGCGCCGCACCCGGCCCTCCTCGACGAGCCAGACGAAGCTGCCGTCGTTGTCGCGCTGCAGCGCGCGGGCGGGTACGAGCACCGTCTTCGCGGCGTCACCGCTGCTCGGCGCCGGCTGGTCGGCGAGGAACGTCACGCGCGTGCTCATGTCCGGCAGCAGCATGTCGTCGGGCTCGAGGATCCGGACCTCCACCTTCAGCGTGCCCTTCTGGCGGTCGACCTGCGGGTAGAGCTTCACCACGCGCGCCGCGTAGTGCCGGCCGGGGTAGGCGTCGGGCGTCACGCGCGCTGCACCGCCCATGCGGACGCGCTCGAGGTCGGCCTCGTTCACGTCCACCTCGGCGCGCATGTCCGACAGGTTGGCGATGCGCACCAGGTCGCCCGAGCCCGCGAAGCCGCCCGGCACGGCGATCTCGCCGACCTCCTTGAGCTTCGCCAGGACCACGCCGTCGGTGGGCGCGCGCAGCGTGGTGTATTCGAGATTGACGTGCGCGGCCTCGAGCTCGGCCTCGAGCTGGGCGACCGACGCGTGGGCGACCCGCGACTTGTTCTCGAGGACGTCGATCTCCTGGTCGGAGATCACGCCGCTCTTGCGCAGCGCCCGGCCGCGGCGCAGCTCGGCGTCTGCGAGCGCGGTGTTGGCGCGGGCGAGCGCGAGGCCCGCCTCGATGCGCTCCACCCCGGAGCGGTAGTCGCGGTCGTCGAGCTGGACGAGCGGGTCGCCCTTACGGACGCTCTGCCCCTCCTCGATGAAGTAGCGGTCGATGCGTCCCGCCACGCGGACACCGATCGACACGTAGCGATCGCCGGTGACGACGTAGCCCGAGCCGGACAGCACCGGCGCTGGCTCCAGCGCGCCCGCATCGACGGCAGTGGCCTGCCCGATCTCGACCGGGACCGCGCTGCCGCGCAGCAGGCGGACACCGAGCACGAGCAGCAGCAGGGTCGCGACGACGGCGGCGACGCGCAGCCCCTTCGAACCGCCGCGAGGGCGCGTCCGCTTCGCTTGCGTCGGACCCGGCTGGCGCTCGATGCGCAGCGACTGGAGGTCGGCGCGAAGGCGTTCGTCGCGTTCGCTGGGGGAGTTCATGGCGCCGGGGTTGCTCAAGCCTTGCGCAGGGCCTCGATCGGCCGCAGTCGCGCCGCCCGCCAGGCCGGGCCGAGGCCGCCCAGCACGCCGACCAGCAAGGCCAAGATCAACACGCCTACCAGATCGGACGGTGAAATGCGCAACGTGATCACGTTGGTGGTGAAGGTCTCGGCGCCGAACGCGATCCCGCCGAGCATCGTGTTGAGGACCACCGCCAGCACCATCGACAGCACGGCGCCGATCACGAAGCCCAGCAGGGCGAGCGCCACGGCCTCGACCTGGAAGGCGATCAGGATCGAGCGCCTCGAGAATCCGAGGGCGCGCAGCGTGCCGATCTCGGCGGTCCGCGCCTGCACCGAGGCGTACATGGTGTTGGCGGCGCCGAAGCCGGCGCCGATGCCGGCGAGGACCGCGATCCCGACCACCAGCACGTAGAGCGAGTTCGCCGACTCGGACTGCTTCGCGTAGTAGGCGACCTCAGGCTGCGCATCGAGCGCGTAGCGCGGGTCGTCGTCGATGCGCTGCTCGAGGCGCGCGAGGTCGGCCGGTGTCGCGGCGCGCAGTCGCAGGCCCGAGTACGGCAAGGGCCGCTTCGCGTCGTTCGCGAGCTCGCGCACGTCCACCCAGATCTCGCTCTCGAACGCCGACCCGTCGGCCTCGAAGACGCCCACCACCCGCCATCGTCCGCGTCCGAACTGCAGCTCCTTGCCGACCTCGGCGTCGGCGTAGCGGCTGGCGACACCACGCCCGACGATCGCCTCGCCGGCGCTCGGCTGAAACATGCGCCCCTCGACGATCCGTACCTGGTCGTGCACCTGCAGCGCGACCGGCTCGACGCCGCGCGCGAGGACGTTCTCGCGGCCGCCGTCCCTGGTGCGCAGGAACGGCTGCACGACGAGCTCGGGCGAGGCGAGCGGCTGGTCGTCCGCATCGCGTGCGATGCCGTCGAAGAAGCGGATCGCCTGATACGCCTCGAGCGCGAGCTGGCTCGAGCCGTCGTTGTCGGAGCCCTTGCGCATGACCACCAGGTTCATCGGGTCGCCGCTGATGGCGACCGTGCGCTTGAGACTCGAGATCAGGCCGAGGAAGAGCGTCGCCGCGACGACGACGAGCGCGATCACGGCGGCGGTCATCATGCTGCGCGTCGGACGCGCGAGCACGTTGCGCACGCTGTAGGAGAGCGGCAGCGCCATCAGCGCGACTCCACGGCGAGCGGCAGCGCCATCAGCGCGACTCCACGGCGAGCGGCAGCGCCATCAGCGCGACTCCACGGCGAGCGGCAGCGCCATCAGCGCGACTCCACGGCGAGCGGCAGCGCCATCAGAAGACCTCGTGCAGGGACTCGACCACCGGCTTCCGCGCCGCACCGAACGACGGCACGACGCCTGCCAGCATGCCGACGAAGAGCGACAGGAAGAGCCCCTGGACCACGACGAAGGGCGTCACGGTGAAGTTGCCCAGCGGTCCGAGCACGTCGCTCCAGCCGGCGGCAGCCTTCAGCGCCCCGGTCAGGCCGAAGGCCAGCAGGACGCCAGCGGCGCCGGCGACGATCGACAGCAGCGCCGCCTCGGCGAGGAGGGTCGCGAAGATCACGCGCCGGGGGAAGCCGATCGCCTTCATGATCGCGAGCTCGCCGGCGCGCTCGCGTACGCCCATCGAGGCCGTGTTCGCGGCGATGAACACGATGCACAGCGAGACCAGCCCGGTGACGACGAGAATGATGGTGACGAGGCCCTGCAGGGATCCGAAGAAGTTCGAGAAGAAGCTCTTCTCGGTCTCCGACGCCGTCTCGGCTTCGCTGTTGCGCGACATCTCGTCGACCCTGCGCATGATGGAGTTCACCAGGCGCGGGTCGGCGGCGCGCACCCAGATCGTACCCGCGATGCCGAGCCCGCTCATCCCCGCGTTGCGCAGCGCCTGATCGAGGTACTCGCGGTTGAACCAGAAGTGCGGCGCGTCTTCTTCGTCGATCACCCCGACGATGCGAAAGTCGAGGTCCACCGGCCACGCGGTGCTCTTGAGCGCGACGCGATCGCCGATCGCCCAGCCGTACTTGGTCATCAGCTGACGGCCGACGATCGCGCCGTCGCGGTAGCGCTGGAAGTCGGCGAGTTGCTCCGGCGCGATGGGGTAGTCGGGAAAGACGGCGCCGATGTGCTCGACCTCGACCGCGAAGTTCGGGAACGTCACGCGGCCGTCCTCCTCGAACGCGCCGCCGTACCACATCCATGCCACGGCGCCGGCGACGCCGTCGACCTGCCGAACCTTGCGCACGAACGAGTAGGGCATCGGGTAGACGATGCCGGCCTTGTTGTGCACGGAGAGCCGCGTGTTGCTCGCGAAGTTGTCGAGCATGGCGTCCATGCCGGCAGGCATGGTGAGCAGGAGACACACCAGCACGACGGCGAGCATGATCGCACCGGCCGTCATCACGGTGCGGAGCTTGTTTCGCCAGAGGTTCCGCCAGACGAGGTGCGCGTACTTCACCCCGCAGCTCCGGGATGCGTCGCCTCCGCCTGCGCCGACAGGAGGCCGCCGCCTGCAGCGAGCTGGACCGCCCGATCGGCGCGCTGCGCGTCCGCGCCCTCGAGCAGCAGGCCCTTGTCGAGGTGGAACGCGTGGTCGACGAAGCGCAGCGCGCGCGGGTCGTGCGTGACCATGATGATGGTCTTGCCGAAGTCGTTCTTCAGCTGCCGCAGGAGCTGCAGGATCGCCTCCGCGTTGCGCGCGTCGAGATCGCCCGTGGGCTCGTCGGCGACGATGAGGTCGGGGTCGGTCACGATCGCGCGCGCGATCGCGACGCGCTGCTGCTCGCCACCGGAGAGCGTTCGCGGGTAGTGATCGACGCGATCCTCGAGTCCGACGACGCGCAGAGCGGTCTCGGCGCGGCGCAGGCGCTCGGCCTTCGGCAGATCCGTGAGCAGCAGAGGCAGCCCCACGTTCTCGCGTGCGTCGAGGACGGGAATGAGATTGAAGAACTGGAAGATCAGCCCGACGTGGCGCGCGCGCCACTCGGCGAGCTCGTCCTCGTCGAGCTCGCCGAGCGACTGGCCCGCGACGAGTACCTCGCCCTCGCTCGGCCGGTCGATGCCCGAGACGAGGTTCATGAGCGTCGACTTGCCCGAGCCGGAAGGCCCCATGAACGCGACGAAGCGACCCACCGGGATCGACAGCGAGACCTTCTCGAGCGCATGCACCTCGTCGACGCCGCGAACGTAGCGGCGCGACACCGAGCGGATCCGGATCAGTGGCTCGCGCGCGTCGCCCATCCGGTCCCGACTCTATCGGAGCGCTGCGGTCAGATCGACCGCGTGCACGGGGTGACCGGGTGCATCCGGGGCGCGCAAGCCGGTGCGCCCGTGCGCCGGCGCCGCCGGCGAGCTCGGGTGGTCTCTCGCCCCGTATGCGGCGGACCGCGCGGGGCGGGCTTGCGCTGCGCGCGCCGCTCCGCGAATGATCCGGTTCCGCCGCCCTGGTGCGGCGAACGGGGTGATCGTGACGGACAGCAGCAGGAAGATCGACCTGGGAACGCACGCGCTGCGCGTGCACGAAACGGGCAGCGGCGGGGCGACGTTCGTCTGCCTGCCCGGCTTCCTCGACGACGCGTCGGTGTGGACCGGGGTCGCGGCTGCGCTGGCCGATGCGGGGCGTGTCGTCTGCGTGCAGCAGCGGGCGCACGGTGATTCGACCGCGCCCGAGGGGTCCTGCTCGCTCGACGGCCTCGCGGCCGACGTCGTGCAGCTGCTCGACGCACTGGGCATCGCACGCGCGGTCCTGGTCGGGCACGCGCTGGGAGGACTGGTTGCGGCGAAGACGGCGCTCGCCGCGCCCGATCGGGTGGCCGGCCTCGTCCTCGTCTCCGCCTTTGCCGAGCTCGACGGGCGCGCCGCGGCGGACTGGCGACACGTGGTCCGCGCCGGCGAGGTGAACAGGCTGCAGGGCCTCGCCCGATCGATCTTCGGTCCGACCTCGACGCGGGAGGTCGACGGCGACGGCATCGGCCTCACCGAGATCGCGCGCGCCGTGCACGCGCTCGGTGCACAGCCGGTCACCGCGCAGCTCGCCGCGATCCGCTGTCCTGTGGTGATCCTTGCCGGAGAGCGCGATCCGGGCGGGACGGCCGCCGCCCGCATCCTCGCGGGCGCCATCCCCGGTGCGCGGCTCGAGGTCGTGGCGCAGCAGGGCGACGCACCGCACACGGGAGCGCCGGCGGCGGTCGCGAACGCGGTGCGGTCGATCGCGGGCTGAAGCGCGCGGCGGTCGGGCGAGCCCGCGGATCGTCGGGGCCGGTGCGGCTTCGCCGGCCGGCGTCGGTGATCCGCCGCCACGAATCGGCTAACGTGGCGCGATGCCGCGAACCTCGCGCGCGGGGAGCACGCCCCGCAACCCCGCCGACTTCGTTCTGAGCATACGGCTCCGCGAGCCGGTCCGCTTCACCGACCTGAGCGAGCGCCTCGCGATCAAGCTGTCGGCGCTACCGGGCTACCTGTCGCGGGCGCACTTCGAATCGTGGCACCGGCGGGTCGGCGCGCCCGACTTCTCCGACTTCAGCGGCGTGTTCACGCCGCTGGTGTACGTCGAGGCCGAGGTCTCCGACCTGCCGCTGGGCTCGCCGACGATGCGCGGCGACCTCCGCGTGCGCGGCTCGACCCGTCTGGCGAAGTCGCTCGACGCGAATGGCGAGGTCCGCCGCCTCGCGCGCGAGGGACTCTACGAGGTGACGACGCAGCAGGGCGGCCTCGTTGGGCGTGCGCGCTTCGTGAACGTCTTCACGCGCTACGACACCGATCCGGCGCGCCGCCGCATCGTCGCGCTGCCGCCCGAGATGGGCCTCGGTACGGTGCCGTCGCGCCGCATCGACATCCCCGAGGTGGCGGACCTGCTGCCGTCCGCCGCCCGCGCCGCCGACTTCGCCGACCGGGAGCCTGGCGCCTGGCACTACACGCAGACCGACGCGAACCGCCACGTGAACAGCATGGAGTACCTGCGAAGCATGGAGGACTTCGTGGCCGGTGGTCTCGCCGCGCGCGGTCACGACCTGCGAAGGCTCTACCCGGCACGCGCGCGGATTCTCTATCGCAAGCCCTGCTTCCGCGGCGAGCGCTACACACGCCGGGCGTGGGCCGGCAGCGAGGAGCCGCTCGTCATCGCGGGCGGCTTCCACAAGCACGGCGACCGTCCGGACGCGCCACCCGCGGTGGCGATCGAGCTGTCGTACGGGGCGCACGCCGCGCCCGCGCACTGACGGGCGGTGCTCTTCGCTCAGCGCCGCGGTGGAATCGGGTAGAGGTCGTCGAGCATGCGGTTGCGCCGGATGCCGATCGCCTCCCGGTGGATCTGCAGGTTGCGCCGCGCCTCGATGGCCTCCTGCCGGAGCGTGTTGAACTCGCGTACGCGCTCGTAGCGCACGAGCTCGTCGGGTGCCGCGTCGATCGCGCGCGCGGCGAGCTCGAGCCGCAGCAGCGCGTAGTCGAGCTTGTCCTCGGTGCGGCCGAGAGCCTGCGCCATCTCCTGCACGATCTCGGTCTCGAGGCGCGCGACCGCCTCCGCCGGGTCGAGTCGCGCCCGCAGGCGATCGAGGTACGGGCTCTCGTAGCCGGTGTCCTTCAGCTCGCGGACGAGCCGGCTCCAGGGGGCCTCGCGCACGCCCCGAGCGTAGCACGGGCGGGTCGCGTCACGCCGGCTTCCGCCCGGCGGCCCTGCTCTGCTGGCGAATCAGCTTCGCGACCAGTGCGGTCCAGCCGGTCTGGTGGCTCGCGCCGAGGCCGCTGCCGTCGTCGCCGTGGAAGTACTCGTAGAACGGCACCAGATCGCGGAAGTGGGGATCCTGCTGGAGCAGCTCGCTGTCTCCGAGGACCGGCCGACGCCCGTCCGCGCCGCGCGTGAAGATGCGGATCAGGCGGCGCGAGATCTCGTCCGCCACCTGCGCCAGCGTCAGCTGGTTTCCGGACCCGGTCGGACACTCCACCGTGAAGTCGTCGCTGTAGTACCAGTGGAACTGCTGTAGCGACTCGATGAGCAGGTAGTTGACGGGGAACCAGATCGGGCCTCGCCAGTTCGAGTTGCCGCCGAAGAGCCCGCTCGTCGACTCGGCGGGCTGGTACGCGACCTCGTAGCGTGCGCCGTCGAACGCGTAGACGTACGGGTGGTCACGGTGGTAGCGCGACAGCGAGCGGATGCCGTAGGGCGAGAGGTACTCGGTCTCGTCGAGCATGCGCTGCAGGACGCACTTCATGCGGTGGCCGCGCACGATCGCCAGCAGGCGGCGCTCGCCGGCGCCGGGGTCGGTCCATCGCGAGACGAGGCCCGCCATGTCTGGTCGGTTCTCGAGAAACCACTCGAGCCGCTGCTTGAACTCGGGTAGCTTTTCGAGCTCGCCGGGCTCGATCGTGGTCACCGCAAACAGCGGCACGAGGCCGACCATCGAGCGGACCTTGAGCGGTTCGGCGCGGCCGTCGGGCGTCCGCAGGACGTCGTAGAAGAAGTCGTCCTGCTGGTCCCAGAGCGCAATCCCGCTACCGCCGATGTCGCTCATCGCAGCGGCGATCTGCAAGAAGTGCTCGAAGAACTTGGTGGCGATGTCCTCGTAGGCGCGACGGTGCGTCGCGAGCTCGAGTGCGATGCGCAGCAGGTTCAGGCAGAACATGCCCATCCAGCTGGTCGCGTCGCTCTGCTCGAGGTGGCCACCGGTCGGCAGCGGCGCCGAGCGGTCGAAGACGCCGACGTTATCCATGCCGAGGAAGCCGCCCTCGAAGACGTTGTTGCCCTCCTGGTCTTTACGATTGACCCACCAGGTGAAGTTGAGCAGCATCTTGTGAAAGACGCGCTCGAGAAACTCGAGGTCACCGCGGCCGGTCTGCTTGCGGTCGATCTGGTAGACACGCCACGCCGCCCAGGCCAGCACCGGGGGGTTCACGTCGCCGAACGCCCACTCGTAGGCGGGCGTCTGACCGTTCGGGTGCTGGTACCACTCGTGCCCCATCAGGACGAGCTGGCTCTTGGCGAACTCCGCATCGGCGATCGCGAGCGCGACGCAGTGGAAGGCGAGGTCCCACGCGGCGAACCACGGGTACTCCCACTTGTCGGGCACCGACAGCACGTCGATCGCGTCGAGGTGGCGCCAGGTGTGGTTGCGCCCGTGCAGGCGCTCCACCGGCGGCTTCGGCTGCCCCGCGTCGCCGTCGAGCCAGCGGGCGACGTTGTAATGGAAGAACTGCTTGCTCCAGAGCAGCCCCGAGAGCGCCTGACGCTGGATCGCGCGCTGATCGTCGTCGACGCCCTCGTCGTGCAGCGCGTCGAAGAAGGCGTCGGCGTCGGCCTTGCGGTCGTCGAAGACGCGGTCGAAGTCGAGCACGGCGGCGGCAGGCGTCCGCCCGGTGAAGAGCTCCGGCTTCACGAGCCGCACGCGTACCGTCGCCGAGCCTCCGGGTGGGATCGTGAACATGTAATGCGCGGTGGCCTTGGTGCCGGCACGCCCCGGGTTGACTGCGTCGAGACGCCCTTCGACGAGGCGCGCGTGAAACGCGTCCTTCACCCACGGCCGAGCGTTCGGGACTCCGAAGAGGCGCTCGACGTTGGACTCGTTCTCGGTGAACCACACCTCCGGGACCACGTGCGGACGATCGTCGGCACCGTCGAGGCGTCCTTCCAGGCAGGTCATCCGGTAGTGGCCGAGCGTCGCGTGGGTCGCGTCGACCGTGTGCGGATCCGTCGGCGCGCAGCGCAGCTGGGGTCGCGGCTCGTCGGCGCGTCCGCTCCAGGACCACGTGTTGCGGAACCACAGCGTGGGCAGCAGGTGCAGCGGAGCCGCGTCGGGACCGCGATTGTGCGCGGTGATCCGCACCAGCAGGTCCTCGGTGTCGGCCTTCGCGTACTCGACGAAGACGTCGAAGTAGCGACGTTCGTCGAACACGCCGGTGTCGAGGAGCTCGTACTCGCGCTCGGTCTTGCCACGGCGGCGGTTACGCTCGACGAGATCCGCGTAGGGGAAGGCCGCCTGCGGGTACTTGTAGAGCATCCGCATGTACGAGTGGGTCGGGGTCGAGTCGAGATACCAGTAGAGCTCCTTCACGTCCTCGCCGTGGTTGCCCTCGTTGCCTGTGAGGCCGAAGAGGCGCTCCTTCAGGATCGGGTCGCGGCCGTTCCACAGCACGAGCGCGAAGCACAGTCGCTGCAGCTCGTCGCAAACACCGGCGATGCCGTCCTCGTTCCAGCGGTAGGCGCGCGAGCGGGCGGCGTCGTGCGACAGGTACTCCCATGCGCTGCCCGCCGCACCGTAGTCCTCGCGCACCGTTCCCCACGCCCGGTCGGAGACGTAGGGACCCCACAGTCGCCAGCGGCTACCGCCGCTGCGTAGCCGATCCTGCTCGATAGTCATGCCCCCTCCGCGGCGGCGCCCGGTCTCCGGGCGCGGTGCCGTACAGACCATATCGGCAAGCGCCGTCGAAACCGAGCGCGGCAGGTCCGACGAGCGCCAGCGCGGCCACGACCGTCGCCGATCCGCGACATGCGGTGGCCTGCGCCGCGCAGGCCCGCGGGCGGCGACGGCGGCGCCTCACCGTCGCGGCGGATTTCGGCCGTTGTCCCTTGCCTGGGCGGCGGGCCTCGCGTTTGCTCGTGACCGCACCATGCTTCGCTTCGACCACTCGATCTGCGGCGACCTCGATCGGGCGCTCCGACGGGAGTGGCTCGAGACCAACGGCATCGGCGGGTTCGCCTCGTCGACGATCGTCGGCCTCGATACCCGCCGCTACCACGGGCTGCTGACCGCCGCGCTGCAGCCGCCCGGCGACCGCTACCTGCTGCTCGCGAAGCTCGAGGAGACCCTGGTCGTCGGGGACCGCCGCTACGAGCTGGCGGCGAACCAGTACCCCGGAACGATCCATCCGGCCGGCTTCACCCTGCAGCGCGAGTTCCGTCTCGATCCGTTTCCCGTCTTCGTCCACGCGGTGGACGCATTCGTCCTCGAGAAGTCGGTGCTGCTGGTGCACGGCGAGAACACCGTCGTGGTGACGTGGGAGCTGCGTCGCGAGGACGGTGCGGCCGACGCGCCCGTGCGGCTCGAGGTCCGGCCGCTGATCGCGTTCCGCGACTTCCACGCGACGACGCACGCGAACGACGGCATCGATCGCCGGGTCGTGCTCGGCGACGGCGTGGCGACCGTGACGCCCTATCGCGGGCTGCCGGCGCTGCACGTCGCCCACGACGCCGACCGCGTCGACGGCGCCGGCGACTGGTACCGGGATTTCGAGTACGCGGTGGAGCGCGCGCGCGGCCTCGACTTCCGCGAGGATCTGTTCCAGCCGTTCACGCTGCACTTCGACCTCGACCGGCTGCCGTGCGCGACCGTCGTCGCAGGCACCGAGGAGCGGCGGCGCGCGGTCGACGCGGCGGCCCTCGCCCGGGACGAAGCCGAGCGGCGCGCGCGGCTCGTCGCCGGCGTTCCGGAGTCGGAGGTCCTGCAGCGCACGCTGGTGACGGCCGCGGATCAGTACGTCGTCCGCCGTGGCCCGGGCAAGACGATCATCGCCGGCTATCCCTGGTTCGGGGACTGGGGCCGCGACACGTTCATCGCCGTGCGCGGGCTCTGCCTCGCGACCGGAAGGCTCGACGTCGCGCGCGAGATCCTGCTCGCCTGGACCGACGTCGTCTCGGAGGGAATGCTGCCCAACCGCTTCGCCGACCACGGTGAGCAGCCGGAGTACAACTCGGTCGATGCCGCGCTGTGGTTCGTCGTCGCGGCGCGCGAGCTGCTCGACGCGGCGACGATCGCCGGGCACCCCCTGCCGCTCGCCGAAGTGGCAGCACTGTGGGGCGCGATCGAGGCGATCCTCGAGGGATACGTTCGCGGCACCCGCCACCGCATCGGGCTCGACGCGAGCGACGGGCTGCTGTTCGCCGGCGAACCCGGGGTCCAGCTGACGTGGATGGACGCGAAGATCGGCGACTGGGTGGTCACGCCGCGCATCGGAAAGCCGGTCGAGATCCAGGCGCTGTGGCTCGCCGCCCTGCACGCGGCGTCGGCGCGGACCGACCGCTGGGCGGCGCTGCTGGGGCAGGGGCGGGCGAGCTTCGAGCGACGATTCTGGAATGCGGACGGGGGCTGCCTCTACGACGTCGTCGATCCGGACGGTGTCGCCGGCGCGGCGGATGCGACCTTTCGCCCGAACCAGATCCTCGCGGTCGGCGGGCTGCCGATCAGCCTGCTCGACGGCGCCCGCGCCCGCGCGGTCGTCGACGGCGTGGAGTCGAGACTCTGGACACCGCTTGGCCTGCGCTCGCTGGCCTCGGACGAGCCGGGCTACGCTGCCGCGTATCGCGGCGGCCCGCGCGAGCGGGATGCGTCGTATCACCAGGGGACCGTCTGGCCGTGGCTGTTCGGTCCGTTCGTGGAGGCCTGGGTGCGCGTCCGGGGCTCGACGCCCGCGGTGAAGCGGGAGGCGCGCGAACGCTTCGTCTTGCCGCTCGAAGGGCACCTCGCCCACGCCGGGCTGGGCCACGTCTCCGAGATCGCCGATGCCGCGGCGCCGCACGAGCCCGGCGGCTGCCCGTTCCAGGCATGGTCGGTCGCGGAGGTGCTGCGCATCGTCCGTCGCGTCCTCGCGTAGACGCGAGGTGGGCGCTCGCTCGGTGTCCCGGGTCGGACGTCCCTCCCGGTGCTCCCGCCCACGGACAGCGATCGCCCGGTCGGATCGACCCGTCGTCCGCCGCGCCGTGGCGCGCGTTGCACGCGATCACGATCGCGTAGAAGAGGAGGCGGACCCGACCGAGGCCGACCGAGGTTCCGGGCGTGGTCAAGCGGGTGGCACGCGCGGTGTGGTGGCGATACGGGTCGGGGAGAAGCCGAGCGCGGACAGGGTCGCGAGCCCCACCAGGATGAGCAGGGTCTCGTGCAGGCGCACGATGACGCCGACGACGAAGCCGAGATCGGCGCGCCCGGTGGCGGCGCCCACCGCGAGCACCTGCACGGCCTCGAGCGCCCCGATCGCAGCCGGGGTCGGCACCGCTCGCGCGACGCCGCCGCCCACCAGCACCATCAGGAGGGTGGGAAGCTCGAGCTCGACCCCGAAGGCGCCGAGCAGGGCGCGGTACTGGAAGACGACGACGCACTCGATCAGGATCGTACAGGCGAGCCCGATCACGAACGACGCGCGATGGGCGCGGAAGAAAACGACGAGGTGCTCCTCGACCCGACGCAGCCCGTCGAGCCAGTGCTGGTGGCGTGGCACCCAGCGCCGCACCCGCGGTCCGTACAGCGGTGCCAGCGGACGGTTGCCGCGGGCGAGCTGGACGACGAGCACCGCCATGCACGCGAGCGGCACCAGCACGGCGGCGCCCAGCGCCAGCGAGGTGCGTGCCGACGTGCCGCGCACGGTGGCGAGCGAGAAGACGCCGACGTAGACGACCACCGCCAGGAGGTTGCCGATCAGCTCGAGGAGCCGGTCGATCGCCACGCCGGCGGTGGCGGTCGACAGGGGCGTGTCGCCACTGCGCGCCAGAACGGCGCGCAACGGATCGCCGGAGACGCGGGCCAGCGGCAGCAGCGAGCCGAGGCCGTCGCCGGCGACGCGCGCGGCGACGAGGCGCCCGAAGCGTGGCGCGCCGCCGACGGCGGCCGATACCAGCGCCCAGCGTGAGGCCTGCAGGAGCAGGATTGCGATGGACAGCGCCAGGTACGCCAGCAGCCCGGCGGGCGAGGCGGCGCGGAGGGCCGCAAGGACGCCGCCGACCCCGAACCACCAGGCGAGCGCGGCCAGAGTCGCGGCACCCGCCAGGAGCATCAGACCACTCCTCATCGCGGGACCCCGAGCATGGGCGCGCAGCGCCGCTCGCGCAGGCGTCTCGCCCGGGCCCGCGCGGTCCGCTCGAAGCCGATTCGCGATACCTGCAGATCGCTCGCTGCGTGGGGCCCCGACGGCGCGTGGCGGGCGGCGCCGACGCCGGCCTCGCGCGCGACGCCGACCGACGTGGCATGCCGCGGCGGTCCCACGGGCGCGACGCTAGCTGGGCGCGCGTTCGAGTTCCAAGCGCTCTCGATCGCTCGGGCGCCAACCGGGGATCTGTTACCGTGACCCGATGCGACGAGCGGTGATCTTCGACATCGACGGCGTCCTCGCGGATTCCTGGGATGCGCACTTCCGCAGCTGGCGGGACGTCCTGCGTGAGCACGGCCTCGACATGAGCGAGGCCGACTTCGCACGGACCTTCGGGCGAACGAGCCGCGAGATCATCCGGTCGTTCTGGGGCGACAGGGTCGACGACGACGCCGCGCGCAACATCGACGACCGCAAGGAAGCGCTCTATCGCGACCTCGTGCGGGAAGCGTTCCCGGCGATGGACGGTGCCGTGGCGCTGATCGACGCGCTCAGCGCCGCGGACTTCGCCCTCGGGGTCGGGTCGTCGGGGCCGCCCGAGAACGTCGTCCTCTCGCTCGATGGGCTCGGCCGCCGCGATGCGTTCGCGGCCGTGGTGACGGGGCGCGACGTCACGCGCGGCAAGCCGGACCCAGAGGTGTTTCAGCTCGCGGCGGAGCGCCTCGGCGTGCCGCCGGCGTGCTGCGCGGTGATCGAGGACGCGCCGGCCGGGATCCGCGCCGCGCACGCCGCCGGGGCGGCACCCGTCGCCCTGATCGGCACGGCACCGCGCGAGGCCCTGCTCGAGGCCGGCGCGCGGCTCGCGGTGGCATCGCTGCGCGAGCTCACACCCGACGTGCTCGCCCGGCTCATCGACGGAGCCGCGACACCGCAGCGGTAGCTCCGGGCAGGCCTTTGCGCGTGCCTTCTCCCGGGCGGTAGAACCGGGTCATGGATCTCGGCACGAGTGCGGACAAGCATCCCGACAAGCCAGCGCTGATCTTCGCGGACCGCGACGTCACGGTCACCTATCGCGAGCTCGACGAGCGCTCCAGCCGGCTCGTGCACGCCTTCCGCGCGTGGGGGCTGAGACCTGGCGACGGCATCGCCGTGGTGCTCACCAACGAGCAGCACTTCTTCGACTTCTACTGGGCGGCGATGCGTTCCGGCCTCTACTTCACCCCGGTCAACTGGCACCTGTCGACCGAGGAGATGGAGTATGTGCTCGACGATTGCGACGCGCGCGTCCTGGTGGCGAACGTCCGCTTCGCGGGCCAGCTCGTGCCGGCGATCTCGCGGCTGACGAAGATCGAGCAGCGCATCTCGGTCGGCGGCCAGATGGACGGCTTCACACCGTATGATGAGGCCGTGCACGGCTTCCCGACCACGCGGCCCGGGGACGAGCGCGAGGGTGCGGCGATGCTCTACTCGTCGGGCACGACCGGGCGCCCGAAGGGCGTCCGTCCGCCGCTGCCGCTCGACCCGGTGGGCACCGGTGCCGCGACCATGACCGTCTTCGCCTTCCAGATGTTCTTCGGGCTCGACGAGAACGACCGCTACCTCTCGCCGGGGCCGCTGTACCACGCGGCCCCGCTGCAGTTCACCGCGCTGCAGCACCGTATCGGCGCGACTGCGGTGGTGATGGAGAAGTTCGACCCGGAGAAGGCGCTCGCGGCCATCGAGCGCCACCGCGTGACCTCGAGCCAGTGGGTGCCGACGCACTTCGTGCGCCTGCTGAAGCTGCCCGACGACGTCAAGCGCCGCCACGACGTGTCGAGTCTCAAGGTCGCGATCCACGCGGCCGCGCCGTGCCCGATCCCGATCAAGAAGGCGATGATCGACTGGTGGGGGCCGAAGATCGTCGAGTACTACGCCGGCACCGAGGGTGGCGGCACGCTCGTCAAGTCCGACGAGTGGCTCACGCACCAGGGCTCGGTGGGGAAGCACTGGGCTGGCGGCAAGGTCTGGATCCTCGACGAGAACGGGAACGAAGTCCCGCAGGGCACCGACGGCGGCGTCTACTTCGAGGCACCCGAGGACCCGAAGGCGCGCTTTCGCTATCACAAGGACGAAGCAAAGACGGCCTCGACCTACGTCGGACGGCTGTTCACGCTCGGCGACGTGGGCCACATCGACCCGGACGGCTACCTGTACTTGACGGACCGCAAGTCGCACATGATCATCTCCGGCGGTGTGAACATCTACCCGCAGGAGGTGGAGAACTGCCTCGCCGCGCACCCGCGCATCGACGACGTCGCGGTGATCGGGGTGCCGAACGAGGACATGGGCGAGGAGGTGAAGGCCGTCGTCCAGCTCGCGCCCGGAGTCGAGCCCGGCGCCGAGCTCGAGCGCGAGTTGATCGCCTACGTCCGCGAGCACATCGCGCACTACAAGGCGCCGCGCTCGATCGACTTCGTCACCGCGCTGCCCCGGCTCGAGAACGGCAAGATCTACAAGCGCGTGCTGCGCGACCAGTACTGGTCGGGCCGCGGCGCGCGGCTGGTGTGAGCGCGATGCCGCCGAAACCCCTCGGGATGAAGGAGATCGAGCGCGTGCTCGCCGTCGTCGACCGGCTCGGCGTGCACCGCGAGGCGGTGGTGATCCCGCTGCGTCCGGCGTCGCCCGGCAGCGTCAAGCGCCTACCCAACGGCAAGTTCGAGATCGTGGTCGACGCGGACGTCCCGCTCGACGACTGGCCGCCGGAGCTCGAGCGGCGGCTTCTCGAGCTCGGCGGCGGCCTACCCGCCTGAGCGCGCCGCCGGACGCGGATCCTACTTGCGCAGCTCCTCCAGCTCGCGCTCGAGCTTCCGCGCGCGCCGGCCGATCGACATCACGTAGCCGAAGATCGCGATCCACACCGCGGTATAGGCGGCGGCGAGGTAGTAGAGCCCCTTCATGAGCGCGCTCCCTCCAGGTGCATGGCGGCGACGGTCTCGTCGACGGCCAGCAGCCGTGCGCGCAGCGAGACGAGCCAGGTGAAGAGCAGGGCGAGCGCGATGCCCGAGACGAGGAGCGTCCAGCCCATCAGCGGGTCCTTCAGGCCGGCGTCGGGGTCGTCGGACAGCATGACCGCGGGGTGCACGCCGCGCCACAGCCGCACCGCGAGGATCAACAGCGGGATGTCGAGCGAGCCGACGATGCCGAGCACGGCCGCGTAGCGCAGGATGGTGTCGTCCTCGCCGCCGAGCCGGCGCAGCATCAGGTACGCCGCGTAGATCGCCCACAGCACGACGGTCATGGTGAGGCGCGGGTCCCACGTCCACCAGACGCCCCAGATCGGCCGCGCCCAGATCGGTCCGGTGACCAGCACGAGCGTCGTGAAGAGCATGCCGACCTCGGCGTTGGCGTGCGCGAGACGGTCCGCCCGGCGGCTTCCCGTGCGCAGGAACCAGATGCTCGTGCCGGCGACCAGGGCGAAGCCGCCGAACGCCATCCAGGCGAGGTTCACGTGGAAGTAGAAGATGCGCTGCACGATCCCCTGGTCACGCTCGCTCGGCGCCAGCAGGAACACCATCACGATGGCGGCCAGCATCGACACGAAGGTCGACCACGGCAGGATCACGTCCTGCCACGTTCGTCGCGATTCGCTCATCGGTTCCTCATTCGTCGAGCAGGAAGTCGAAGCTCAGCCAGCCCGCGGTGGCGAAGACGATATCGAATCCGCCCAGCATCAGCAGCCAGGATTGCAGGTCCGACGCGCTCTCGCCCACGAGCGCGCCGGCGGTGGTGCGCGTCGCCGCGATCAGCAGCGGAGCGAGCAGCGGGAACATCAGGATCGGCAGCAGGACCTCGCGGGCCCGGGTGCGGCTCGCGATGGCGGCGCAGAGCGTACCGATCACCGCGATCCCCGCGACGCCGAGCACGATCACGCCCGGCAGCAGCCAGGTCGGCGACAGGCCGCGCGTGCCGAGCAGGATCGCGATCAGCGGCAGCAGCACGAAGCCCGCGACCAGCAGCAGCAGGAAGTTGCCGATCGCCTTGCCGAGGTAGATCGAGCCGCGGTCGATCGGTACGAGCGCGAGCCCGGTCAGCCCGCCCGCCTCGCGCTCGAGGACGAACGAGCGATTGAGCGCGAGCGTGCCCGCGACGAGCAGCGTGGTCCACGACAGCCCGGCGAGGAACTCGGGCGCCATCAGGCGCTCGGGCTCGAGCGTGAACGCGAACACGATGATGATCAGCAGCGCGAGCAGGAACATCGACGAGGCCATCTCGCCGGTGCGCAGCTCGATCGCGAGGTCCTTCCGGACGATGGTCCACATGTCAGACGGCGAGCCCGGTGAGGCGGCGGTAGTCGCGCGCGAGGTCGCCGGCCGGTGGAACGGGGCTCGCGTCGTACGCGACGCGACCGCCGACCAGCACCACCACGCGCGTCGCGAGGCCGCTGACGCGAGCGAGGTCGTGCGTGATCAGGACGACCCCCGCACCGCTCGCGGCGCGACGGCGGATGATCTCCGAGAGCAGATCGACGCCCGACTCGTCGAGGGCCGTGAACGGCTCGTCGAGCAGCAGCAGCGCAGGCTCGTGCTGCGTGGCGCGCGCGATCGCGAGGCGCTGCAGCATGCCGCGCGAGAGTGCGCGCGTGGCGCGCTCTTGCGCGTGCGCGAGCCCGACCCGCTCGAGGCTCGCCCGGGCGAGGTCCTCCGGCGTCGCGTCGCCGGCGCGCACGCCGCGGTAGAGCCGTGCGAAGAGCTCGAGGTTCTGACGCGGCGTCAGGTCCTGGTAGAGCATCGCCTCGTGGCCGAGGAAGCCGATGCGGCCCAGCACGGCCGCTTCGGGGCGACCGGGGTGGCAGTCGGTACCGAACAGCGCGAGGGTCCCCGCGCTCGCCCGCGCGATGCAGCCCAGGATGCGCAGCAGCGTGCTCTTGCCGGCGCCGTTGGGGCCCAGCACGGCGACGACCTCGCCGGGGAAGACGTCGACGTGGACGTCGCGCAGGACCATGCTCAAGCCGAACGCCTTCTTCAGGCCGCGCGCCTCGACCAGGGATGCTGCGGCCCCGGACTGCATCGCGCGAGTCTCGCCCACACCGGCGGAAAGTTCCAGCGCGCCGCGCGCGCCCGCGGGCGTCGCGGCGTGCTAAGGAGCGGCGCAGCCGGAGTCCTCGGGTGCACGGTGACCGTCCGATGAACACGCCCTGCGGGTTCATCCCTCGTGGTCGGCGAAGCCGGTGAGGACGTCAGACGAAAGACGGGTACGATCTGGCCCGTCGAGAAAGCGGGTCGGCGCGACGCGAGGGGGGACGAGGAGTGGAGTTCGTGGGTAACTCGGGCAGGGTGCTGGCGATCACGCTGGCGCTGCTGGTTCTCCAGGCTCACGCCGCCGGCGCCGCACCCGCACAGGTCCCGGCGGCCCCGGTGGGGGCTGCCGCCGGCAAGAGGCCCTCCGGGCGCGCCGAGGTGCCGTTCAAGCCGGCGGCGCCGTACACGGCGGCCATCCTCATGGACGGCGACAGCGGGGAGGTGCTGTTCGCGCAGAACGAGAACACGCCCTGGCCGCCCGCGTCGATGGTCAAGATGATGACGGTGCTGATCGCGATGGAGCAGGTCCGCGCGGGCCAGCTCTCGCTCGACGAGCCGATCCCCGCGTCCGCATGGGCGAGCAGCATCGGCGGCTCGCAGGTCTACCTGGCGGAGGGCGAGCAGTTCCCGCTGCGCGACATGCTGGCCGCGATCATGATCTCGTCGGCGAACGACGCGTCGATGGCGGTTGCCGAGCGCATCGGCGGTACGTCGGACGCGTTCGTCGAGAGGATGAACCAGCGCGCGCAGGAGCTCGGCATGAAGAACACCGAGTTCCACACCCCGCACGGACTGCCGCCGGCGACCGACCAGAAGCCCGACCTGATGAGTGCGACCGACCTCGCGATCCTCGGCCGCAAGCTCACCCAGTTTCCCGAGATCATGGGGTGGGCGGGCTCGTCGGAGGCGCCGTTTCGCGGCGGGCAGTTCACGATGCGCAACACCAACCACCTGGTGCGGACCTACGACGGCGCGACCGGGCTCAAGACCGGCTACTACGCCGCGGCGGGCTTCGAGGTCACGGCGACCGCGAGCCGCGACGGCCTCGCCTTGATCGCCGTCGTTCTCGGCGCGCCGACCAAGCAGGGCAGCTTCGACGAGGCGGCGCGGCTGCTCTCGAAGGGGTTCGCCGGCTGGAAGGCGATCGAGCCGGTGAAGGCGGGGCAGCCCGTCGGCGCGCAGATCTCGGTGTCGGGCGGGGCGGAGAAGTTCTTCGTCGGTCAAGCGGCGAAGGGCCTGCGCGTGGTTCTGCCGCGCGACCAGGCGGCGCGGGTCAAGGTGGAGGTGAAGGTCCCTGCGCAGGTCAGCGCGCCGGTGACCAAGGGGCAGGTGGTCGGCGAGGTGGTGACGATGCAGGGCGACAAGGAGATCGGCCGGACCGACCTGGTCGCCCCACACGACGTCGCGCGTACGAGCTGGTGGTCGGGCTGGTTCTGATGCCCGTGTGCCGGCGCCGTGGCGGCGTACCGGGAACGAGAAGGGCGCGCTCGCGGTGGACGCGCTGGCCGGTGTCGGTCAGGCCGGTCGCGGCTGCTGAGGGCGCACTTCCTTCGCCGCTCCTGCGGCTCCGGTGCCCTGCGCCGGAGCCGCGCCGCCCGCAGACGGCGCAGCGGCGCCCTGTGGCACACCGCCGCCTGCGGCAGGCGGCCTGGGCGCGCCCGGGCCGGTCGGCAGGACGGCTCGCTTGCGTTGCCCCGGGGCCATCACGAGGTGCATCACGCGGCCTTCCGTGCGCGGCTCGATTTCGACCCAGCCGAACTCGCCGAGCTGGTTCGCGATGCCCGTCAGCTTGCCCCTGCCGAGGTCTTGGTGGGCCATCTCACGGCCGCGGAAGCGCAGCGTGAACTTGACCCGCTGGCCGTCGGTGAGGAACTCCTGCGCCTTCTTCAGTTGACGCTCGACGTCGTGCGAGTCGGTGCCGGGGCGGATGCGCAGCTCCTTGAGCTGCGTCACGTGCTGCTTCTTCTTCGCCTCGGCGTCCTTCTTTTGCTTGGAATAACGGAACTTTCCGTAGTCCAGCAGACGGCACACCGGCGGTGAAGCGGTCGGCGCTACCTCCACCAGGTCGACTTCCCCTTCCTGCGCCATGCGCAGGGCGTCTTCCGTGGCGACCACCCCGAGCTGCTCACCGTGCAGGCCGATCAAACGGACCTGCGGGACCCGGATCTGCCGATTGGTGCGATGTTCTTCGTCGGGGCGAACTGGTAAAAAGCGCGGACCGCGCGGTCGCTGCATACCACTCCTTTATCGTCTGCGGCGCGAAGCAGTCCAGCTAGCACAGAGGCTCAGCGGAACAAACTCCCCGCGGCGTTGTTGCCCTTCCAGTCGAGCGGGTGATAAGACGCTCGCCGATTTCGGAACTGTCCGGGAACGATCGACACGATCGGCCCCCCGCGTGGGCGCGGTCGCACGCGGGCGCAGGGGAACCCGCGGCCCGGAGAACGTTGGAGGAAGGTCGGATGGCTCAGGGGAAGGTGAAGTGGTTCAACCCGCAGAAGGGGTTCGGATTCATCGAGCAGGACGGGGGAGAGGACATCTTCGTTCACTACTCGGCGATCTCGGCTCAGGGCTATAAGACCCTCGAAGAGGGCCAGACCGTCGAGTTCGAGATCGTTCCCGGCCGTAAGGGGTCGCAGGCCGCGAACGTCCAGAAAGTCTAGGCGTCGTTCGGGACCGCCGGCCCAGGCCGGCTCCGGCTGGCGGCGCTCGCACCACACGGGCGCCGCGGCCGTCGAAACGCCGGCCGCGCCTGCGCACTGCGCCAGCTGGCGGCGCGCATCGTCGCAGCTCGGGGGCTGCGCCGCCGGCGTGGTGGAGGTGCGCATCTGCCGGCAACGTTGCGGTGCGGTGGGCGAAGCCGAGGACGCCGACACGCGTCCGCCGGGAGCAGCAGACCTCGACGTGCCGAGCTCCGGACTGCCCGCGAGCCTGGCCGGAGGATCTGCCTCCGCGCCATGACGGCGCGATGCTGCGCAACGAGAAGATCCTCATCACCGGCCCGACGAGCCAGGTTGCGATGCCGCTAGCGCGCGAGCTGGCGCGCCACAACGAGGTACATGGCCTCGCCCGGCTCTCGCGTGACGCGGACGTGGCAAGGCTGCGCGAGATCGGCGTCCGGCCGCTGCGGTTGGATCTTGCGAGCGCCGCGCTCGACGCGGTTCCGGACGACTTCACCTACGTCGTCAACATGGCCGTGGTGAAGACCGGCGGCTTCGCGTACGACCTCGCGGCGAACGCGGAGGGAGCGGGGCGTCTCGTCGCGCACTGCCGCCGCGCGAAGGGCTTCCTGCACGTTTCCTCGGGTGGCGTCTACCGGTACGCGGGCCAGCGCGCGCTGCGGGAGGACGATCGGCTCGGCGGGCGTGCTTTGCTACGCGTCGAGGAATGGGAAACAGCACTGACGTCGGCGCGACCAATCCGCTCCTCGTGTCCGAAGGGCTGCCGCGCTTCGACCGCATCCGCCCCGAGCACGTGGTGCCGGGCATGACGACGCTCCTGGCCGAGCTCGAGCAGGACTTCGAGCGGATCGAGCAGCACGCCGCGCCCACGTGGCACGCGATCGTCGAGCCGCTCGAGCATCTGAACGACCGGCTCGGGCTCGCATGGGGCACCGTCGGGCACCTGATGGGCGTCCGGAACAGCGACGAGCTCCGCGCGGCACACGAGCAGGTGCAGCCGGCCGTCGTGACCTTCTCGCTGCGTGTCGGCCAGAGCCAGCCGGTCTACCGGGCGCTGCGGGAGCTCCGCGACGGCCCCGAGTGGGCGCGCCTCGACGCAACCCAGCAGCGGATCGTGACCTCGCTGGTGCGCGACGCCGAGCTCTCGGGCGTCGGGCTCGCACCGGCTGAGCAGGAGCGCTTCAATGCGATCCAGGCCGAGCTCGCCGAGTGCGCGACGAGGTTCAGCAACCACGTGCTCGACGCGACCAGGGCGTTCTCCCTGACCCTCACCTCGCGCGACGAGGTCGCGGGACTACCGCAGAGCGCGCTCGAGCTGGCCGCGCAGGCCGCCCGGCAGGCGGGCGAGGAGAATGCGACGGCCGCCGACGGTCCGTGGCGCGTCACGCTCGACGGGCCCAGCTACGTGCCGTTCCAGCAGCACAGCCGCCGACGCGACCTGCGCGAGCACCTCTATCGCGCGTACGTGACGCGCGCGAGCTCGGGCGAGCTCGACAACGAGCCGCTGCTCGGCCAGATCCTGCGTCTCCGTCGCGAGGAGGCGAGGCTGCTCGGATTCGCCAGCTACGCGCAGCTGAGCCTCGCGAGCAAGATGGCACCGAGCGTCGAGGCGGTGGAGACGATGCTCGAGGAGCTGCGTGCGGCCTCGTACCCGGCCGCCGAGCGCGACCTCGAGGAGCTGCGAGCGTTGGCGCGCGCGGCCGGCGCGCCGGAGGCGGACGACCTCCGTCCGTGGGACGTCGCCTTCTGGGCGGAGCGTCTGCGCGAGAGCCGCTTCGCCTACACCGAGGAGGAGCTGCGGCCGTACTTCCCGCTGCCGCGCGTGCTCGACGGCCTGTTCGCGCTGACCAGCCGCCTGTTCGGCCTGACGGTCCGTCCGGCTGACGGCGCGGCCGCGGTGTGGAACCCCGAGGTGCGCTTCTTCCGCATCTTCGACGAGTCGGGCTCCGAGGTCGCCGCGTTCTTCCTCGACCCGTACTCGCGGCCGCACGAGAAGCGGGGCGGTGCATGGATGGACGAATGCGTCGGCCGCGCGCCGAACCGGCGCCCGGTCGCGTACCTGATCTGCAATCAGGTGCCGCCGGTCGACGGCAAGCCGTCGCTGATGACGTTCGGCGAGGTCAACACGCTGTTCCACGAGTTCGGGCACGGTCTGCAGCACATGCTGACCAACGTCGAGCGCCCTCTCGCCGCGGGCATTCGCAACATCGAGTGGGACGCCGTCGAGCTGCCGAGCCAGTTCATGGAGAACTGGTGCTACCACCGCGAGACGCTGCTCGGGCTCACCGGTCACTACTTGACCGGCGAGCGCTTGCCCGAGGAGCCGTTCCGCAAGATCGAGGCGTCGCGAACGTTCCGCGCCGGATCCGACATGCTTCGCCAGATCTACTTCGCGCTCACCGATCTCGCTCTGCACCACGAGTACGACGCTGACGGCGACCGGACGCCGTTCGACGTGCAGCACCGGATCGCTTCGCGGACGACGACCATCCCGCCGCTTCCCGAGGACCGATTCCTGTGCGGGTTCACGCACATCTTCGGTGGCGGCTACGCGGCCGGCTACTACAGCTACAAGTGGGCCGAGGTGCTGTCTGCGGACGCTTTCGGCGCCTTCGAGGAGGCGGGGCTCGACGACCCGGTGGCGATCGCGCGCACCGGACGCCGCTTTCGCGACACGGTGCTGGCACTCGGCGGCAGCCGGCACCCGATGGAGGTCTTCGAGGCGTTCCGCGGCCGCGCGCCGACGACGGAGGCGCTGCTGCGGCACAGCGGCCTGCCGCCGACGCCCCCGTGACCCTCGTCGGGGGGCAGGCGAGCCGCGCGGTCCCTACTCGACCTTCGCGCCGGGGGGCAGGCGGTCCGCGCCGTCCCTACTTGACCTTCGCGCCGGGCGCCGTGGGAACGTCGGGCGCGAGGACATGCACGCCCGAGTCGTCGCTCGCGGCGAGGATCATGCCGCGGCTCTCGACGCCGCGCAGCTTCGCCGGCTTCAGGTTCGCGACGACGACGATCTGCTTGCCGACCAGCGTCTCCGGCTCGTAATGCGCGCGGATGCCGGCGACGAGCTGGCGCTCCTGCTCCTCGCCGAGGTCCACCGACAGCACGACGAGGCGGTCGGCGTTCGGGTGCGGCTCCGCCTTGCGGATCGTGCCGACGCGCAGGTCGACGCGCAGGAAGTCGTCGATCGTGATCTCGCTCGATGCCGTTGCGGGCGCCGGGGTCCCGGCCGGGGCCACAGCCGGAGCCGCAGCCGCGGGTGAAGTGGGATTCTGCGTCTCGTCGTTCACGGAAGTGCTCCTGCTCAGGCGCGGCGGCGGCCGCGGGGCGGTGCCGCGGGCAGCTTCTTGCCGCAGCCGGAACAGTATCGTGCCTCGCGCGCGAAGCGCACGCCGCACGCGGGACAGAAGCCGCCGGGCTCGGCGCCGCGAGGCGCCTGCGAAGTCGCCGGCGCCGTCGCGCCCGGCGCTGCGCCCCGCGCCGGTGGCGCCGCGTGCGGCGCGTTCGCCCGCTCGATCGCCGCCATCGCGCTCAGCGCGCGGCCCTCGAGCTCGGCGCGCAGTGCCCCGTAGTCCTCGTCCGACAGCTTTCCGGTCCGGTGATCGAAGTCTGCTTCGCGGATCGCGCGCAGCGCCTGGTCCTTGTCGTGCTCCGCCGTACCCGCGGCGACGTCGTCGGTGACCGGCGACGCGAGGGGTGCGGCCTGCAGCAGTGGCCAGGCCACGTAGAACGCCGCGAGCAGGACGATCGCGAGGCCGATGACGGTGACGATCACGGCATGGCCTCAGGAGCGCCGGTCGAGCTCGGCGAGCGCGCGGTCGAGCTTCGCCTTGAGGTCAGGATCGGTCGTGGACGGCGGCGCCACGCCGGCCGCGGCGTCCGGGCCGTCGGTGAAGCGGCGCCAGCGCACCAGCACGACGCCGATGAACAGGCCCCCGAGCGCGATCGCCACGAACGGTACCGTCCATGCGGCGATGTTGAAGCCCGACGTCGTCGGTGACGACAGGATCTTCTCGCCGTACTTGGTCGAGAAGTGGGACAGGATCTCGTCGCGCGTCTTCGCCTGCGCGATCTGCTCGCCGATCTCCTTCTTGAGTGGAATGCCCGAGCCGCAGTTCAGGTGGTTGCACGAGTGGACGGTGAGACCGCAGCCACACTGGCAGGTGAGGTCGGTCTCCACCTGGTACTGCGTCGCGATCTCCGCGCGTGCTGCTCCGGGCGCGAGGCCAGCCGCGAGTACGCCGAGAACCAGCGTCGCGAGCGTCGCGACGAGCGGTGCGCGCACGCCGCACGGGACCGTCATCCCGTTGGTCACGCCGGTCGCGATCCGGCCGGGATGCGCGCCTGTGCCGTCACCGAGCGCTCGCTGTACGACGGCCACATGCAGATGCCCGTACCGAGCGCGAGCACCACTCCCCCGATCCACATCCAGGCGATCATCGGGTTGACGAACACCTGGAACACGGCGAGCTGCGAGGGCGGGTCGTAGCTGCCGAGCACCACGTAGAGGTCGTCGCGGAGCGTGGACCAGATCGAGACCTCGGTCGTCGGCTGCTTGGGCTTCTTGTAGAAGCGCTTCTCCGGCCGCACCTCGCCGACGCGCACCGCAGCGGCACCCTCACCCTCGAGAACGGAGACCAGGGCGTACGTGCTGTCGACGTGGTCGTCGCTCTCCTGGTGGATGCCGTCGTAGCGCACGGTGTAGCCGCCGATCGCCAGCGACTCGCCGATCTTCATCGACCGCTGGACCTCGAGCTTGAAGACCGAGGACGCGACGATGCCGATGAAGATCATCACGATGCCGACGTGGACGACGTAGCCGCCGTAGCGCCGACGGTTCTTGCCGATGAGGCGCGAGAGCGCGGTCCAGGCCTTCTCGCCCATCATCGCCTGGCGAACCCGCATGCCGCGCCAGAACTCGATCCACACCGTTGCGAGCGCGAAGGCCGCGACCGAGAACGCGAGCACCGCATAGAAGTTGCGCGCGCCGAGCGCGAACGCGATGGCGCCGATCGCGACGCCGGTTCCCATCGGCGCCGCGAAGCTGCGCCAGAGGCTGGTCGCCGTGGCCTTGCGCCACGCGATGACCGGACCCACGCCCATCAGGAAGACCAGGGCCACGCCGAGCGGGGCGTTCACCTTGTTGAAGAACGGCGGGCCGACCGTGATCTTGACGCCGCGCACCCACTCCGAGAGCACGGGGAACACGGTGCCCCAGAACACGGTGAACGCGATGCCGACGAGGATGAGGTTGTTCAGCAGGAAGGTCGCCTCGCGCGAGAACACCGACTCGAGCTCGTTGCGGCTCCTGAGCAGCGGCAGACGCCACACCACGAGCCCGATCGAGACCAGCAGGATCGCGAGCAGGAAGTACATGAAGAACGGACCCATCCCCGACTGCGTGAACGAGTGCACCGACGAGATGACGCCCGATCGCGTGAGGAACGTTCCGAAGATGGTCAGGGAGAAGGTGAGGATCACCAGCGCCATGTTCCACACCTTCAGCATGTCCTTCTTTTCCTGGATCATGACCGAGTGCAGGTAGGCCGTCGCGGTGAGCCACGGCATGAACGCCGCGTTCTCGACCGGGTCCCACGCCCAGTAGCCACCCCAGCCGAGCACCACGTACGCCCAGGCGGCACCGAACAGGTTGCCGAGCGAAAGGAAGAACCAGGAGAAGAGCGCCCAGCGCCGCGTCGTGCGGATCCACGCGTCGCCGAGCTTGCCGGTGGCGAGCGCCGCGATCGCGAACGCGAACGGTACCGTCGTCGAGACGAAGCCGATGTAGAGCGACGGCGGGTGGATCGTC
Organism: Deltaproteobacteria bacterium; assembly: GCA_016874715.1. Lineage (GTDB taxonomy): Bacteria > Desulfobacterota > Binatia > UBA12015 > UBA12015 > VGTK01. The sequence continues at coordinate 62,103 of VGTK01000001.1, read as the reverse complement.
ATCCAGTAGTTCTGCAGCAGAGGGTTCAGGTCCGAGCCCTCGCGCGGCGTGAACGGCAGCCGCTCGAACGGGTCGGTGATGAACACCAGCAGCGACAGGAAGAATGCGCCGACGACCAGCATCGTCGCGGTGACCCAGGGCATCTGGTCGCGGTTCTTGTCTCGGTTCTGCACCTGCACGACGGCGTTGCAGACCGCGAGGATGAAGGTCCACCAGAGCAGCGAGCCCTTCATGCCGCCCCACAGGGCGGCGATGGTGTACCAGACCGGCAGCGAGCTCGAGGAGTACGAGGCGACGTACTCGACGTTGAAGTCGTGCTGCAGGAGGAGCGTGAGGAGCGCCGCGACCGCGATGCCGGTCAGCCCCGAGAACGCGTAGGCGGCGTGCTTGCCGCTCGCGACCAGGCGGTCGTCGCGGCGGATGGCGCCGAGCACGCTCGCGACGATACCCCAGAGGGCGACGAGAAAGCCGAGGACGACGGCGAGCCTGCCGAGCTCGCTCATCGGGCGCTCGAGGAAGGGTCGAGTGCGGCGCGCTGGTCACCCGCCGCAGCAGGGTCCGCGCTCTCCTCGTACTGGTCGGACTCGTACTTCGACGGGCACGTGGTGAGCAACGTCTTCGCCTGGAAGATGCCGTTCTCGACCTTGCCCTCGACGATCACGTCGCGGTCGACCGCGAACATGTCCGGCAGGATGCCGTTGTAGACGACCGGCAGGGTCACGAGCGCCGCCTCGGCATCGGTCGTGGTGACAGTCAGGGTCTTGATGCCGCCGCTGTGCCGGGCGGCGTTCTCGGCCGCCTCCTTGGGTGGAATCGCCCGGATGAGGAACTCCAGATCGAGCGTCTTCGGGTCCCACTTGACGCTGCCGTCCGAGACCCGTCCGGCGAGACGCAGCTGCTTCCCCGCGTGCGCGTCGGCGCTCCGTGCGTACTCGTCGACTGTGATGAAGTAGGCCGACGTCTCGCGAACCGCCGAGTAGATGAGGGTCGCTACGGCGAGCACGATGACGCTCGCACCGAAAAGGAACTTCAGCTTCCGACTCAAGCTTGATTGCCCTCGTTGGCTGTGGCCGGCCGGGGCTGCATCGCGCGACGCGACAACCGGAGCGCAAGGTTCTGAAGGGCGGCAGCGTCCATCTGACGCGATGCGCTCACCCGGGTCTGCTTTCCCTCGACGCTACCCGATGCGATATGGGGACGCAATCCTCGCGATCCGCACCGAGCGCCGCTGCCACCCTCGCGATCCGCACCGAGCGCTCCTGCTACGCGCCGACCCCATGAGCCCCTCATGTCCCCAGAGTTGATCGTTGCCCTAAAGGCCGCCGTGCTCGGCGTGGTCGAGGGCCTGACCGAGTTCTTGCCGGTCTCCTCGACCGGCCACCTGATCGTGGCCTCGCACCTGCTCGGCTACGGATCGCCGCAGTTCGACGTCGCGATCCAGCTCGGCGCGATGCTGGCCCTCACCTGGGCCTACCGCGAGCGCCTGATCAAGCTGCTGGTCGATACCGCGAGCAGACCCGCGGCGCGCCTGTTCGTGCTGAAGATCGTCGCGGCCTTCGTGCCGGCGGCGATCGTCGGGCTGCTGCTGAACGACTTTCTCGAGACGCTGTTCCGCCCCGGCGTGGTTGCGACCACGCTCATCGCCGGCGGAGTCCTCATCCTCGTGATCGACGGGCCGCGCCGGTTTCGTGGCCTCGCCGACCTCGAGCTGATGACGCTGCGGCAGGCCGTCCTGATCGGGCTCGGGCAGACCGTTGCGATGATCCCCGGCGTTTCGCGCTCGGGAGCGACCATCGTGACCGGTCTGCTCGTCGGCCTCGATCGCCGCGCCGCGACCGACTTCTCGTTCCTGCTCGCGCTGCCGACGATGTACGCGGCGACGCTGTACTCACTCTGGAAGGGGCGCGAGACGCTCGCGGGGGAGATGGGTTTCGGCATCGTGGTCGGTCTCGTCGCCGCCTACGTGAGCGCGCTGGTCGTCATCCACGCGTTCCTGCGCTTCGTGCAGACGAACTCGCTGCGTCCGTTCGGCTGGTACCGCATCGTGGCGGGCCTCGCCGTGCTCGTCTGGCTGGCCCTCGGCTGAGAGTGTCACAGGCTCCGAGCGCCGGGCTCTCGCCCGGCGTCAAGGACCCGGCGGGGCGCCGACGCGCACGCGCCCGCGCGCCAGGAACGGCGTGCCGCCGGCGGCGTCGCCGAGCCAGCCCGCGCCCTGCTGGACGACGCCGATCTCGACCACGTAGTCGCCGGGTGTTTTCGGTGCGGCGAGCCCGACCTGGGCGCGGATCGACTCGCCGCGCGCGAGGTCGCGTCCGAGCGGCGTCGTCTCGCCCACGGCGACGATGCGGCCCAGGCGCGCGTCCCACCAGCGGGCCTGCAGCTGCGCGCTGCCCGGAACCGCACCGGCCATGCCCGGCAGCACGACGTTGCCGTCGTTGTGCACGTCGACCCACAGCCACGACAAGGATCCGGCAGGTAGACGTGCGGGCGGCATCGCTTCGACGCGACCGAGAACGGTGCCCGGCTCGAGCGGCGCGAGCGGCGTGCCGGCGAACGTCGTGCCGGGTGCGGCCGACGGGTCGAGTGCCGGCGACGGGCGTGCGCGCGCACACGCTCGGTCGACGCGGTAGACCGAGTCACGCCCGAACGCCTCGACGCGCTCGACGCCGAGCGCCTCCTCTGCCGCGCGCCACGCCTCGACCTCGGTTGGCGGCAGAAGTCCCTCGTGAACGACGATCCACCGCGGGGCGGCGAGTGCGCAGAGTGCCGCGAACGCATCGCGATCGGGCAGGCGCTGCGCGAGCGTGAGCAGCAGCGCGCTCATCGGTGGCGGGTGTCCCGTGTAGCCGTTCACCAGGGGCAAGAAGTGCAGGGTGGAAGCGAGCATTGCGCGTCCGGTCGCGAGCGTGGCGGCGCCGTCGAGGCTCGAGCTCATCGCCGGCAGGTCGAGGACCGCACCGCGCTCGGGCTGCTGTGCGAGCCACGCGTGCGCCGCGTACGCGACGCCACCGAGCTGCACCGGGGCCAGCGGCAGCGGCAGCACGGGCTGGCGCACGATGACGAGTGCGACCGCGGCCGCGCAGGCCAGCGACGTTCCGAGCTGACGCCCCCGTGCACCGAGCAGCGCGCCCAGTACGCCGACGACACGAGCCGCGCCGAGGCCGCCGAGCACGCTCAGGGCGAGCAGCGTGACGACGACGAAGCGCGACGGCGAGCGCATGCCGGCAAAGCCCGGGACGACGCGCATCAGGATCTCGTACACGCTCGGCAGCGCGTTCCCGATCGGCAGCGACGTCCCGGCGCTGAGCACGAAGCCCGCCGCGGCCGCGAGCAGCAGCCCGAGGCGCAGGTGCATCGGCGCGGGGCCGGCGAGCAGACCGAACGCGGCGAGCGCGAGCCCGGGCAGCGTCAGCTCGGCGACCAGCCAGGATTCGAGGACCTGCGGGGTCGGCGAGGTCGTCGTGACGTGCGCGATCGCCTCGGGAAGCGACGGCAGGGTGCCCGAGGCGCGCACGCGTACGTACGCGGGGGCGACCGCGACGAGTGCCGCGGCGCCCAGCGCGAGGGCGGTGAACGGGACCAGCGCGCTCCGCCCGTTGCGGCGCGCCTCCCTCCACAGCGATGGCGCGAACGCCGCCAGCAGCAGCGCCAGCTCGAACGCGACGTAGATCCCGGCGAGCATCTGCAGGGCCGTGACCAAAACGAGTGCGAGCAGCGTCAGCGGACGTGGCCGGCGCGCGGCGCGCCACGCCAGCAGCAGCACGAGCGGGAAGAAGTGCACGGCGCTCACGTGCAGACGGATGAACGAGCCCGTGAGCTGCGGTCCGAGCGCGAAGGCCGCGCCGGCGAGGAACGCGGCACCCGCGCTGCCGCCCCAGGCACGCACCAGCGCAAAGGTGCACAGCGCCGTGAGCCAGACCACGACGAGGACCGTAACGTTGTACGTCAGGATCGCGTCGTGCGTCAGGAGGAACAGCGGTGCCGACAGCGGCGCCAGCCCGAGCAGGTTCTCCGACGACGCGAGCGTGTCCGGTGCCGGGTGGAAGATGTTCGCCTGGAAGAGCTCGGCCGGCTGCACCGCGAGCGCGTGCGCCGTCCAGGCGAGGATCCACACCAGGAGGTCGAGGTCGACCCGCCCCCAGACTCCGCCGGCGGCCGGGAGCTTCAGGGGATCGACCAGGGCCGTGCCGGCGCTGCGGACCAGCGGCCAGGACAGCGCGACCACGGCGACCGCGTAGGCGGCGGCCGCCGCGAGCAGCGGACGCACCGTGGACAAGGCGGGCGCGGGTGTCGTGGGCGCCGCCGGCGCCTGCCCATCGGGCCCGGGCGGCGCCTGCGCAGCATGCCCGCCTGGCGTCTGCCCATCGTGCCCGGCGTCGGGTCGCTCGCCGACCGGCATTTCGTGCAGCGTGTCGATGGTCAGAGCGCCATCACGTGGGCGACCACGCGGTCGAGCCCGATGCCGCGCGAGCCCTTGGCGAGGAGCGTCGTCGGGTTCGCGTCGCCGAGCAGGCGCTCGACGACCGCCGCAGCGCCGGTGGCGTCGCCCGCTTCGTGCACGGCGATGCCGTCGCGCCGTGCGACCTCGGCGACGAGCCGGGACGCGCGTCCGACCGCGACGACGGTCGCTCCGGGTGCGCGGTCGCGGATGGCGGCGCCGATCTCGCGGTGCGCGTCGTCGCTCGCCGTGCCGAGCTCCAGCATGTCGCCCAGCACCAGCACGAGGTGATCGCCGGGTGCTGCGAGCGCGACCGCGGTGTCGATTGCCGCGAGGCACGACGCGGGGTTCGAGTTGTAGGTGTCGTCGATGAGGAACAGCGGCCGTCGCGGATGCGCGATCGGGAGCAGCCGGTGCGCGACGGCCGCCACCGTGCCGAGGCCGCGCTGGATGGCGTCGGCATCGAGTCCGAGCTCTTCGCCGACCGCGATCGCGAATGTCGCCGCCCACGCGGCCGGACCACCGAGCAGCGGCACGTGCCACGCGCGTGGCGCGCGGCCCGGTGCGGCGAGGGTGAAGTGCGTGCCGTCGCGCGCGAGGCGGATCTCCGTGATGCGCCAGTCGTCTTCCGGACGCTCGCCGACGGCGCGCACCGTGACCTGCGTCCGTCTGCGTGCGGCCTCGAGCAGCAGCGGCTCCGCCGAGCCGACGAACGCGACGGCGCCCGGACGCAGGTGGTCGAGCAGCTCGGTCTCCGCCGCGACCACGCCTTCGACGCTCCCCAGCCACTCGAGGTGCTCCGCGAAGGCGGCCGTGACCACCGCGACGTCGGGACGCGCGATCGCGCCGAGACGGTCGAGCTCGCCGGGCTCGCTCGTGCCGAGCTCGAGCACGAGGAACGCGGTATCGCGCGGCGTCGCGAGGATGGTCAGCGGTGTGCCGATCTGGCTGTTCTCGTTGCGCGGCGTCGCGAACGTCGCGCCGCGCGTTGCGAGCACCGCCGCGATGGTTTCCTTCGTCGTCGTCTTGCCGTTGCTGCCGGCGACGCCGACGACCTTCGCGGCCAGCTCGTCGCGGTGCGCGCGCGCGAGGGCCTGTACCGCCGCGAGCGTGTCGGCGACGCGGATCTCGACCGTGTCGGGCGGCAGCGGCACCGCGAGGTCGCGCGACGTGAGCGCACCGCCCGCCCCCCTGACGACGGCGTCGCCAGCGTAGTCGTGGCCGTCGACGCGCGCTCCGGGCAGGGCGATGAAGAGCGCGCCGGGCGGAACGTCGCGCGAGTCGAGGGCCACCGCCCGGAAGAGCCGCTGCGGGTCGCCCTGCACGACGCGCCCGCCCGCGCCCGCGGCGATCGCGGCGGCAGAGAGATGGATCGGCCGGCTGATCACTGCCGCGCGCGCGGCTTGTCGCGGACCACGTATCGGTTCTTCTGGCGCGAGGTCTCGGCCATCGCGCTGCGCGCCGCGTCGAGCCGCGCCGCCAGCTCCGCGTCCGCGACGGCGAGGATCTGGAGCGCGAGCAGCCCCGCGTTCTTGGCGCCGCCGATCGCGACGGTCGCGACCGGTACGCCGGCCGGCATCTGCACGATCGACAGCAGCGAGTCGAGTCCGCGCAGGTGCTCCGTCGGCACGGGCACGCCGATCACCGGCAGCGTGGTGTGCGCGGCGACCATTCCCGGCAGGTGGGCCGCCCCGCCTGCACCGGCGATGATGATGCGGAGGCCGCGCTCGCGCGCCGTGCGGCCGTAGTCCGCCATGTCGACCGGCGTGCGATGCGCGGAGACGATCCGTACCTCGCAGGGAACGGCGAACTCGGCGCAAACGTCGGCAGCCTGCTGCAGCACGGGCAGATCCGAGTCGCTGCCCATGATGATGCCGACGACGGGCTCGCGCTTGCGGCCCGCGACACTCGACGGCTCGGACATCGTTCTGACCTAGCCCATCAGGCGCGATGCGTCGAGAGATGAACGGGCCGCCGACGGGCTAGAGCCCGAGCTCCCCGGCTGCCCTCTGCGCGCGGCTCTCGGCCTCGTCGAGCGTCGCGCCGACGGCCGTCACGTGACCCATCTTGCGGCCAGGACGCAGCTGGCGTTTGCCGTACAGGTGCACCCAGGCGTCGCCGACCTGCCGCGCGCCGGTGTGCAGGTGGTCCATCGTGCCGCTGCGCGTACCGATGAGGTTGACCATCACGGCGGCGGGTGCGGTCATCGAGGTCGAGCCGAGCGGCAGCCCGGCGACGGCACGCAGGTGGTTCTCGAACTGCGAGGCGACGCAGGCGTCGATCGTGTAGTGGCCCGAGTTGTGCGGGCGCGGCGCGATCTCGTTGACCGTCACACGGCCGTCCGTGCCGAGGAACAGCTCGACGCCGAACACGCCCACACCCTCGATTGCCGTGATCGCCTGGGCCGCGACGTGGCGCGCCTGATCGGCGATCGCGGGCTGCACGGCGGCGGGCGCGCGGACGACGCGGCAGACGTACTCCTCCTGCACCGTCTCGACGACGGGGTAGGTCGCGACGTTGCCGTACGCGTCGCGGACCACCATCACGGCCAGCTCGCTCGTGAACGACACGAAACCCTCGGCCATCAGCGGGCGTACCCCGGAACCCAGCCGCTGCCAGGCGGCATCGACCTCGCCGGCGTCATGCGCGATCGCCACGCCACGCCCGTCGTAGCCCTGGGACCGCGTCTTCAGGACGACCGGCCAGCCGTGGCGTGCGGCGAACGCCGGCACTTCGCCGGGCGACTCGATCGGCGCGTACGGTGTCGGGCTCAGGCCGGCCGCGTCCATGTGGGCGCGCTGGTGGAGCTTGTCGAGGATCACGCCGAAGGTGTGGATCGACGGGCGTACCATCACGCCGTGCTCGGCGAGGTACTCGAGGGCGCCACGGTGAACGAACTCGTTCTCGAGCGTCGCGAGGTCGATCTGGCGGGCGAAGCGCGCGAGTGCGTCGTGCGGCTCGAGCGGCCCGATCACCAGCCGCGTGACCTGGCCCGCAGGTGCGTCGGTGTCGGGGTCGAGCACCACGGTCTCGAGGCCGAGCGCGCGGGCGGCCTCGGCGGTCATGCGCGCGAGCTGGCCGCCGCCGAGGATGCCGACGCGCAGCGGGATGCAGGGCTGAGAACGGGGGCCGGCGCTCACCCGCCCGGTGTAAGCAACGGGGTGGCGCGGTTTCCAGTGGACATGTGTGTGGCGCCCTGCCGGGCCCGTTCGCCGGGCTGGCCCAGGCCGGGCTTCCCACCACGCACCCGGGGGGCCGCGGGCGGATCCCGTGGCGTGCCGCCACCACCGGCGAGCGCGTCCGGCAAGGCCCCGCGCGACGCGCTGGCGTCTGCGCGCACCGGGACGCGCGGCGCTTTCGACGGTTGGGCCCCCGGGAGCGACCCTTCGCCGCGTCCGGGCTGACTTCCGGGGTGCGATCGCCGCGATCATGATGATATGGAGCGGCTAGGAAACGGTGCGATGGCGACCCTTCGTGACCAGCCCGCGAGCAGGCTGCGCAGCCAGGCGAAGCTGATCTTCGGCGCTGCGCTGGCGACCGGCCTGCAGGTCGGTGGAGTCCAGTGCATCATGGTGCAGCGCTGGTCGCCCCTGGTGAGCTCGCTGATCGGCGCTGGCGTCTACGCGGTCGCGACGCTCCTGCTGTGGGTGTGGGTGTTCCCGCGGTTCGCACGGGCGCCCCGGGGCAGGGCGGCGGCGCTGCAGATAGTGGTCAGCCTGCTGGCGATCACGGCGACCTCGTTCCTGCTGGTCAACGGCACCCTCCTGGTCACCCAGGGCCGGTGGATGCTCTCGGGCTACAGCGGCGGCGACGTGAACGTGGTCGTCCCGGCCGACTGGATCGCGAAGCTGCCGGTTCTGTACTTCGCGTTCCCGATCGTGCCGGTCGGGCTGCTGGCGGTGGTCGGCTTCAACCAGAGCTGGTGGCAGATCTTCCTGCTCGAGAAGCGCGAGTTGCAGGCGCGCGAGATGGCGTCGGTCGCACAGCTCGAGGCGCTGCGCGCGCGCATCAACCCGCACTTCCTGTTCAACAGCCTGAACTCGATCGCGCAGCTGATCTCGACGGATCCGGTGCGCGCGGAGGCGTGCGTCGAGCGTCTCGCAGAGATCTTCCGCTACCTGCTGCAGAGCGACAACCGGTCGTTCGTCACGCTGCAGGACGAGCTCGACATCGCCGACGCCTACCTCGACATCGAGCGCGCGCGCTTCGGCGACCGGCTCGCCGTGGACTTCGTGGTCGAGGACGGGGCGCTGCACGGAACGGTGCCGACGCTCATCCTCCAGCCGCTGGTCGAGAACGCGGTGCGCCACGGCGTGTCGCAGAAGGTGGGCGGCGGAACCGTGTCGATCGAGGCGGCACTCGAAGGCACCGACCTGCGCGTGGTCGTCCGGGACACCGGCGTGGGGATGGCGACGGGCGTCGACGCCGCGCTGTCGGCGGGGGTCGGGCTGCGCAACGTGCACGACCGACTGGTCCAGCTCTACGGGGCAGAGTACGCGCCGCGGATCGACAGCCAGCCGGGCCAGGGGACGAGCATCGTCGTGCGCGTGCCGCAGGGCGGCCACGCCGCGCCCGCGGGAACGGTGCACTGATGAACGCGATCCGGACGGTCGTGGTCGACGACGAGCCGCTGGCGCGCGACCGCGTCAAGAGCTTCCTGAAGAAGATTGCGGACGTGCAGCTCGTCGGCGAGGCTGGCGACGGCCCCTCCGCGATCGGGCTGATCGAGGTACAGAACCCCGACCTCGTGGTGCTCGACGTGCAGATGCCGGGCATGGACGGCTTCGGCGTGCTGCGCGCCGTCAAGGACCCGCCGCACGTCATCTTCGCGACCGCCTACGACCAGCACGCGATCAAGGCCTTCGAGGTCGAGGCGCTCGACTATCTGCTCAAGCCGTTCTCGCAGCCGCGTCTCGCCGACGCCGTCGGGCGCGTGCGGCAGAAGATCGCCGACGGTCGCGCGCGCCCGGACCAGGACACGGTCGCGCGCGCCGCCGAACCGGGTCGGATCTACGCCTCGCAGATCCCGGTCCACACCGCGCGCAAGATCCTCGTCGTGCCCGTCAAGGACATCTTCTGGTTCGCCGTCGAGTCGCGGCTGGTCTACGCGCACGTCGACGGGCGCTCGCTGATGACCAACTTCACCCTGCGCGAGCTCGAGGAGCGCCTCGATCCCCAGGTCTTCTTCCGCGCGCACAAGTCGAGGATCGTGAATCTCGAGCAGGTCAAAGAGATCGCGCGCTGGTTCGGCGGCCGCTATCGGCTGGTGATGAAGGACGCGCAGTCGAGCCCGGTCGAGCTGTCGCGTGTGCAGGCGCGCGAGCTGAGAGCGCGGCTCGGCTGGTAGCGCGTCGCGCCGACCTCGCTCGGCTGGTAGCGCGTCGCGCCGACCTCGCTCGGCTGGTAGCGCGTCGCGCCGACCTCGCTCGGCTGGTAGCGCGTCGCGCCGACCCTACGGGCTTGGCGAGTGCCCGGCCGGGAGAACGCTACCGTCGCGCAGCCACGTCGTCACCACGCGCCAGGCGAGATCGAGATTGCCCATCTGGCAGTGACTGTCGGCGTGCTCGGCCGCGGTGAACGTCCGCACGGACACCGATCGCGCCGACGACAGCGCTTCGGCCTGGCAGCGGGTCAGCACCGGCGGCTGGAACGCATCGTTCTCTCCGCAGCAGAGCAGCACGTCCTGCGTGACGCGCTCGCTGCCGAGGTGTGCCGCGTTCATGCCGGGAAACCAGTCGGCCGCGGCCATCGGCTCGTGGCGGTCGACCAGGTACAGCGCCTGGTCCACCGCGTGGCGCAGCACCGGAAAGAGCCGCGTGCAGACCCGGATGCTCCAGTTCATGAATCCGCGAAAGCGGAACATGGGGCGGACAGCCGCGCGTACGGGAGCCGGCAGCTGGTACAGCCAGTCGTACACCGGCGGCCAGCTCACCACCCGGTCGATGCGCGGCTCCCGTCCCGCCGCGCGGATCGCCCAGTAGCCGCCCATCGAGATCCCGACGATCGCGGCGCGCTCGATCGCGAAGCGGTCGAGGACGGCGGCCACGGGCTTCTCCCAGTCGTGATCGAAGGTCAGCCCGCCGAGGGCGCGCGCGCCGCCCTGCCCCGGGCCTTCGAAGCCGCTCGCCGCGATGCGCTCCCAGATCGCGTAGAACTCCTCGATCAGCGAGTCGAACCCGCCGTGCAGCAGGACCGTCCCGCGACGGGGCGATCCCGTGGCAGGAAGTCGGTACGCAGGAATCGTCGCTCCCGCGTAGGCGATCTCGTGACGGACGGGGCCGTCGTGCCCGAATACCCGGTCGAACAGATCGCGGTAACGCCGCTAGGCGGAGAGCCCGGTGCCGGATCCCTTGGGCGTGAAGAACTCGGCGAGGCGGAGGTAGCTCGTCGCGTTGCGCAGGCGACCTTCGCCTTCGGCGTGCTCGGCGAGCGCGCTGAAGACCGTCACCGCGTCACCGAACGAACGAGCTCACGAGGCCGCAGCGCGCAGCTCGTCGCGGTCCGCGAAGCCGAGCGCGTGCGCACGGTCGAGCTGGTAGTTCGGGAAGGCACTGCCGTGGAAGCGCTCGAAGCCCACCGGCAGTCTGGTCGCGACGCTGGGCTCGCTCATCGGGGCAGCGGCGGAGCTGACCCGGTCGGTCCGCCCGCTCCCGGAGCCTTCCACCGCCGACGATCTGCGGGAAGGGCGTCGCCCGCCCGCCGTGCGGCTGCGCTCAGTTTGCCTCGACCGTCGCCATGACGTCGCCGCTCGCGCCGTCGACGATCTCGATCTTCACCGGGCCGCCGATGGCGAACTTCGCCTTCCCGTCGCGCACGCCCTTGGCCATCTTCTCGAGGTACATGTCGCGCATCGCATCGGGCATGGCCTGCATCGGGAATCCGTTCATCACGACACGGCCCTTGTCGGGGGCGAGCCACTCGACCTTCGCGACCTTCGGCCCCGCGACCGGGTTGCCGCGGAAGGTCTGCTCGACGCTCTCCGGGAAGGACTTCGCGTCACTTGCGGGGGCGGCGGCGGGTGCCCCTCCCGCCATCGGCGGCGCCGCCGGCGCTGCGCCAGCGGGCATGCCGGCAGGTGCACCGGCCGGGGCTGCGCCGGCCGCTCGAGCCTGCTGCTGCGCGACGAACTCCTCCGCGGCCTGCGAGAAGGGGACACCGCGCTCGGCGGCGGAGATGAGTGCGCCGATGCGGGTCTTCACGTTGTCGTCGGTCGCGAGGTCGCGCGCCTTGGTCAGCTCGACCTTCGCGGCTTCGCGGTCGCCCTGCGCCTCGTGGACGATGCCGAGGTTGAAGTACGCCTGGAAGAACTGCGGGTTCTTCGCGATGACGGACTTGAACTCGCGCTGCGACCCTTCGACGTCGCCCGACTCGAACAGCATCGTGCCGAGATCGGTCCGCACCTCGGGGTCGTCGGGCTTCACCTCGAGGTACTTCCGGTAGTACTCGATCGCCGTCTCCCGTTCCTGTCGATCGTAGGCGACGTTGCCGAGACCGCGCAGGCCTTCGAGGTTCTTCGGGTCGATCGAGAGCAGGTGCTGGTACGACGCGGTGGCGGCGTCGGTGTACGACGGATCGAGCCGCGATGCTCGATACTGGACGCGCGCGGCGGTCTCCCATGCGGCGGCGTCCTTCGGCTTCGCCTTCGCGTCGGCTTCGACCTGCTGGATGTATTTCTTGATGTCGTCGGGCAGCTCGATCTGCGGGTGCGGCGCGCCGGAAGCGGTGGTCGCCGCGGCGGCACCCGGTGCGGCGGCGGGTGCTCCCGCGGCGGCCGGAGGCGGCGCCCCCTCCCCCGGCTTGAGGCCCCGTGGCGGCGTCGGCGCGAGGCGGAAGTAGAGCCAGAAGCCGCCGCCGAGCAGCACCAGGCTGACGAGCGCCGCGATCCCCGCGACGGGAAGCCCGGAGGTCGAAGCCGTGCGCCCGCCGATGGGCTGGCCGCAGCCGGTGCAGAAGCGGGACTCCGGCTCGATGGCCGCGCCGCACTCGGGGCAGAACTTGAATGCCATCACGCTTTCTTAGAACAGGGTCCTCCGGAATGCACACAGCCGAGGCATCGGGGCAGCTTCCGGGGGCGGCGCCCCGGTCGGTGCTTGACGGTGGCGGCCGGCGGCGGTGGTGGTTGCCGTGGTCGCTGTCGCTGCTGCGCCTGCTGCTCGGTCCGATCTTCGTGCTGGCGCTGGAGGTGAGTGCGTCGCTGCCGTTCGCGATCGCGGTGGCCGCGGCTGCGAGCGACTTCGTCGACGGACGCCTCGCACGCCGTCTGGGCACCGCTTCGCGCGCCGGAGCGTTCCTCGACGTGCTCGGCGATGGCGTGTTCGTCGTGTCCGCGCTCGCCGGCCTCGCGTCGGTCCGGGTCGTCGCGTGGCTTCTGCCGGCGGCCGTGGCGCTCGCGCTCGGCGGGCTCGCGGTCGCGTCGCTGCCCACGCGGGTGGCCGTTGCCTTGCCCGTGGCCCCGCGGCCGAGCGGACGCGGGCCAGCCGATCGCGCCGGACACGCGGCGGGGATCGTCAACTATGGCGCCGTGCTGGCGGGCAGCGCCGCGATCGCAGGCTGGATCGACGGCGACTGGATCCTGCCGGCGAGCGTGGCGGTCGCGGTGCTGAACCTGTCACCGCTCGCGCTGCGGCTCGTCGCCGGCGCGAAGCGCGACCGGGAGCTCGATTCGCGCGCCTGACGGGCGGGATGCGTCTCAGCCCTGCCAGGCCAGCAGCGCGACCGCGATCCCGACGAAGGTCGCGATCGTGACCACGAGCGGCGAGAGCAGCGGCGGACGGCTACGGTCGGGGTCGTAGTCCTCCCCGCGGCGGCGTCCCTCGGCGAACCAGGCGGTCGGGTCGCGCAGCGCGTTCGCGAGCCTGTCGGTGATCCGGTCGGCGACCGTCTGGACGGTACCGAAGGCGGCGTCGACGCGCCCCACGAAGAGCTTTCGCACGAGCCGGGCCGGCGCACGATAGAAGAAGTCCACGTCGGCCAGCGTCTTCCGGGCCGCAGAGAGGTTCGGCAGCAGGATGTAGAACGCGAACCCGGAGAACACGAAGAGCTGCACGATCTCGATCACGTGCGTCGTGGTGAACGGATCGTAGTCCGTCGGGTGCGGCAGGAACGGGTAGAGCAGTCCGGGGAAGAGTCCGAGCAGCGTGCAGAGGAACGCCGCGCACACCATCGCCGCGAGCATCGGCGGCGGCACGGGCTTCGGCTCGATGCCGCTCTTCCCGTGGAACCACACGAAGTACGGCAGCTTGAGCCCGACGCTGATGAACGTGCCGACCGAGGCCAGGCCCAGCAGCAGCACCGTCCAGTCGCGGTGCAGATCGCCCGCCGACTTGAGCAGCATCCCCTTGCTCACGAAGCCGTTCCACAGCGGCGCGCCGCTGATCGACAGCGCGCCGATCATGTAGAGCCCGAGCAGGAGCGGTTGCCGCGAGCGCAGCCCGCCGAGATCCGCGAGGCTGCCGCGCCCGGTGGTCGCGATCACGGCGCCTGCGCACATGAAGAGCAGGCCCTTGTAGATCAGGTGATTGACGGCGTGCGCCGCGGACGCGTCCACGGCGAGCGCCGTCCCGATGCCGGCGCCGACCACCATGTACCCGACCTGCGAGATGATGTGGTAGGACAGCAGCACCCGCAGGTCGGACGCGAGCACCGCGAAGAAGACGCCGTAGAGCGCCATGACGACGCCGAACGTGACGAGGACGTCCCAGCCGGCGAAGCCGCGCAGCAGCGCGTACACGGCACTCTTGGTGGTCATCGCGGCGAGGAAGACCGAGCCCGCGATCGTCGCGCGCGGGTACGCGTCCGGAATCCACGCGTGCAAGGGCGGTACACCGGCGTTGAGGCAGAAGCCGGCGAGGATCAGCCAGGCGGCGAGCGTCGGAGCGGCCGGATCGAAGGCGTCGAAGCGGATCGAGCCGGTGTGCGCGACTTGCAGCGCGATGCCGGCGAGCAGCAGGCCGCCGCCCGCGAGGTGCAGCAGCACGTAGCGCTTGCCGGCGCGCGTCGCGGCGCGCGTGCCGCCCGACCAGACCAGCACCGTCCCCGCGATCGCGAGCAGCTCCCAGAAGAAGCAGAGGGTCAGGAGGTCGCCCGCGAACGACACGCCGACCGCACCTGCCGTGTACAGCATCGCGGCCACTTGCTGTCGCACGTCGCCTTCGTGGCTCGCGTACAGCGCGGCGAGCGCGCCGGTGACGCAGAAGATCCCGCCGAACAGCAGCGACAGGCGGTCCGCACGCACCAGCTCGAGCGAGAACTGCATGAACGGGTACGACACCGTCGTGCCGTCGGGCAGGAAGGTTGCGGAGTAGGCGACCACCAGCAGCGGCAGCAGCACCGAGACCGCCGCACGCGCGGCGCGCGGCAGCACGGCGAGCAGCGCCGCCCCCACCACGAGCAGCAGGCCCGGAGGAACCAGCACGCTCATGCCGGATCCTCGTCGGTGTCGCTCTCCTCGCCCCACCAGTCGGGAGGTTTCACCAGCAGCACGCGTCCGACCCACTTGCTCACGACGACCAGCGCGGCGCAGCCGACGGCGCCGTAGATCGCGTAGAAGCCGGGGATGCCGTCCCACGGAAAGTGGTCCTCGGTGGGGAAGACCAGCGGCAGCGCGAGCGTCACGACGCCGACGACCGCGCCGATCGCGGTCTCGCGTCCGGTGGGCGTGGCGAGCTTCACGGCAGTGCGCCTCCGGTCACCTGCGACGCGGTCGCCACGGCGAGGTCCCAGGCGTGCACGCCGAGATCGGGCGCGAGTCCGAGCACGACCGAGAACAGCGCCGTCACGACGAGCGGTACGACCATCCACGGGCTCGCCTCGGCGAACCCGGTCTCGCCGTCGCCGCGGCGGAAGAACGCCGTGTGCACGATGGGGAAGAAGTACGCGGCGTTGAGCACCCCGCTCAGGAGCAGGAGCGCGAGCAGCGCCAGCTGGTCGGCCTGCACGGTGCCGGTGAGCAGGCCGAGCTTGCTGACGAAGCCGTTGATCCCGGGCACGCCAGCCAGACCGAGGCTGCCGATCGCGAACGCCGCCATGGTGAACGGCATCCGACGCCCGATCCCGGCGAGCTCGCTCACGTTCTCCTTGTGCGTCCGCACGTAGATCGCGCCGGCGCAGAAGAAGAGCGTGATCTTCATCGTCGCGTGGAAGGCGAGGTGCAGGATCGCCCCCGTCCAGCTCCAGACGTTCACCAGCGCGGCGCCGAGCACGATGTAGGCGAGGTGGCCGACGGTGCTGTAGGCGAGCCGGCGCTTCAGGTTGTCCTGCGACAGCCCGAGCAGCGAGGCGAGCACGACCGTGGCGCCGGCGAGCCATGCAAGGCAGGCGTCGAGCGACAGCTCGTGCATCAGCTTCGGGCCGAACACGAAGCCGGTGACCCGCAGCACGCCGAACACGCCGGCCTTCACCACCGCGACCGCGTGCAGCAGCGCGCTGACCGGTGTCGGCGCGACCATCGCCGCCGGCAGCCACGCGTGCATCGGTATGAGCCCCGCCTTGACGCCGACGCCGACCACGAACAGCACGAACAGCGTCGACAGCAGCGCGGGCGACGCCGTCGTCCGGTCGAGGAAGCCGCCGGGCACGAACTCGAGCGAGCCCGCGATCGACCAGGTGATGGCGATCGCGATCAGCAGCGCGATGCCCGCGGGGAGCGTGTACGCGAGGTACGTCCGCGCGCCGCGACGGGCGGCGTCGGTCTCCTTGTGCAGCACGAGCGGGTAGGTCGCGACCGTCAGCATCTCGAAGAAGATCAGGAACGTGAGCAGGTTGCCTGCGAACGCGATGCCGACCGCCGACGACAGCGAGAGCGCGAAGCTCGCGAAGAAGCGCGTCTGCTTCTTCTCGCCCGCGCCGCGCACGTAGCCGATCGCATAGAACGAGGTCAGCACCCAGAGCACGCTCGACACGATCGCGAAGACGAGGCCCAGCGCGTCGACGCGCAGCTCGAGCGCGATGCCCGGCGAGACGTCCCACAGCCGGCACGTCGGCATGCGTCCGGCGAGCACGTCGGGCAGCATCGACAGCACGACGCCGGCCTTGACGAGTGCCGCGAGCACGCTCCACGTGTCGCGCAGATTCGGCCGGCGGCCGCTCGCGACGATCAGCGGCACCGCGACCAGCGACGCGAGGATCGCGATCAGCGGACGCAGGCTCGGCTCGACGATCGGCTCCACGTCAGGACCCCGGCAGCCGGACCGCGGCGGGCAGCGCGGGTTGCAGCACCTGCGTCACGAACCACGAGTTGCAGAGGCCCAGCACCAGCACGGCCACGCCGAGCGCGATCGTCGGCACGAGCATCGCGGCCTCCGGGTCGCCGGCGGGAGCTTCCGGCTTCGCCGTCGCCGGGGCGGTGTAGATGCTCTCCAGCAGGCGGAAGAAGTACACCGCCGTCAGCAGGCTCGACGCGCCGACGACGGCGACCAGCGGCCAGCTCCCCGAGCGGATCGTCCCGAGCAGCAGGTACCACTTGCTGAAGAAGCCGTTGGTCGGCGGCAAGCCGACCATCGCGACCGCGGCGAGCGTGAAGCTCGCGAAGGTCCACGGCATCATGCGTCCCAGCCCGGCGTACTCGGCGACGGTCCGGCGCCGCGCGTGCAGCGCGACGCTGCCCGCGACGAGGAAGAGACAGCACTTCATCGTCGCGTGGTTCAGGATGTGCAGGACGGCACCGGTGAGCGCCCACGGATTCGCGAGCCCGATGCCCAGCCCGACGTACCCGACCTGCGCGACCGAGCTGTACGCGAGCATGCGCTTCACGTCGCGCTGCGCGATCGCCATCCCGGACGTGACGACGATGCCCGCGGCCGACAGCCACGCGAGGATCGAACCGGTCGGCAGCAGGCGCGTCACGAGGTCGACGCCGAAGACAAAGAACAGCAGCCGCAGCAGCACGAACGCCGACACCTTGGTCATGATCGGCGCGATGATCGCCGTCGTGGTGCTGCTCGCGTACGTGTAGGCGTCGGGCTGCCAGCCGTGCAGCGGGAAGAGCGCCGTCTTGAGCCCGACGCCAGCCACGACCAGCGCGATCGCGACCGGCAGCGCGGGGTTGTTGTGCAGCGTCGGCAGCAGCCGCGCGACGTCGGCCATGTTGAGGCTTCCGGTCAGCACGTAGAGGAAGCCGATGCCGAGCAGGTAGAACGATGCGCCGGTCGTGCCGAGGATCAAGTAGCGGAACGCGGCGACGGGCGCCTTCCGGTCGCCGATGGCGAGCAGGGCGTAGCCGGCGAGCGAGCTGATCTCGTAGAACACGTACAGGTTGAAGAGATCGCCGGTGAGCACCATGCCGGTCAGCCCGAGGAGCAGCGTCAGCATCATGCCGAGAAACGCCACCTCCTGGTCCGGGTTCTCGGCGCGCACGGCGGCGCGCGCGTAGACGGTCACCGCGACCGACACCGCGGCGATCACCACGACGACGAACGCGCCCAGCGCATCGACGACGTACTCGATGCCGATCGGTGCCGCCCACCCCCCGAGAGTGTGTCGCAGGGGCCCGCCGCGCACGATCGCGAGCAGCATGGCGATCGCGTCGCCGAGCACGACGAGTAGCGTGAGGAGTACGACCGGCCACGCGAAGCTGCGGCGCACGAGACCCGCGGCGATCGTCAGGATGGCTCCGAACAGCAGGAGCATCGTGATCGCGATCGGCAGGTCGCTCTCGGGAAACGGCGTCACCGCTGCGGGTCCTCGTCTCGCAGGCGGACGAGCAGATCCTTCTCGTCGATCGTGCCGAACGTCCGGTAGATGCGGATCAGCAGTGCCAGCGCGACGCCCGTGGTCGCGACCGATACCACGATCGCGGTCAGCATGAGGCCGTGCGGGATCGGGTTCACGTAGCGCGCGGGGTCGGTGCCGCTGATGTCGTCGAGCACCGGAACCGTCGCGCCGTGCTTGTAGGCGTGCACGATGAAGAACAGGATGATCGCGCCCTGGAAGATGTTCAGACCGAAGACCTTCTTCATCAGGTTCTGCTTGACCAGCATGCCGTACAGGCCGATCAGCAGCAGGACGATGGTGAACAGGTACGGCCAGCGGCCGGTCACGAGCGCGGTGATGTCCATGCTCAGGCCCGGCGTCCGCCCGTCAGCAGGTCGTCGAAGATGGACACCAGCGTGCCCATGACGCCGAACGCGACGCCGATCTCGACGAACAGGATTCCCCAGTTGCGCAGCATGTCCTTCGGCAGCCCGAGCGGCAGGTACGAGTAGTCGAGCGCGTTGCCGCCGAACAGCAGCGCGACGAAGCCGACGCCGGCGTAGATCGCCACGCCGGCGAGGCCGAGCGGCGTTCCGAGCGCGGTCGGGAACAGCGCCTGCGAGTGCTCGAAGCCGAGCACCATGCGCGCGAGCAGGATGGTCGTCGCGATGAGCGCACCGCCCTGGAACCCGCCGCCGGGGCTGTAGTGGCCGTGGAACACCACGTAGAGCGCGAACAGCTGGATCACCGGGATCATCGCGCGCGTGACGATGTCGGTGATGACGTTGCCCTTCGGACGGCCGAGCGTCGGGATGCGGCCGCGCTCCGGCGTGCGCAGCAGCAGCATGCAGGCGAGGCCGGCGGAGAACACGACCATGGTCTCGCCCAGCGTGTCGAAGCCGCGGTAGTCGGCGATCATCGTCGTGACGATGTTCGGGGTGTGCGCGTCGACCATCGAGCCGCGCACGTAGTCGTCCGAGACGTGCAGCGACGCCGGGGCGGTCGGGTCGCCGTAGAGCGGCAGGCCGGCTCCGGCGGCGAGCAGCACGAGCCCGAGCGCTCCGAGGACGAGAAGTGCTGCTGCCTTCAATCGACGGATCCCCGGCGCGTGTGGAAGAGGGCGACCACCAGCAGCACGCCGGTGACTCCGGCGCCGAGCACCGCCTCGTTGAAGCCCACGTCGACGGCGCCGAGCGCCCCGTAGAGCAGCGCCACGACGAAGCTGAACACCGACAGCAGCGCCGCGGCGGCGAGCAGATCCGTCACCTGCAGCGCCACGACGGCGGCCACGATCGCGACCACGAAGAGCACGAAGATCACCTGCGAGCGCCCTTCCTGTCGCGACCGGCGGACCACGGCTCGAGTCCGGCGCGGATCGCCGAGCGGCCGAGAGCGTTCGCCGCTGCCGGGTTGGCGATGCTCGCGAACACGAAGATGAGGATCAGCTTGACGGCGTTGAGGTCGGGCCCCTGCAGGATCGCGAGCCCGGTCATGCACAGCCCGAGCGATATGGTGTCGAGCTTGCTCGCCGCGTGGATGCGCGTGTAGAAATCGGGCAGTCGCAGCACGCCGATGCTGCCGATGAGAGCGAACGCGATGCCGGCGACGACCAGGCCGATGCCCACGGCGGTGGCGATCGCGGGGATCACCGTTCCCTCGCGCCGGAATGGTCGAGGTACTTCGCGACCACGACGGTTCCGAAGAAGTTCAGCATCGCGTACGAGATCGCGATGTCGATGAACATGTCGACCCGCTGGTAGGCGAATCCGGCGAGGCAGACCAGCAGCACGGCCTTCGTGCCGATCACGCCGACGCCCATCATCCGGTCGAAGACCGTGGGACCCTTCACCACCCGGTAGAGGGGGAGCAAGACCGCTACCACCAGGGCGAGCATCATCCCGAAGATCGCGATGTTCACGGTTTCCGCTCCCGGGCGGCCGAGATGGATCGCGCCGTGTGGTAGACGATCTTCGGCGGTTCGGGGTCCCCGAACAGGGCGGCGATCTTGCGCTGCATCTCGTCGATGGCCGGCCCGGTCGCCCCGTCGGCGCTGATGCTGTGCACGAGGAAGCTGCTCCCCTCGATCTCGACGGTCAGCGTGCCGGGAGTCAGGGTGATCGAGTTGCCGAGGATCACCCGCGCGAGGTCGGTCCGGAGCGTGCTGTCGAAGCGGATCAGCGCCGGGTCGATGGGCATGTCGCGTTTGAGGACGATCTTCGCGACGTCGATGTTCGCGACCACGATCTCCTTCACCAGCCAGGCGACGTAGGCCGCGAGCTTGAGCGGACGGATCGCGGCGAGGGCCTCGCTCTCGGCGGGGTGCCGCTTCGACACCACGAAGCGGTTGGTACGCCAGAGGACCAGCGCGATCGAGAACGCGCCGAATCCGGCGTGCTGGAGGTCGAACTTGCCGGAGAAGACCAGCCACAGCGAGGCCAGGCCCAGGACCTGGAGCGCCGGGAGAAGGAGGCGGTGATCCGGCCGGTGCCGGCGCGCGTTCTCGGCCGCCATTCGTGTGCCTGCCCTCGTCCCCC
Organism: Deltaproteobacteria bacterium; assembly: GCA_016874715.1. Lineage (GTDB taxonomy): Bacteria > Desulfobacterota > Binatia > UBA12015 > UBA12015 > VGTK01. The sequence continues at coordinate 41,442 of VGTK01000001.1, read as the reverse complement.
CGGAGAAGCCCGCGCGCGTCCGCGCGCAGGACGTCGGCCTGCTATCGCAAGCCTCCGGGGGTCGCAAGCACGCCCCGCAGCCGTGGGTCGGTCGTCAAGGATCGGAGGAGGTCGCAGTGTCGCGCCCGCGGTCGGTCGCCTGCTCCCAGATCTCGCGCCCCGCCCGCGGCAGGAACACGATCCCGATCGCTGCGTTCATCAGCAGGAACGTGAGGTGCGCGACCAGGCTGTAGGTGCCGAGGCTCTCCGGCGACGCGTAGCCGCCGATGGTGCCGAGCAGGTAGCCCCAAAGTGCGGCCGCGTGCAGCTTGCCGACCGTGAGCGGCAGGGCCGAGCCGAGGAAGATCAGGGGCAGGTTCGCGAGCAGGGCCGCGAGCGGGACGTGGATGCCGAAGAGCTGCAGCGCGCCCCAGTGCGTCACGATCGCGAGCCCGAGCGCGAGGCTCTTGATCGCCAGGATCACCAGGTAGTCGGCGAGCCGTGCGCGCCCGAAGGTCGCGAGCAGTCCGGGCGCTGGCCGCTCGACGCCGAGGGCGCGCGTTCCGTTGAAATAGAAGAGCCACGCGGCGAGCAGCAGGTAGGCGACGGTGTACGTCCAGCCGATCCCCGGAATTCGGCTGCCGACGATCGCGACGCCGAGCGAGGAGTAGAGCACCAGCTGGTAGATTTCGATGAAGGCGAGGAACACGAACGTCCCGGCGATCGCGAGCAGCGGGATGCCCTCGCGCCGGTGCAGCCACAGCGCGAGTCCGCCCTGTCCGACGTTGGAGTTCACCAGCGCGAGCACGTACGTCACCGCGCGCACGGGCATGACGTCGCGGTAGCCGACCTTCGTGTGGAAGCGCCGCACGACGGTCGTCACGGCGAGCGAGTCGAGCAGAAAGTAGACCACCGAGTACGGGATCATCAGCGCGAGGTAGAGGCCCCAGCGCGCGCCGGCGAGCGTGTCGGCGATCGCGCCCAGGTTCCAGCGCCGGCGGAAGTACTCGAGGATGAGGATCGTCAGGATCCAGGGCAGGGCGAGCTTCGCCCAGCGTGCCACCGGGTTGCCCGAGCCGGCTTTCGCGTCGCTCATGTCGTCGCCGTCCTCCGCGTCGCGTACATCAGGTAGATGAGCCCGATGCCGTTGTACGCCGCCTCGCGCACGCGACGCAGCAGCCACAGCGCGAGCCCGGCCGACTCGTCGAGCCCGAGCATGCCGAAGATGGCGACCCCGCCCGCCTCGCGCACGCCGAGCGCGCCCGGAATGAGCGCGCTGCCGAGCGAGAGCGGCTGCGAGATCGCCTCGATGATGAACGCGTCGCGCCACGAGATCGGGTACTGCAGCAGGTCGGCGAACACCTTCACCTCGACGGTGCCGAGGAGCCAGCCGAGGAAGTGCAGCCCGGTGGTGATCGCGAAGTCGCCGCCGCGCTGCCGGTAGTAGCCGCCGAGCTCGCGGTCGATGTCCGGTGCGACCGACGCGAAGCGCTGGAAGCGCGCGCCGCGCAGACCGACCCGCTCGGCGACGCGCGCGAGCTTCACGAACAGCCCGCGCTGCTGCCAGCGCACCAGCAGTGCCACGAAGATCGCGCCGCCGACGCACAGCGCGACGAACAGCACGTCGCCGTGGTCCACGATGTCGAAGCGCTCGAGCGTCAGCATCACGCCGAGCAGCACGAAGACGACCTGCCCGACGGTGAGCGCGGTTTTTGCGACCACGACCGACACCGTGCTGCTCGCCGTGGTGATGCCGCGCTTGACGAGCAGCATCGCCTTCACCGGCTCGCCGCCGAGATACGCGGTCGGCGTCAGCGTGTTCACCGACTCGCCGGCGAGGCGGATCATCACCAGCACGGGCAGCGGCGGACGCCGCACCCCGTTGCGCGGCAGGGTGAAGGAGTATGCCCAGCCGTCGACCAGCGCGATCAGGGCGTACGGCCAGAGCAGCAGCGGCGCGCTCCAGCCGAGGGCGACGAAGCGTGCGAGCAGGTCCTGGGCATTGACCTCCCAGAGCAGGACGCCCAGGGTCGCGAATCCGAGGAGCAGCAGGAGCGGGCGGCTCCACGAGCGCTTCGCGACGCTCGCGGCGGGCTGCTGCGAGGACTCACCTCGCGTCTCGGCGACCGCCGTCCCGAGCGCTCGTTTCCCTGCGGTCTGCATCTCCTCGACCGGCGGCTCTGCACACGCGCGGCCGTCCGTCCGGCCGCGCATGTGGCGCCCTACGTATACGCTCGCTCGGGGCCCGTCCATTGCGTCGCGGTGGGCCGACGGCGTTCGCGGTGCTTCAGGGCTGCTCGGCGCCGCCTGCGTGCGTGTCCGCGCCGTCCCCGGCCGAAGGGTCGGCCGGCGCATCGTCACCCGATGCCGGGGCCGCAGCGCCGCGGCGCGGGCTGGCGAGCGCCATGCGCTGCCGGCCCTGCGGACCCGTGCCGTCGCTCAGCAAGACCACCTCGACCCGGTCGCCGAGCCGCGTGGCCTCGTCCTCGCCCATCAGGACGTACGGCGGTGCCTTCGGGTCGGTGATCGCCTCGGCGCGCGCCGACGCGTCCCGGCAGGCGTCGTCGCCGAGCAGCGCGCGGATGTGCCGGTGCGAGTAGAACACCGCGCCGTAGTCGAAGGTGCAGAGGAAGCCCAGCTCGGCGCCGTGGGTACGCGCGCGCACTTCGGCCATGAACGGGCGCAGCGAGCGGCTGCCCGCGACGCCGCGCTCGACCGGGCCGACGACGCCCGCGTAGAGCGCGAGCAGTGCCACGGCGAAGCCGACGCTGGCGCGCAGCCAGTGCGCGCCGGGAGCCTCGCGCCAGGTCACCGCGGCGCCCGCGAGCATCGCGAGCGAGGCGCCGAGCACGAGCAGGGTCTGCTCGCGCAGCGCGACCAGCGCCGCGTGCAGGCCTTGCAGGTCCTTCGGCTGCAGGAACGGTGACGCGATCGCCTCCACCGGCAGGCCGAGCGAGATCAGCAGGATGAGCACGCCCGCGACCCCGGTCACCGCGGCGCTGGCCGACAGCGCCCAGCCGGCGAGCTTGCGCGGCCCCTCGCCCTCGGGGCCCGGACCCAGGACGAGACCGAGCAGCAACGCGCCGGCCGGATACGCGGGCAGGATGTACACCGAGCGCTTCGACGCCGGGATCGAGTAGAAGACGATCGTGCCGAGGAACCACACCACGAGGTAGCGGGTCGTCCCGTCGAGCGGTCGCATGCGCCACAGCCACCACGCGATCGCGGGCGCCAGCAGGCTCCACGGCAACGCGCCGACCAGGAAGTTCGGCAGCAGGTACAGCGGTCCGTGCTCGTGGCCGGTATCGAGGGCGTCGGGGTCGATGACGCGGAACAGGTTCTCCTTCAGCACGTGCTTGACGAAGAAGTCGTTGCCGCCGGCCACCCAGGCCGCGGCGTACCAGCCGCCGACCACCAGCAGCACCGCGCCGAGCCCTTGCACGGGCCGCAGCGCGAGCCCGGTGTCGATCGTGTGCTGCACGCGTGCGGCCATGCGCCCGATCCACGTCGTGCCGGGACCGGACGTCGCCGGATCGAGCGGGCTCGTGAACGCGAAGGCGAGGATGACGAACGCGGGCAGCGCGATGCCGACCGGACCCTTGCCCAGCGTCGCCGCCGCGATCGACGCGTAGAAGATCCACAGCCGCGCCCGCGTGACGCCGCTGCGCTGCATGATCGCGAAGCACAGCAGCGCCGCGCAGAGGAAGAACGCGAGCGTCATGTCGACGCGCGAGACGCGCGCCGCGCGCAGCCACTCGAAGCTGAACATCAGCGCGACCGCGGCGAGCCACCCCGAGCGGAGGCGTCCGGTCGTGGCGCCGAAGAGGTACGTCCCGAGCACCGTCGCGATCGCGAGAAGGGCGGATGGCAAGCGCATGCCGAGCTCGTCCACCACGCCGCGCACGAGCGCGACGAGCAGCGCCAGCCAGTGGAAGAACGGCGGCTTCGACGGAATCTCGCTGCCGTTGCGCAACGGCAGCACGAGGCTCGATCCGTGCGTCATCTCCCAGACGACGAGCGCCTCGCGGGGCTCGCCCTTGGTGTAGAACGGGACATCGGCGAGCCCCGTCAAGTATAGAGCGGAAGACAGCAGAAGCACGGCGATGGCGCCGGCGAGAAGCGTCGAGAGGGGCTTGCCGAGCATGCGGGGAGCGGTCACGGGACCGGCACGGTCGCGTACAGGAGGTGCCGGCGGGTGTCCAGCCGCGGCTCCAGGACGATTCCGGCGTCGCGCAGCCGCCGGGCGTGGCGCGCGCGCGTGACCACGAGGACCGGCCCGTGCCTCGCTGCGGCCGCGATCTCCCGCTCGTCGCGTGTGCGTCGCACCGGAACGCGCGCGTACCACGCGAGGCTTGCGGGCTGGATGCGAAAGGCGAACAGCGGAAGCCCCGAGTCGCGTACCGCCGGCGCCAGCAGGGCATCGCTCGCCGAGCGGCTCACGACGGGGGCCGCGCCCAGGTAGAAGCTGATCAGCACGACGACGTTGACCGTCGCGAACAGCGTGCACACGGTGGGCAGCGCGAAGCGGTCCGCACGCATCCGGTACCAGGCCAGCCAGGCGACGAGCGGCAATGGGACCGTGGCGAGGAGGGCGGGCGTCAGCTCCGGCCACGCGACCTGCGTGTAGACGAGGGCACCGAGCGGCAGCAGGGCGAGCACCGCGAACCAGAGGATCGTGGCGCCGCGGACCAGCCGCCCCTCTCGCATCGCGAGCGCTCGCGGTGCGCTGGCGAGCGCGATCGCGAGCCACAGCGACAGCGCGGGAAAGGCCGGCAGCACGTACGTCGCGAGCTTCGCCCGCCCGAGCGAGAAGAAGACGATGACCGCGCCCGCCCAGATCGCCGCGTCGGCGGCGTGGCCGCGCCAGGGGACGCACGCGACGGCCGCCGGCAGCAGCAACGACCACGGGAAGAAGCCCGCGGCGATCGTCGGGATGAAATAGAAGGGCCCGCGGACGTGAACGAAGGAGCTGGACAGGTAGCGATCGACGTTGTGCCGCATCAGGAACGTGTACACGTACTCGGGATCGGCGATGGCCGCGGGGGCGAGCCACGGCAGCACCACCGCCGCGACGAGGAGCGCGCCCGCGAGAGGCCGTGCGGCGCGGGCGGCCTCGAGCACGACGCCGCGTCGCCAGGCCGACAGGACGGCGGTCGCGAGCGGCAGGACGAGCGCGACCGGTCCCTTCACCAGGACGCCGAGGCCCATCGCGACCCAGGCGCTCCACGGTGTGCCGCGGCGCTCGTCGAGCCAGGCGAGCCACGCGACCGTCGCCCACGTCGTGCAGAAGGCGAGCGCGGCGTCGAAGTTGCAGTAGCGCCCGAGCGCGACGACCTCGGGCGCCGTGAGGTAGATGGCGCCGGCGAGGAACGCCGCGACGCGCCCGACCCGTTTGCACGCGAATCGGTACAGCAGCAGTACGGTGCCGAGGGTCGCCAGTGCGGACGGCAGGCGCAGCGCGAACTCGCTCTCGCCGAGCGCCGCCCGGAACGCCCGCAGCAGGCCGAAGAGGGCTGCGGGCTTGTCGTAGTACGGCTCGCCGTAGAGGAGCGGTACGAGCCAGCGCCCCGCCTCGGCCATCTCACGGGACGCGAGCGCGTTGCGACCCTCCCCCGGATCCCAGAGCGGATAGGCGCCGAGCCCGGGGACCAGGAGAAGAGCGCCCAGCGCGAGCAGAATCCAGGCATCCTGCGCGCCGGCGGGCGGCCGGAGCGCTGCAGAAATCGAGACACCGGGCGCGCCGGCGGGTGGCCGGAGCGCCGGGGAAATCGAGGTATCCCGCGCGGTCGGCACGCGAGCCTCGTACAATGCCGGCGCGGCGACGCTCAACCGCCACGCGTGCAGCGTGTCGCGTGCAGCGGAGCGCCGACGGCGTCGGCCTAGATCTTCTGTGCGTCCACGAGGTGCTCGGCCGTCAGAACCGCGCCCTTGGCGGCACCCATCTTCGTGTTGTGCGACACCAGCACGTAGCGCAGCCCGGCCGCGTCGAGGCGCAGGCGGCCCACCGACGTCGCCATGCCGCCGTCGGCCTCGCGGTCGAGCCGGGGCTGCGGGCGGAACGGGTCGTCGTGCAGGATGATCATGCGGCGCGGCGCGGACGGCAGGCCGCGCGCGCAGAACTCGCGGCCGAACTCCTCGAACGCGGCACGCACGCGGTCGAGGGAGGTCTCGCGCTCGAGCTGCACCTGGACCGCCTCGGTGTGCCCCTCGCGGACGTTCGCCCGCGTACACGTCGCGGCGACGAGCACGCCGTGCGCGGCGATGGCTCCCGCCTCCACCCGACCGAGGATCTTGCCCGTCTCCTTGGCGACCTTCTCCTCCTCGCCCACGATGTACGGGATGATGTTGTCGAGCACGTCGAGTGCCGCGACGCCGGGCGAACGTCCGGCGCCGGACAGGCCCTGCATCGACGTCATGAACACCTGCCGGATGCCGAACGCGTCGAGCAGAGGCTTCAGCGTGACGACCATGCCCATCGTCGTGCAGTTCGGCAGCGGGACGACGAAGCCCTTCCAGCCGCGGTTGCGGCGCTGCGTGTCGACGAGGTCGAGGTGCTCGAGGTTCACGCCGGGCACGGCGATGGGGACGTCGGCCTCGTAGCGGAACGCCGACGCGGTCGAGAACACCGGAACGTGCTTCGCGAGCCGCGGCTCGATCTCTCTCGCCGCGTCGCTCTCGACGGCCGTGAAGACGATGTCGACGTCCGACGGGTCGAGCTGCGCTGCATCGACCACCGGCAGGGCGAGCACCCTGGGACTCGGCTCCTCGTCGCAGTACCAGCGGACCGCGCCGTTCGGTGCTCGCAGAGCGTCACCGTACGACTTGTCTGCCGAGCGCGCGGACGCGGCGAGGGTCGTGATCCGGAACCAAGGATGGTTCTGCAGGACGGCTACGAACTGCTGCCCGGCGACGCCCGTTGCCCCGACGATCGCGACCTTCCGCTCGTGCTTGCTCGACATCTCCAAGTTGTCCCCTCTGGCTCCCTCGATGTGCCCGGCATGGTCGTGACCGCCCTTGCGCTTGTCAACCTCGCCGCCCGCGGTCGTTGGCACGGTCGTCGAACGGCCCGACGGCGAGTCCGGGACTTGCGCAGGCACGTGGGAATGGGATCAGTGACGCATGACGTGTCGCCGCGAGACGCCCCGTGTCGGCGTCTTCCTGCCGCTGGCCGGTCTGGACTGGGACGCGCTGCGTGCGCGCGCAGCCGTCGTCGAGCGCCTCGGCTTCGAGGCGCTCTGGCTCGATGATCACTTCTGGTTCCCGACGCGTCCCGACGAGGCGCACCTCGACGCGCTCACCGCGCTCGCCGGACTCGCGGTCGCGACCGAGCGGTTGCTGCTCGGTCCGCTCGTGCTCTGTCAGTCGTACCGCTCCCCCGCGCTGCTGGCGAAGATGGCCGCCTCGCTCGCGCAGATGTCGGGGGACCGCCTCGTTCTCGGGCTGGGCGCCGGGTGGATGGAAGAGGAGTACCGCGCCTACGGCTATCCCTTCCCGCCGCCGCGGGCTCGCCTCGACCAGCTCGACGAGGCGGTGCAGATCGTGCGGCGCATGCTGACCGACGCTCGCGCGACGTTCACCGGCGCGCACTACGGCGTGTGCGAAGCGCCTCAGCTCCCGAAGCCGACGTGCCTGCCGCTGCTGCTGGGCGGCGCGAGCGAACGGCTGCTGCGGGTGGTGGCGCGCCATGCGGACGGATGGAACTGTCCGAACCCCGCCTGGCGTGACCTGCCAGCCAGGCGCGCGCGGCTCCTCGAGCTGTGCGCGGAGGTCGGGCGCGACCCGGCGGAGGTCGAGGTCTCCGAGCAGGTGATGGTCGTGCTGGTGTCGCGCGAGGCCGAGATCCCCGCCGCGCGCGAGCGCATCGGGCGCGAGCTCGCTGGCTTCGTGAAGCTCGACGGGGACGTGCACATCGGCACCGGCGAGATGGTCGCGGACGCGCTGCGGGCGCGCGCGGCGCTCGGCGTGCAGCGGTTCATGGTGATGTTCGGCGATTTCGGCAGCGTCGAGCAGATCGAGGCGTTTGCGGCCGGCGTGCTGCCCGGCCTCGCCACGTAGGCGAGGCCGGCGCGATCGTCGCGTGGGTGCTTGTCGCCTGTGACATGATCACGCGCGATCGGCTCGTGTCACGCCCCCGTGGGCGCGCATGCTCCGCGGCATGGCACTCGACCATCTCGTGCTGGGCCTCACGGCGGCCGGCGTGCGTCACGGCTACGCGATCTGGAAGCACATCGACGCGATGCTCGGCGGGCGTCGGGCGGTGCAGCGCTCGCACGTGTACGGAGCGCTCGCCTCGTTGCAGCGCCGCGGGCTCGCGGTCGCGCGCGAGGAGCGGCCGGACGGCCGGCGACCACGATGCCGGTTCGACCCGACGCCCCGGGGCCGCGACTGGCTCGCGGCGTGGCTCGCGCACGAGCCGCGGGGGGTGACCGCCGTCCTGCAGCGCACGCTGTTCATGAAGGTCGCGGTTCGCGGACTGCTCGGCGAGCAGCCCGCGCGCCGGGAAGTCGGCGCCGAGCGCTCCGCACGCCTGCGGCCCGCGGGGCGGGTCGCGGGCGACGACCCGCTCGTGCGCCTCCTTGGCGAGCGTCGGCGACGCCGGCTCGAGGTCGAGCTGTGGCTCTGCGATCGCCTCGACGAGCCGGCGCGATCGGGGGCTACGCGCCCTCGACCGGGGTAAGGGTCTCGATGAACTTCTCCGCCGCCGGAGAGAAGTGCCGGCCTTCCTTGTGGATGATGCCGAGCGGGCGGACGAACGTCTCGTCGACGATCGGGATGGCGACGAGCGACTTGTTGCGTACCTCGGGCCGCACGGCGGGTTCGGGTGCGATCGAGATGCCCGTGCCAACCTCGACGATGCGCTTGATCACCTCGATGTTGTCGACCTCGGCGACGTACTGGACGCGGATCGCGTGCTTCTGGAGCGCGCGCTCGATCGCCTTGTGGGTCGGAATGTCCTTCTCGAAGCCGACGAAGTTCTGGCCGTCGAGCTTCTTGATCGAGATGCTCTTCTGCCGGGCGAACGGGTGCGCCGGGCTGCAGATGAGAACGAGGCGGTCCTCGCGGAACGGGATCAACCGGACCTGCGGGCGCTTGGCCGGGTACGCGATCACACCGACGTCGAGCGTGCCGCTGAGGACGTCCTCGTAGATCTGGTTCGACTTCTTGTACTCGAGTCGGATGTTGACGTTGGGGTACGCCTTCACGTAGCGCTTGAGCTCGTCGGAGAACTCGTACAGCCCCACCGAGTGCACCGTCGCGACGCGGACCGTGCCGGCGACGACGTTGGCGAAGGCCTGCAAGCGTCCTTCCAGGTCCCGGTACTTGCTGACGATGTCCTTCGCGATGTCGTAGAAGATCTCACCCGCAGGCGTCGGACGGACGCGGCGCTTGGCGCGCTCGACCAGCTTTCGTCCGTAGCGCGTCTCGAGCGTCCGGATCTGCTGGCTCACGGCCGACTGGGTGACGAAGTTCTGCGCCGCGGCGACCGAGAAGCTGCCCGTGTCGACGAGGTCGCAGAACACTTTGAGAGTCTCGATGTGCATGGGGCAAACGTGAGGCAGACTTAAGGGTTCTGAAGCAGAGCATTAGCGTACCAGCGCACTCGCCGAGCCGCAAATTCTCCGTGCCGGAGCACCGCGAGAATTCGCGTCGGACGGTGCAAGGACCGGGTCGGACGGTGAAAGGACTACTTCCGCCCGGTCGCTGCGTGTCGCGCGCTGGCCGGGGGACCGCCGCTGCGTCGACTTGCGGGGGGGGCCCTGCCGGAGGGAGGGACTCCGGCAGGGCCGAGTGGTGCTTGGGGGATGTCCGGAACCGAAGCATCCCGCGTGCCAGTGGTCGCGACGCGGGTGGCGGCTGCGAAACCTCGGTCCCGCGGCGTGTCGCCGTCCGTCCGCCCCCGGGACGAACGCGCCACGACGCCTGGAATGACACAGTGGGGTGTGCGCGTGTGCCAATTCCGCCCGGCCCGGTGACCCACTCGCGTGTGGTTCGCCCGCGCGTCGCGTGCGTCGATCGAAACGCGGTCCGATCGCGCGCGTCAGCGCTTGCGCGCGAGGATGACGAAGCGCTCGCGCAGCAGCCTCGCCTGGTCCTGGACCGACGCCATGCGCCGCGAGTCGGCGAGGAGTTCGAACAGCTCGCGTTCGCTGGCCTCGTACCGCGGGTCGAGCCCCTCGGCGACCGCGGCGGTAATCTCCTCGACGAGTCGTGACACCTCGACCTGCGGGATCACCAGGTCGCCGCGTCGCAACGAACCGCTCCGGTTCGAGGCGTACGGCTGGAGGAGCTCGAGGATTCTCTCGCGGAGAAGGCGCTCGTCGAGCATCGCGCAGACGCTACCACGGTGGTCACGGACGGCCAACGCGGATCTGGCGCGCACGCGGATCTGACGCGCAGCGCCGCGACGCAGCGGCGCGACGCACGACTTGCCAGCGTCCGGTGACCGTAGTTGCCTTGCGGCGTCCGGAGTGGCGCCGGGGAGGGCGTCCGATGCTCGATTCGGTGCTGTTCTCGACGCACGATCTCCTGCTCGCCATGGCCGTCGTGTTCTCGACGGTGCAGATCGCGACGCTGTGCACGACCGTGTACCTGCACCGGGCGCTGTCGCACCGCGCGGTCTACGCTCGCGCGCCCGGTCGAGATCGCGATGCGCGCGCTCATCTGGATGACCACCGGCATCGAGCCGCGGCAGTGGGCGGCGGTGCACCGCAAGCACCACAAGTTCTCGGACGCCGAGGGCGACCCGCACGTGCCCTACGTGCACGGAATCGGGCAGATTCAGCTGCTGAACTACTCCTACTGCCGCCGCGAGACGGCCAACCCCGACACCGTCGCGCGCTTCACGCGCGACGTGGCCGACGACGGCTGGCATCGCCTGTTCTCGCGCACGTGGCTCGGCATGGTGCTGTTCGCCGGATTCTTCGTCGCGGCCTTCGGCCCGCTGCTCGGGGCGATCGCGCTCGCCGCGCACATGCTTCTGTACCTGTTCCAGAACTCGTCGATCAACGGCGCGGCACACTGGATCGGCTATCAGCGCTTCGCGAACAGCGCGCGGAACATCTGGCTCCTCGCGCTGCTCACCGCAGGCGAGGGGCTGCACAACAACCATCACGAATTTCCCGGTAGCTCGCGCTTCGCGCAGCGGTGGTGGGAGATCGACCCTGGCTGGTACACGATCGCCATCCTGCGCCGCCTCGGCCTCGCACAGCCGGCACCGTCGGTCGCGATCGGCGATTGACGTCCGCGGCGGCTTCGCCGACCGCGAAGGACGAACCGGCAGGCGAGATCGACGCGCCGGCCGCGCAGTCGGCGCGCCCGGCGCGAAGAGCCGCAGCTCAGAGCCAGCCGCGGTGCTTCTGCGGGCCGCCGGCCAGCTCCGCACCCATCCCGATCTTTCTCAGGTCGTCCTCGAGCTTCGCCAGGGCGGCCTTCTGCGTGGCCTCGAAGCTCGCCAGCTCCTTCGCGCGGCGCTCGCGGAACTCGTCGAAGCTCTTGCGCCACGAGCCGTGGAAGCTCGACAGGCGCTTCGCCAGCGCCTGGAACAGGGCGCTGTTCGGTACGAAGGAGCCGACGCAGTGCGGGCAGTGCAGGACGACGCCCGGACGGACGTACTGGAAGGCGACCGAGAACTCGCCCTCGCAGCGGAAGCAGCGCAGCGGGACCTCCCAGTCGTCGAAGTCCGGCACGCTGGCGGCGAGCGCATCTTCGGGGCTCGCCGGGAGGGCGGGCGCGGCCTGTGCTGCGGGCGCCGCCGGCGCTGCCGCCGCCGCGGGTGCTGCGGCGGCCGCGGGCGCTGCCGCCGCCGCGGGTGCCGCGGCGGCCGCGGGCGCTGCCGCCGGCGCTCCCGCTCCCTTGAAGCGCGACGGCGAATCGGCGCTGAAGGACTTGTCCGGGTGGATCTGGGCCGCCCGCTCGAGCAGCAGCCCCTCGCTCTCGGGGATGTCCGGGTTCGGTACGCAGCAGTCGACGGGGCAGACCGCCGCGCACGCCTCGTGGTCGAAGAAGCCGACGCACTCGGTGCACTTCTCGGGCACGATGTAGAAGAACTGGTCCGACAGCGCCGGATGGTTCGCGCCGTCGAGCCCCAGCCATTCGACACCGCCCTGGTAGATCGCGGTGTTCGGGCATTCCGGCTCGCAGGCGCCGCAGTTGATGCACTCGTCGGTGATCATCGTGGCCATGGACGGTCTCCCTATCAGGGCCGGCCCGCGGCTTTCAATTCGGCACCCGGACCCGCACCCGGATGGCCGCGGACCCGGTTGCGGGTGGGGAGGGCGTATCCTAGATCAGCCGGGCTGATGCGTCCGTCCTCGCGATCGCTCAAGACTCTCCTCGCCGAGCGACCCCAGATCGTCGCGGCGGGTGCGCACGACGCGCTGTCCGCGAAGCTCGTCGAGCAGGCCGGCTTCGACGCGATCTGGGCTAGCGGGTTCGGGCTGTCCGCCGTGCGCGCCGTGCCCGACGCGAGCATCCTCACCATGAGCGAGACGCTGGAGGCGACCCGCGCGATGGTCGAGGCGACGTCGATCCCGGTCATCGCCGACTGCGACACCGGCTTCGGCAACGCGATCAACGTGATGCGCACGGTCGCCGACTTCGAGACGGCCGGCGTCGCCGCGATGTCGATCGAGGACAACGTGTTCCCGAAGCGTTGCAGCTTCTACGCCGGCGTCGCGCGCGAGCTGGTTCCGGTCGAGGAGCATGCGCGCAAGATCGCCGCCGCGAAGGCCGCGCAGCGGCGCCCCGACTTCTTCGTGATCGCGCGAACGGAGGCGCTGATCGCCGGCTGGGGCAAGGAGGAGGCGCTGTCGCGCGCGCGGGCCTACGCCGACGCGGGCGCCGACGCGGTCCTGATCCACTCGAAGCACCCGGACTTGAGCGAGCTGGCAGAGGTCGCAGCGGCGTGGGACCGGCCGGTCCCGCTGGTCTCGGTGCCGACGACGTACATCGGTGCCTCGCTCGCCGATCTCGAGAGCGCCGGCTTCCGGATCGTGATCTATGCGAACCAGGCGCTGCGCGCGGCGCTCGACGCGATGAAGGACGCGCTGCGCGCGCTCCGCGCCGGCGAGGCCGCGGCGCTCGAGAAGCGCATCGCGCCCCTCGAGGACGTCTACGCGCAGGTTGGCGTAAAGGAGCTCAAGGAGAACGAGGCGCGCTTCCTGCTGCCCGGCGGATTCGACTGTTCGGCGGTGATCCTCGCCGCCGGCGAGGATGGTGCGCTCGGCGATCTCACGCGTGACCGCCCGAAGTGCATGCTCGACATCAAGGGCAAGACGATCCTCGAACGCCAGGTCGAGGCGCTGAACGTCGCGGGAATCAAGGACATCGCGGTGGTGCGCGGTCACCAGAAGGGTGCGATCCGCTACCCGCAGCTGCGCTACTACGACAACGAGCACTACGCGACGACGGGCGAGCTCGCGTCGCTGATGACCGCGGCGGACGAGCTGAGCGGCCCCGTCGTCTGCCTGTACGGCGACGTGATCTTCGACGACGCGATCCTCGGGCGCCTGCTGCGTGCGCAGGGCGACGTCGTGATCGCCGTCGACCGCGCGTACTACGACAACGTCCGGGCCGGCAACGGCGCGCTCCCGGATCGCCCGCACGACCTGGTCGTCACCGAGGAGGTGCCGGTGTCGAGCTACCGCTTCGTGCCGTCGTCGTCCGGCGCGGCCGTGCAGCGCATCGGTCAGACGGTCGCGACCGGCGAGGCGCGCGGCGAGTTCGTCGGCCTCGTGCTGCTGTCGGAGCGCGGAGCAAAGCTCGTACTCGAGGTGCACGCCGAGCTGGCGCGCTCGCACCGCGGGCGATTCCACGAGGCGGAATCGCTTTCCCGCGCGGCGCTCACCGATCTGCTTCAGGAGTTGATCGACCGCGGCCACCGGGTGACGTGCGTCGACGTCTACAAGGGCTGGATGGAAGTCGACACCTTCGAGGACTACCGCCGCGCGTGGTCCGAGATCCGCGCCTGACGACGGCGGTGCTCGGGATGTCCGCCGCGTACGCGCGCCATCGCCGACACGATCGGCGGGCCGGACGCGCTGCCCGTCGAACGGTGCGGCGGTAGCGAACATCGACGATCGCTGACGGAAGGAGCGCACGCCGGCCATGGAGAAGGGATCGTTGAGCGGGGTCGAGCTCGCGGACGCGCTGCGCGCGCGAGGCTTCGACTTCTTCACCGGCGTGCCGTGCTCGCTGGTCGCGTCGCTGATCGTCGCGCTCGAGCCGCACGGCTACGTCGCCGAGACGCGCGAGGACGCGGCCCTGGGGCTCGCCGCGGGCGCGGCGCTCGCCGGGCGACGCCCGGTCGTCGTGATGCAGAACTCGGGCTTCGGCGTGTCGCTGAACGCGATCGGCTCGCTGCAGGACATCTACGCCCTGCCCTGCCTGCTGGTGATCACGTGGCGCGGTCACGAGGGCAAGGACGCGCCCGAGCACCTGGTGATGGGAGAGGCGATGCCGGCGATCCTCGACGCGATGAAGATCCCGTGGCGTGCGCTCGGCGCCGACGCAGCGGCGGCGGAGGCCGACGCGCAGTGGGCGCGCGCGCGCCTCGACGAGAAGGCCGGACCGGTCGCGCTGGTCGTCAAGCCCGGGGTGCTCGCGTGACGCCGGTGGCGGAGCGACCGACGACGCGCGACGCGGTCGCGGCGGTGCTGCCGGAGCTCGGCGGGCACGCGCGGGTGTGCGCGAACGGCTTCATCTCGCGCTGGGTGTGCGCGCTCGGCGACGACGAGGCGAACTTCTACATGATCGGCTCGATGGGCCTCGCGTCGTCGATCGGGCTCGGCATCGCGGCGGCGCGGCCGGAGGTTCCGGTGGCGGTGATCGACGGCGACGGCAACGTGCTGATGAACCTTGGCTCGCTGGCGATGACCGCGGTGATGGCGCCGGCGAGGTTCCGCCACGTCGTGCTCGACAACGGTGTGTATGCGAGCACGGGCAACCAGCCGACGATCTCGGCGAGCGTCAAGCTCGAAGAGATCGCGCGCGCGGCCGGTTACCGGAAGGTCGCGCGCGTCGGACGCGTGGCGGAGATCGCGCCGGCGCTCCGCGCGCAGCTCGTGGAGCCCGGTCCCACGTTGCTACTGGTCGAGACGCAGCCCGAGTCGGGTCCCCCGGCGCCGCGCATCCCGTACGCGCCGCCGGAGATGACCGCGCGCGTGTCGCGCGCGGTGGCGCGTCTCGCGGCGAGGGCAGGGAAGGACGCGCGGTGATCCTGCTCAATCCCGGTCCGGTCAACGTCTCGCCGCGCGTCACCGCTGCGATGGCGCGCGGCGACCTCTGCCACCGCGAGCCGGAGTTCCAGCAGCTGCTCGACGCGGTCCGTCACAAGCTCGTGCGCGCGCTCGCTCCCGACGGCGACTGGGTCGCGGTGCCGCTCACCGGCTCGGGGACGCTCGCGCTCGAGGCCGGCGTGACGAGCGTCGTGTCGAGCGGGCGGCGCATGCTGGTTGTCGTGAACGGCGTCTACGGCGAGCGCATCCTCGAGATGGCCTCGACGCACGGCATCGCGACCGTCGTCGTGCGGAGCGACTGGGGGCAGCCGCCGGACCTCGCCGCGGTGGAGAACGTCCTGCGCGCCGACCCCGACGTCGAGGTGGTGGCGCTGGTGCACCACGAGACCACGACGGGGCTCCTCAATCCGGTGGAAGCCGTGGGGCGCATCACGCGCGTGCACGGACGCGTGCTCTTCGTCGACGCGATCAGCGGGCTCGCCGGCGACACGCTGCGGCTCGAGGCGTGGGGCGTCGGGGTGTGCGTCGGCGTCGCGAACAAGTGCATCCAGGGCGTTCCCGGCGTCGGCTTCGTGCTCGCGAAGCGCAGCGAGATGCAGCGCATGGCCGAGATCCCGCCGCGCTCGGTGTACATGCACCTGCCCCGGCACTTCGCGGCGCACGAGCGGCACACCGTGCCGTTCACCGCCGCGGTGCAGGTGCTCTACGCGCTCGACGAGGCGCTCGACGAGCTGGTGGAGGAGGGCGTCGACGCGCGGGTCGCGCGCTACGGCCGCGCGGCGGCTCAGCTGCGCGCGGGCTTCGAGCGCCTCGGCCTGAAGCTGATGCTGCCGCCGGAGCTGCGCTCCAACTCGATCACGACCCTCACGCTGCCGGCCGGTCTCACGTACCAGGAGCTGCACGACCGCGTGCGCAAGGACGGCTTCGTGATCTACGAAGGACAGGGACAGCTCGGCAAGGCCGTGTTCCGCGTCGCCAACATGGGCGCGCTCTCCGAGGACGACTTCGCGCGCTTTCTCGAGGCACTCGAGCGCGCCGTCGCGGGAGCACCCGCATGAGCGCGACCACGACGGCGATCATCCTCGCGGCGGGCGTCGGCAAGCGCTTCGGCGCCGAGATGAACGACAAGCCGAAGGCGCTGCTCGAGGTCGGAGGCGAGACGCTGATCGCGCGCCTCGTGCGCCAGCTGCGCGAGGGCGGCGTCACGAAGATCGTGATCGTCGTCGGGTATCGCGGCGAGCTGATCGAGCGCGAGCTGAGCGCTGTCCCGGGCGTCTCGTTCCTGCACAACCCGGAGTACCGCCGCGGCGCGATCCTGTCCCTGTGGACGGCGCGCGAGCACCTCGGCGGTCCGGCGCTGGTGATGGACGCGGACGTCTTCCTGCCGTCGGAGATGATGCTCCGCCTGCTGCGCTCGGCGCACGAGAACTGCTTTCTGCTCGACGGCAGCGCGAGTGCCACCGGCGAGGAGCAGATGCTGCACGTCCGCGACGGACGCGTCACCGACATCGCGCGCAAGCCGCGCGGCGCGTACGACCTGCTCGGCGAGTCGGTGGGCTTTCTCAGGCTCGGCGCCGACGGGGCGCGCGTTCTGCGCGAGCTGCTCGACGCGCGCGTCGCCGCCGGCGTCAAGGACATCGAGCACGAGGAGGTCTACCCGGAGCTCCTGTCGCGCGTGGTGACGGGCTTCGAGCGCGTCGACGACCTCGACTGGACGGAGATCGACTTCCCCGAGGACCTCGAGCGCGCCCGCGCCCTGGCGATCGGGCGGCGCGACTGAGCCCGGCCGTGACCGCGTCGCGCCGCCTCATCGTCAACGGCGACGACTTCGGGCTCGCGCGCGAGGTGAACCGCGCCATCGTACGCGCGCACCGCGAGGGCATCCTCACCACGACGAGCCTCATGGTGACCTCGCCGTTCGCGGGCGAAGCCGTGCAGCTCGCACGCGAGAACCCGCGCCTCGGCGTCGGGCTGCACCTGGTCCTCGTGCAGGGCGTCCCGGCGAGCGCGGACGCGCGAACGACGGGCCTCGCCACCGCGAACGGTGGCTTTCGCGAGAGCGCGATCCCGGCGGCACTGCGCTACTTCCTCGACCCGAGGCTGCGCCGGGCGGTGCTGCGCGAGGTGCGCGCACAGCTCGAGCGCTTCCGCGATACCGGCCTGCCGCTCGACCACGTCGACGGGCACATGAACGTCCACCTGCACCCGATGCTGCAGGCGACGCTCGCGCGCCTCGCGCCCGAGTTCGGGATCCGTGCCGTCCGCCTGACGCGCGAGCCGATCGCGCCGAACCTGCGCTACGATCCGCGCCACCGCATGCGCAAGACCTTCGAGGGGGTCGTGCTCGAGCTGCTGTCGCGCATCACCGAGAAGCGCCTGGCACCGCTCGGCGTCGCGTTCGCCGACCGCACGCTCGGCCTGCACCAGAGCGGCGCCTGCGACGAGCAATACTTGACGCACGCGCTGTCCGAGCTTCCCGAGGGCGTCTCGGAGCTCTACTGCCATCCCGCCGAGGCGCAGACGCCGGAGATGCAGCGGCTGATGCCGGGCTACCGGCCCGCGGAGGAGCTCGCGGCGCTCACGTCGCCGCGCATCCGGGCGCTGGTCGCGGAGCGCGGCATCGAGCTCATCCGCTGGTCCGACCTGCGCGCTTGAATCCGGCGCACCTGCGGCGTAGCCGTGGCTCGGCGTCGCCCGAGCGGCGCGAAGGAGACGCGATGGAGAAGGTCGTCTACGTCCTCTGGAAGCGCGGCGCCGAGCCGAACGAGGCGTTCAAGCGCCGGCTGCTCGACGAGACCGCGCCGCGCCTGCTCGCGCTCGAGATCGGGCGCATCCGCATCTCGGTCGTGGACGACGACGTGGCACCGGGCGAGCGGTTGCGCCTCGGCCGCATGTCGCCGCCGAAGGACGGCTTCCTGTCGTTCTGGATCGAGCAGTCGCAGGACCGCGTACCCGTCGAGCGCGTGCTCGCGGGAACGTGCGGCACCTTCGCGGGCTACCTGGTGGTGGAGTCGCGCCCGCTCGTGAACCGTACGGCGCGTCCGGGGACACGCACGCCGGGCTTCGCCGGCGTCACCTGCATCGAGCCGGCCGACGGCGTCCCGCACGCCGAGTTCGTGCGCCGCTGGCACGAGCAGCAGCGCGCCTGCGCGATCGAGACGCAGAGCACGTTCGGGTACGTGCGCAACGAGATCGTCCGCGCGCTGACGCCCGACGCGCCGCCGTGGGCGGCGATCGTCGAGGAGAACTTCCCGCTGGCCGCGCTCACCGACCCGGCCGCGTTCTACGACGCGGTCGGCGACCCCGAGAAGCTCAAGCGCAACGCGACGCGGATGTTCGAGACCTGCCAGGGCTTCCTCGCGCTCGACCGCGTCGAGTCGCACCCGATGAGCGAGTACGTCCTCTGACCGAGCCGGCGAGGACCTCGTGCCGCTCTCGCACCTGACCGTCGTCGACCTCGCGACCCTCGCCGCGGCGCCGCAGATCGCCGCCTTCTTCGGCGACTTCGGTGCGCGCGTGATCAAGATCGAGCACCCGCGCGGCGATTCGCTGCGGAAGCTGGTCGACGGGCGCGGCGTACCGCTCACCTGGAAGGTCGTCAATCGCAACAAGCAGCACGTGACGCTCGACGTGACGAAGCCCGGCGGCCGCGCGCTGCTCGACCGGATGCTGGCGCGCGCCGACCTGCTGGTGTGCAACCTCGCGCGGGACCGGCTCGCGCGCTTCGGCCTCGACCGGGTGACGCTTGCGGCCGCGCATCCGCGCCTGGTCGTGGTCAACCTCACCGCCCATGGCACCGACGGTCCGTGGGCGGAGCGACCCGGCTCGGGCACGCTCGCCGAGGCGATGACCGGGCTCGCCGCGCTGACCGGCGAGCCCGACGGTCCGCCGACGCTGTCGCCGGTCGGGCTCGGCGACTACATGGGCGTCCTGCAGGGCATCGTCGCGGCGCTGCTCGGGCTGTACGCGCGCGACGCGGGAAGTCCGTCCCGGACGCGCGCCGCCGGTGGGCAGGCGCCGCACGGCGAGTCGCTCGACGTCGCGATGTACGAGCCGCTGCTCGGGCTGCTGTCGCTGCGTCTCGCGCAGACCTCGCGCGACGGGACCGAGCCCGGACGCCACGGCAACCGCTTCCCGACGATGGCGCCGCGCAACGCCTACCCGACCGCCGACGGCGGCTGGGTCGCTGTCACCGCCGGCACCGACGACCTCGCCGCCCGGGCGCTCGCCGTGATCGGACGGCCCGAGCTGCGCGACGATCCCCGGTTCCGCGACAATCTGTCGCGGGTCGCGCACGCCGACGAGCTCGATGCGCTGCTCGGCGGCTGGATCGCGGCGCGCGGCACGTCGGACGTCGTCACCGCGTTCAACGCGGCCGGGGTGTCGGTGGCGTCGATCGACCGCCTCGGCGACGTGCTCGCGAACCCGCACTTCCGCGCGCGCCGCAGCCTCGTCGAGCTGCCGGACGGAGAGGGCGGGACGCTGGCGATCGCCGCGCCGTCGCCGCGCCGGGACGCGGACCCGGGCCGGATCGACCACCTCGGCGGCGCGCTCGGCGCAGACAACGAGCTGGTCTATCGCGACTGGCTGGGCTGCGACGCGGGTGAGCTCGCGCGGTGGCGACGGGACGGCGTGGTCTAGGAGCCTGTCCGGGTAAGGCCGCAGGGCTGCGAAGCGCGATGCATCCGCGATCGCTGCGTCACGGAACCCTCGACGGATCGGGTGGATACGCCTTCGGGTTCCGTTCCTTGCGCTCGCGGCGCCGCACGCTTCTCGCTCCCACGCCCTTACTCGGACAGGCTCCTAGCCGAACGTCCGCAGCTACGTCCGCGAAAACGATGTTCGGCGGGTTGCGTGTATGGTCCTGCGCGAGTTTCTGGTCGCGTCCGCGCGGAAAGCGCGTGTAGTGCCGACCGCCGCGCCGTCGCGTGAGGGGCCGGCGGTGATCCGCCGGCCCCTCACCTCCCGTCGAACGGATGCGGTGCTCAGCCCGCTGCGGGCGCTCCGGCGTCGTGCCGGGTGGTCTGCGTCGACGGACCACGCTCCGGCGTGTCGAAGCGGTCGAGGTTCATCACCTTGGCCCACGCGGCCACGAAGTCCCGGACGAACTTCGCGCGCCCGTCGTCGGCACCGTAGACCTCGACCAGCGCGCGCAGCTGCGAGTTCGAGCCGAACACGAGGTCGACCGACGTTCCCGTCCACACGACCTCGCCGGTGCCGCGGCGTCGCGCCTCGTAGAGGTCGTCGTCCCCCGGCGCCTTCTTCCACTCCACGTCCATGTCGGTGAGCGTGGCGAAGAAGTCGTTGCTCAGGGTGCCCGGCTGCTTCGTGAAGACGCCGTTCTTCGATCCGCCGGCGTTGGCGCCCAGAACGCGCAGGCCACCGACCAGGACCGTCATCTCGGGCGCGGTCAGGGTCAGCATGTCGGCGCGGTCGACGAGCTTCTCGGTCGCCTCACGGCCCTTCGCCTTGCCGAAGTTGCGGAAGCCGTCCGACGCGGGCTCGAGGTAGGCGAACGACTCGACGTCGGTCATCTCCTGCGTCGCGTCGGTGCGTCCCGGCGTGAAGGGCACCTTCACGTCGCCGCCGCCGCGCTTCGCCGCGTCCTCCACGCCGACCGCGCCGCCGAGCACGATCAGGTCGGCGAGCGAGACGTTCTTGCCGGACGGACCGCCGTTGAACTTCTGCTGGATCCCCTCCAGCGTCGCGAGCACCTTCGCGAGCTCGGCGGGCTGGTTCACCGCCCAGTCCTTCTGCGGTGCGAGCCGGATGCGCGCGCCGTTGGCGCCGCCGCGCTTGTCGGTGTCGCGGTAGGTCGACGCCGACGCCCAGGCGGTCGTGACGAGCTGCGGGACGGTCAGCCCGGACTCGCGGATCATGCCCTTCAGGGTCGCGATCTCGGCGTCGCCGATTCCCTTGCCGTCGGCGGCCGGAACGGGATCCTGCCAGATCTGCGCCGGCGGAACCGCGGCGCCGATCAGCCGGGTGCGCGGACCCATGTCGCGGTGCGTGAGCTTGTACCACGCGCGCGCGAACGCGGCCTCGAACTCCTTCGGGTTCTCGTAGAAGCGCTTCGAGATCGGGCCGTAGATCGGGTCCATCTTTAGCGACAGGTCGGTCGTCAGCATGATCGGCAGGTGCTTCTTGCTCGGGTCGAAGGCGTCCGGGACGTTCGCGCCCTTGGCGTTGGTCGGCGTCCACTGCTGCGCGCCGGCCGGGCTCTTGGTGAGCGCCCACTCGTACTCGAAGAGGTGCTTGAAGTAGTCGTGCGACCACTTGACGGGCGTGTTCGTCCACGCGCCCTCGAGACCGCTGGTGATGGTGTCGCCGGCGTTGCCCTTGCCGTACTTGCTCTTCCAGCCGAGGCCTTGCTCCTCGAGCGGCGCCGCCTCGGGCTCGGGTCCGACGTACTTGCGGGGATCCGCGGCGCCGTGCGTCTTGCCGAGCGAGTGTCCGCCGGCGATCAGCGCGACGGTCTCCTCGTCGTTCATGCCCATGCGGCCGAACGTCACCCGGATGTCGTGCGCCGCGGCGAGCGGATCCGGCTTGCCGTTCGGACCCTCCGGGTTCACGTAGATCAGGCCCATCTGCGAGGCGGCGAGCGGGCGGTCGAGCTTGCGCCCGTCGGTGAAGCGCTGGTCGGCGAGCCACTCGGTCTCCGGGCCCCAGTTGACGTCGGTCGGCTCGTAGACGTCCTCGCGGCCGCCGCCGAAGCCGAAGGTCTGGAAGCCCATCGACTGGAGCGCGACGTTGCCGGTGAGGATCATCAGGTCGGCCCACGACAGGCTGCGCCCGTACTTCTTCTTGACGGGCCACAGGAGCCGGCGCGCCTTGTCGAGGTTCGCGTTGTCGGGCCAGCTGTTGAGCGGCGCGAAGCGGATCGTGCCCGAGCCCGAGCCGCCGCGGCCGTCGATGACGCGGTAGGTGCCGGCGCTGTGCCAGGCGAGGCGGATCATGAGCCCGCCGTAGTGGCCGTAGTCGGCGGGCCACCAGTCCTGCGACGAGGTGAGCGCCTGCTCGATGTCCTTCGCGACCTGCTTCAGGTCGAGCTTCGCGAACTCGGCGGCGTAGTCGAAATCGGGATCCATCGGGTCGCCCGCCGGCGCGTTCTCGCGCAGGACGCGCAGGTCGAGGCGGTTCGGCCACCAGTCGTCGTTGCCGTACGGCCGGCCGGGCGGCGGCGCGGCGGGCGGCTTGTCCATCTCCTCCGCGACCGCCGTCGGCGGGTCGGCGGCCCACGCGGCGCGGCCGGGCGCGATCGCCGCGAGGCAGAGCGCGAGTGCGAGCGTCGAGCGACCGCCTGCTCGACCGTGTTTCGTCCGTTTCGTCAGCACGAGATCCCTCCTGCTCTTCGGTTCCGGTCACCCGCGGAAGTCTTCGCGGCGGGCGGGTGGCATGGGCAGACTGTGCGCCCGATCGGCTCAGAGGTCCAAGACATCGTTCAGATGATCGTGATCGGCGTGGCCTATGAACCTCGCACCGCACCCGTTCTCGCTGCGGCAGCTGCAGTACGCCGTGGCCGTCGCCGACGCGCGCAGCTTCAGCGACGCCGCCGGGCGCTGCCGCGTGTCGCAGCCGTCGCTCAGCGCGCAGATCGCCCAGCTCGAGGACGCGCTCGGGGCGCGCCTCTTCGAGCGCGACCGCCGCCGGGTCCTGCTCACCCCGGCCGGCGAGCAGATCGTCGCGCGGGCGCGGATCGTCCTGCGCGAGAGCGACGATCTGGTCGATCTCGCGCACCGGTCGACGGACCCGCTGACGGGGGCGATCCGGATCGGCGTCATCCCGACGCTGTCGCCCTATCTGATTTCCTGCATCCGCCCGGGCCTCCTGCGGGCCTACCCGGCGCTGACACTGCTCTGGGTCGAGGACAAGACCGAGGTGCTGATCGGAAGGCTCGGCGACGGTGAGCTCGACGCGGCGCTGCTCGCTCTCGAAGCGGAGATCGGCGACGTCGAGAGCGCGGTCATCGGCTACGACCCGTTCGTGCTCGTCGCGCCGGTCGGGCACCCCCTCGTGGAGCGGAAGCGGCCGGCGAAGGTCTCGGAGCTCGAGAACGAGAGCGTTCTCCTGCTCGACGACGGCCACTGCTTCCGCGACCAGGCGCTCGCCGTGTGCTCGAGGGCGAAGGCGCAGGAGCTCGAGTTCCGCGCCACGAGCCTGCCGACCCTCGTGCAGATGGTCGCCGACGGCAACGGCGTCACGCTGCTGCCGCAGCTGGCGGTCGCGACCGAGGCGACACGGGCAAAGCTCGCGGTGCGACCGTTCGCCGAGCCCGCGCCCGGACGGACGATCGCGCTGGTGTGGCGGCGACGGTCGCCTCTTGCGAGCGCGTTGCAGCAGGTCGCCAGGACCGCCGGTGAGGCGTTCGCGGCCCTCGAGCCGGCGCCGACGGGGGCGACGAGATCGGGGGCGGGCAGGCGGAGACAGCAAGGCGTGATTCGACGCCGCGGTCGCACCACCTGACGTCCGCACGGGCTTCGCCGGCACCCGGCGAGCACGTGGCGCGATGCTCGGCGCACAGCACCCGATCCGGCGCCGGTGAGGAGCGCACGAGAGACGGCCGCGAAGGCCCTGCCGAAGGGGATCGACTTCGCCGCCGCTCGGGCATACGCTCGACGCAGCGGCAGGAGGCAAGCCAAGGTGCGTCGCTGGTTCGTCGTCGGGCTCGTTCTCGGAATGCTCCTCGGCGGGGCGCTGGCGGCCTCCGCGGTTGCGGCCGATCACGTGGTCGGCGGCGAGCTGCTCCTGCTGCGACGCGATCCCGGCAGCGGCGCGCTGACCATCGTGCTGCGCGGTCCTGCCCTGCCGGTCCCCGCGCCGGGAAGTGCGGATGATCCGTCGCGCGCCGGCCTTCTCGTCACGCTGTTCGGACGCGGCTCGGGGGCGCGAGCGTCCTTCGTCGCGCCGGACGGACCCGGGCGTCCGGGCTGGAACGTGCGTGCGTTGCCGCGCGTCTCCTTCTCGTACGCGAACCCGGGCGCCGCTCCCGGCAGCGGGGCGATCCGCGTCGCTGCGCGGCGGGGCGGGCGCGGGCGCTGTGCTGCGCGTTCGCGCGCCGTCGGCCGGGCTCGCACTGACCGCGCCCGAGGGTGCGATCGCGGTGCGGGTGGAGATGGGAGCGACGCGCGTCTGCGCGCTGTTCGACGGCGCATCGGTGCGCCGCAACGAGCCGGGCCGCTTCATCGCGCGGGAAGCGGATGCGGGCGCCCTCGACGACTGCGACGACGACTCGCTCGCCGGCCTCTCTTGCGAAGAGAGCCTCTCCTGCGGTGGCTCCTGCCCGGGCGACGGGGAATGCGGCGGCAACCGCCTGGTGAACGGTTGCACCTGCGTGTCGCCGAACCAGCCCTGCGGTGACACCTCACCGGTGTGCAACGGCGAGTGCCCGGCCGGGCAGGAGTGCTCGAACCTCGGCGGCGCCATCACGACGACGTGCGCCTGCATGCCCGCCGGCAGCACGCCGTGCGGCGGTGTCTACCCGAGCTGCGGCGACGGCGACTGCCCGGCCGGCACCGCGTGCAGCACCGACACCTTCACCGGCTGCGGCGGCGCCACGATCGAGAACTGTGCTTGCTTGACCGGCCCGCCGCCGGATCCCTGCGGCGGCTGTCCGAACGGCTGGACCTGCTTCGGTCCCGCGCCCGGCTTCCCGGCGACGTGCCTCCCTCCTTTCTGCAACGACGGGGCGGGCGCGCCGGTTTGCAGCGGTACGTGCACGCTCGCCGGCACCGAGTGCACGCCGATCGGCGGCGTCTGCCTCTGCCTCGATCCCTGCATCGGTGCGGAGCCGTATCCGACCTGCGGCGGTACCTGCAGCGACGCCGGGTTCGACTGCCGCGCGGTCGAGGGGCACTGCGTGTGCATGCCCTGAGCGGTCGACGATCGCGTCCCGGTCGAGCGATCGCGACCCCATCGCGGTAGACGGTGGCGACCCCGGGTCGCGCGGCACCGAGGCGATCGAGACTTGTCCGGCAGCACCGGCAGCGCGCGGCGTGGCGTGGGTCGTCGAACGCGGTTCCGTCTGTTAGCGGGCCACCATGTTCGACCCGAGACTGACCGAATCCCAGGAAGCCTTGATCGAGACCGCGCGGCGCTTCGCCGCGGAGAAGATCGTCCCGGTCGCGGGCAAGTACGACGAGAGCGGAGAGTTCCCCACCGAGGTGTTCCACGAGGCCTGGGAGCTGGGCCTCATGAACGTCGAGGTTCCCGAGGCCTACGGCGGGCTCGAGCTCAGCACGACCGACGGCTGCCTGATCGCGGAGGAGCTGGCCTACGGCTGCTCGGCGATCGCGACCAGCATCATGGCGAACCACCTGGGCGCGCTGCCGCTGCTGATCGCGGGCACCGACCCGCAGAAGCAGGAGTACCTGTTCCGGCTCACGACCGACTTCTCCTTCTGCAGCTACGCGTGCTCCGAGCCCGAGGCAGGCTCGGACGTCGCCGGCATGCAGACGCGCCTCGTGCGCGATGGCGACGGCTGGATCCTGAACGGCCAGAAGCGCTGGATCACCAACGCGGGCCACGCCGGCTTCTTCACCGGCTTCGGCACGATGGACCCGGCGCTGCGCCACAAGGGCATCACCGCCTTCGTCATCCCGCGCGACCTGCCGGGCGTGTCGGTGGGAAAGAAGGAGAACAAGCTCGGCCAGCGCGCGTCGGACACCTGCGACGTGCTGTTCGACAACGTACGGCTCGGCCCCGAGAACATCCTCGGCCAGCCCGGCAACGGCTTCGCGATCGCCATGGAGACCTTCGACAAGTCGCGACCGATGATCGCCGCGCTGTGTGCGGGCCTCATCCGCCGCTGTCAGGAGGAATCGCGCAGCTACGCGCTCGAGCGCAAGGCTTTCGGCATGCCGATCGCGCAGCACCAGGCGGTGCAGTTCATGATCGCCGAGATGGTGATGGCCTACGAGGCGACCCGGCTTCTGTATCTCAAGGCCGCGTGGGAAGTGGACCACGACATCAAGCGCACCAGCACCTCGGCGATCGCCAAGGCACTCGGCGCCGACTGGGCGATGAAGGCCGCGACCGACGCGGTGCAGGTCTTCGGCGGCTACGGCTACACCAAGGAGTACCCGGTCGAGAAGCTGATGCGCGACGCGAAGCTGCTGCAGATCTACGAGGGGACGTCGCAGATCCAGCGTGTCGTCATCGCACGCAACTTCCTCATGCGCAGCTGAGCGGGCGGACATCCACGTAGAAGACGCCGAACGCCGCCGGAAGCGACGTCTCAGCGGCGTCGCGCGACCAGGACGCCCTTGCCGACGTGCACCACGCAGCATTCCACGCGCGGATCGGCCTCCACCCGGCGCACGAACGAGGCAGCCAGCCGGCGGTGGCTGTCGATGTTGTCGACGGCGAGCAGGCCGCCCGGCACGAGGCCCGAGATCAGGCTCTCGCGGCAGGCTTCGTAGTTGGACGGGCCGTGGTCCATGAACACGAAGGCGAGCGGGCCGAGCGTTTGGAGCTCTGCGGCCGCGTCGGCGACCCGCTGCTCGACGAGCTCGGTGACCCCGCAGCGCGCGAAGGTCTCGCGCGCGAGGGACGCCTTGTCGGTGTCGGGTTCGATCGTCACCAGACGCGGCCGCGGCCTGCGCTCCCCGAGGCCGAGCGTGAGCCACAGCGTCGAGTAGCCGGACCCGGTGCCCCGCGGCAGCACCACACCGACCGGACGCACCCGGTACAGCCGCGGCGTCTCGGCCCCCGGAGGCGGCGCGCCGTCGTCCCGCAGGGCGCGCGCCGCGGCCAGCAGGCGCTTGCGCACGCGAATGATCATCGCGTCGGCCGGTCCCAGGTGCTCGTCGTCGCGGTTGGCGATCGCGCCCATGCTCTCCTCTACCGCTCTGTCCTGAAGCGGATTGGAGACGACGCCCCAGAACATGCGCGTGCCTTCGAGTCTGCGATCGCGCCCGTAGTCGTCCTCGGGGCCGGGCACCGCGCCCGCGGCGAACGGATAGCGTGCGCGCTCGATCGCGGCGCACTCGGCCTCGGTCCACGGCGTTTCGGGGCGGTAGTGCCAGTCGAGCATCCAGGTGTGCGTGTCGTCGATGGGCACCCAGTACTTGCCGTTGAAGCTGAGCTGCCCGGGCTCGCCCCCGCCGCCCAGCATGGTGTGACACGGAAACAGGAACGGGTGCACGCGGTGGTAGTCGCTGCCGTCCTCGAGGGGCCGGCGCGCGGTGTAGAGCGCACCGTACGCGGTGTCGACGACCTCGAGGTACGGCGCGCCGCGACCGCGCACCATCTGCATGCCGATCGCCCACGAGCCGGGCATCGCCGCGCCGGGCACGGTGGGTGCGCTCGGGTCGTCGAACCGTGCGTGCAGCACGCCGATGTGCGAGCTGTCGAGGTCGCCCCCCATCGCCTGGAGCCAGTTGCACTCGCGCACGCTCGCGTGCAGGTGAGCGGGACAGCGCGCGTCGAGGTTCCATTCGAGATCGGGCAAGGGCGATGCTTCGTCCGCGGCGCCCACGTGCAGCCACACGACGCCGCCCCGCTCGCGGCACGCGTAGGCGCGGGTCTTCACCCGGTCGCAGAAGCGATTCTGCTCCGGCTCGTTGGGCATCTCGACACACTGCCCGCGCGGGTCGAACTTCCACCCGTGGTAGACGCAGCGCAGTCCACCTGCCTCGTTGTGCCCGAGGTGGAGAGAGGCGCCGCGATGCGGACAGCTTGCGGCGAGCGCGACCAGCGTGCCGTCCGGTGCGCGCGCGATCACCAGATCCTCGCCGAGCCGGCGTAGCCGGCAGATCGGACCACCCGGCTGCAGCTGGGCGCTCAGCTGGACGGGCAGCCAGTAGCGGCGCAGCAGGTCGCCCATCGGTGTTCCGGCCGAGGTGCGCGTCAGCAGCTCCTGGTCTTCACGGTTCATGATGGGAGCGCCCCACGCGGCACGCCTCTGCCGCGCGGAAGAGCCGCCCCTCACCACCGGTCAGCGGGCTCGGTCCACCGGACTCGTCGGACCGGACTCGACGGACCTGCGCCACCGGAGATCGCGGCGCCCGGGCGGTCGGCGCGGTCGGCGGCCCGGGCGACGGAGCCCCCGCGCGCGGCATTCCGCGACGATCGCCCACGGAGAGCGCGCCGCGTGAATCCGCTCGCGCGTTCGATCCATAGCCTCGACATCACCCGCCCGGCGCACGGAGATCCGTGCTCGTCATGGGCCCGGCCGCGCTGCGAGCGCGGCGCGATCGAGGAGCATCGAGATGAAGAGAACGCACAAACCGGTTCGTGCGCTCGTGGTGGCGCTCGCCTTGCTGGCGGCGCCGTCGGCGAGCCAGGCTTCGAGTCATCGCGAAACCTACGCGACGCGCGTCGCCCGTGCATCGACAACACCGACACGTACGCGTGGGTCGAGCCGGGCACGCACGACAAGCTCTACGTCGTGTTCAACTTCCTGCCGCTGCACGAGCCCGGGCAGGGGAACCAGCAGCTCGGTCCGTGCGAGGACGTCCTCTACCAGGTGCACATCGCGCGCGGCACGGGGCCGCTGGAGGACAAGGTCGCCTACCAGGTCCTGTTCCGGACCAACCCCGCGCCGCGGGTCGATCCGGCCAGCAAGGCGCCGCTCAGCCTCGCCGACGGACGCGAGCTGCTCGACCAGATCTCGGGTCGCACGCAGACCTACACCGTCACCAAGGTCGAAGGACGCAGCCGCAAGGTGATCGCGAGCGACGTGCCCGTCGCTCCGGCGAACGTCGGCCCGCAGACCGATCGCCTCGCGTACGGCATCCCTGCGCTCGACCCGACCTGCACGCCGTTCGAGGGCTACGACTCCGGCGATCCGACGAGCCGGGAAGTGAGCTGCTACGACGAGGACTTCTCGGCGCGCTTCATCCGCCCGCTCGGCCAGGATGGCTCCGAGGGTCGCGTCTGGGCAGGTCAGGCCGCCGACTTCTACTACCGCGACGAGAAGGGGATCTTCGACGTCGTGAACCTCGCCGGCGATGCGGCGTCGAGCTTCGTGAAGGTGAACGGCCGGCGCTTCCAGGTTCCGGGTGCGCGGCAAACGCCGCAGGCCGAGAACGTCTTCACCGGCTTCAACCTGTTCTCGATCGCGCTCGAGATCCCGACCGCGAAGCTCACCGGCAACGGCAAGCCCGTGCCGCACAACGGCGTTCCCGGCGACGACACGCTGCTCGCGATCCACGTCTCGGAGTCGCGCCCGGCCGTGCGCGTCCTGAGCAGGGAGCGCTACGAGAAGGACGTCCACCGCGGCCCGTGGCAGCGGGTCGGACGCAACGCGTTGCCGCTCTTCAACGCGGGTCTCGTCGGCGTGCAGGACCAGGAGAGATACCTGCGCAGCCATCCGGTCGACGACTTCCGGAACTTCGGCGGCTACGTCCTGAACCCGATCCTCGTCCGCGACGCGGAGGCGCTCGGCATCTACCGGGCGCTCGGCGTCGATCAGGTGCCGGACTCGCTCAAGCATGGGCGCGTCGACATCCTGAAGGTCATCAACCTCGACGACATTCCCTACCCCGGCGCGCACCACGTGCCGCTCGAGCCCGGACACGTCGGCGACGTGCTCCGCGTCGACATGGCGATCGACTCGAGCTTCCCCAACGGGCGTCCGCTGATCGGCGGTCCGACGCTCAACCACGAGCAGGCCGCCGTGAGCGATGTGCTGCTGACTCTCATCCTGTCGCCCGACCCGAGCACGGTGCAGATCGGCGACGGCGTCGACTACAGCGCCGTCAAGCGTCGCGAGGCGTTCCCCTTCATCCCGCTGCCGTTGCAGGGGCTGAACCAGGGCCACGGCGCCCCGGCGAACGGGACTCCGGCGAGCTGAGGCGGCTTCGAACCCGGGGGCGCTCGCGCGGGGCCGGTGGATCGACCTCCACCGGCCCCGCGCCGTTCCCGGTCAGGTGCCGGGAGCGACGGTGACCGGCGCCCAGTTCGCGCCGTCGCGCGTTGCGCGGCCCTCGCGCTCGAGCTTGCGCAGGTGCGAGCGCACCGACGTTGCAGCTGCGGCGTGCAGGAACGGGGGCACGTCCGCGTACATGCGCTCGACCATCCGCGCGACGTCGCCGAGCCCTTCGCGCAGCAGCGCCACGATCTGCGCCTCGCGCAGCTCGCGGTGCGCGAGGTACTCGCGGATCTTGCGGCCGGCGTCCCGGATCGCCGGCCCGTGCGCCGGGTAGATGACCGCGGGCTCGAGCGCGAGCAGCCGGCGCAGCGAGTCCATGTAGTCGGCGAGGTCGCCGCCGTGCTCCGGGATCACCGTGGTGCCCGCGCCGAGCACGACGTCGCCGCTGAAGATCGCGCGCTCCTCCTCGAGCCAGTAGCAGAGATGGTCCTCGGCGTGGCCGGGTGTGAAGATCGCGCGCAGCGTCGCGCCCTCGGTCTCGATGACCGCGTCGTGGTCGATCGCGGTGACGAGCTCGTCGAGCCCCGCGTCCATGCCGGGCCAGGGGCGCTTCAGGATGGGGACCGCCCCGAAGCGCTCGCGCACCTGGTTGCAGCCACCGAGGTGGTCGCCGTGCGCATGCGTCAGCACGATGCGGTCGATCTCCGCGGCACCGCGGTGCTCCTCGAGCCCGCGGACGAGGAGCGGCAGGTACTGCGGCAGTCCTTGCCCCGTGTCGAGCAGGATCGGGCGCTGCGATGTCCCGACGACGTACGTGTTGGTGCCTGGGCCGGTGAACGGACCGGGGTTCTGCCCGAGCACCGTGACGACCCGCTCGCTCCAGACGTCGACGTCGGGCATGGCGAGCCCGATCATGTTGCCCTGGACGACGCGGGAGGGTGCTTCGCTCATGTGCCGACCATAGCCGAGATCGCAGGTCAGGGGAGGACGAGGCCCAGCTGCAGACCACGCTGCGCGCTCGCGAGGCGCGTGGCCCCGTTCCTCGCGTCGGCGCGCAGCTGGATCACGTCCGGGTCGACGTTGGCGTCGAGCGCGCGCTCGTAGGCCGCGATGCCGCGCAGGTAGCGCCCGAACAGCGCCGCGGACCACGTGTTCACCGAGCGGTACACCCGCCTGTGGTCGATGAAGGTCACTGGCGAGTCGTCCGCGAGGCGCGTTCCGCTCCCGCAGCCATCGCCGTCGCCGATGCCGAGCCCGGTATCGCACGCGAACGAGAAGCTGTAGTGCCCGGCGTCGACGAACTCGGCGAGCCAGCGCGGGCCCGGCAGGACCTCGTACGCGTCGCGGATCGCCTGGTTGGCGTCGAGGCCGATCGTCTTGTCCTCGGTCGCGAGCATCAGGAACGTCGCGGCCGAGTAGTCGGCGGAGATCGGCCCGGCCAGCGCCATGGGCAGCGCCGCCGCGATGCGGTTGTCGGTGCTCGCGACGGCGAAGCTGGTGAACGCGCCGAACGAGTGCCTGGTCACGCCGAAGGGCGCGTCGGTGTCGATCCAGCCCGAGAAGCGGCTCGCGGAATCCGCGGTGAAGCCGCTGAAGGCGTCGAGGAGGTAAACGATGTCGAGCGGGCGCTCGATGCGCAGCTGCTCGATCGTGCCGGAGGAGTCGAAGAAGGTGTTGCCCTCGTGGTCGGGTGCCACGACGACGTAGCCATGGCTCGCCAGGTGCTCGGTCTGGAAGGTGTTCTGGAAGCGGATGCCGCCAGAGCCGTGCGAGAACGCGATCAGCGGGAACGGGCCGTCTGGCGCGATGGGAGCCTCGCGTATCGCGGTCAGCTCGATGGTGGCCTGGTCCGCGAGGAACCCGAGGCCTTCCGGCAGGTACTCCGCCGCCGGTGATGGCGCGGCGCCGCGCACCGACTCGTCGGCCGGGTACCAGATCTCCGTCAGCAGCGTGCGACCGCGGGTCCCGTCGAAGAGCTCGATGCGCGTCACGCCCACCGGGTACGGTCCACGCGTCGCCGGATCGGGCGCGGCGTCGCCTCCGCTGCTCGAGTCGGCGCAGCCCTGCAGCAGGGCGAAGAGCGACAGCGCGATCGTCGCCACTCGCACGGTGGTGTACCGCGAGGTCCGACCCGTGAGCCGTGCTGTTTCCAGCACGTCCTCCCTGGTTCTCGTGTGGGCTCGGCGGGCGGACCTCGTGCGACCCAGCCGCTCGAGGCAGCCGCGGTTCAGACGAAGCCTTCGAGACGTACGCGCTCGATCCACGCGCGGTAGTCGCCGTCGAAGCCGACGTTGCGCTGCCGCTCGCGGACGCGTTCGAGCAGGGCGTCGGTGTGCTCGCTGGCCCGCGCGTCGTTTGCGAAGCGCTGCACGAGGTGGGTCGCGACCTGCCCGCTGTGACGCCGCGATGCGACCAGGTTGCCCTTCCCGGTGACCACGTTGCCGCAGCCGAAGACGTGCTCGAAGTCGGCGATCTTGCCGCGCTCGGCGTCCTCGACGCGCAGCAGCTCGCCGTGCATCGCGAGGCCGTGGATCGGCTCCGGGATCGAGCCGATCGACGAGATCACCAGCGGCGCGCGCAGCTCGAACTCGTCGCCCGGGACGATCTCGGCGCGACCGCTCGCCTCGACGCGTGTGCGCGCGCAGCGCAGGCCGACCAGCCGATCGTCCTCGACCAGCAGGCTGACGGGAGCGGTGAGCGGCTCGACCCGGAAGAGGAACTTGCTCTGTGCCTTCTCGAGGATCTTGCGCCGCACGGCCGCCGACTTGATCGGGTCCTCGACGCGGCCCGTCGGTGGTGGCTCGGTGAGCGGCATGTCCTCGATGCGGCGGCGATACACCAGCGTGCAGCCCTCGAGGCCGAGGTCGGGCCACGCGAGGCCGTGCTGCGCGAGGGTCTCAGGGATGCCCTTCGCCTCCATCGCGAGGACGTCCTGCTCGATGCCCCGCGCAGCGAGCGCGTCACGCGTGATGACCAGCTGCAGGACCTTCACCACGTCGATCGAGGCGAGGCCGCCGCCGACGACCAGCGCGCCGTCGGGGACCTCGTAGGTCGGTCCGGCGTAGCGCGGCTCGTGGTGGTGATTGAACCAGTAGATCAGCGGGTTCTGGTGGACGAGGCCGCGTCCGAGATAGGCGTCGGCACCGTCGACGGGCAGCGGACGGTCGCGCCAGGCCCCGTTCGCGAGCACGATCAGGTCGAATCCCCAGGTCCGCAGCAGATCCTCGAAGCCGACGTCGCGGCCGATCGCGGTGCGCGGCACGAAGTGCACGCCGTCGCGGGCGAGCTTCGTGTCGATGAGGTCGTACTCCTTGCGCCGCAGTGCCGAGTGCCAGCGCGGTAGCCCGTCCTCGACCTTCCCGTACGGGCGGTCGTTCTGCTCGAACACGACGCAGAGCGCGCCCTCGGAAGCGAGCTTGTCCGCGGCCTCGGCTCCGGCGGTGGCACCGCCGATGATGGCCACGTGGCAGCGATACGGAGAGGAGTTTGTAGCCATGATGCAGGAACGACGGCCCCTCGGCGGGGGAGAAGGGTTGCAAGCGGCGCCCGGTGGGCGGTGCGCCAGCGGTCGTACCGTCCGGGCGGAGGGCAGGCAACCGCTTTCGGACCTCGGAAGGGGGCGCTCGCTCAGCCGCTCCGGACCGGTTCGGGGTCGGATCCGGGCTCGATCGACGGGATCATCCGACCGTCCGGGGAAACCACGTACTCCGTCCCGCCCCAGCGCACGGACTGGCCAAGGAACGCGGCGGCCCAGATCGACGAGATGAACAGGTCCTTGAGCGGCACCAGCCAGAGATCCCGCCAGATCCGGCGCACGCCGAGCGCGAAGTGCGCGATGCCGCCGGCCGCGAGCAGCCGGATGCCGAGCGCCGCCGCGAACACCCGAGCCCCGGCCGGCGAGAAGCCCGTCGCCAGGAGGTAGAGCGTCGCCCACAGCGTGGTGTGCGTGACGACGCTCGCGAGGTAGCCGCGGGGTCGGCAGACGCGGTAGGTGCGCGCCCAGCGCAGCTGGTGCGCCGCGACCTCGTCGAGGCTGTCGAGGTCGAGCATCGTCTCGGTCACGACCGGCGCGAGCACGACCTCGTAGCCGGCGGCCACCGCCAGGCTGCCGAGCTGGTAGTCGTCGGCGAGGTGGTCGGCGACCGCGCGGAAGCCGCCGAGCTGCTCGAGCGTCCGGCGCCGGACACAGATCGTCGCGCCGAACGCGTACGTCATGCGCTCGACCTGCCGCGCGACCGTGACCATCGGCCCGAAGTCCGTGTTGATGAAGAGCGCCTCGATGCGGCTGGCGAGCGTGCGCGCCGCGACGCCGCGATAGACGCAGGTGACCACGGCGGTCCGCGGCTCGTCGAGACAGGGCACGACGATGCGCAGGTAGTCGCGCGGCGCTCGGATGTCGGCGTCGGCGATCACCAGAACGTCGTGCTTTGCGCGCTGCAGCATGTTGTTCAGGTTGCTGACCTTGGAGTTGCTGCCGATCCGGTCCGACGAGACCACGAGCTCGACGTCGACGTCGGGAAAGTCGCGCTGCAGGCGCCGGACGATCGCGATCGCCGGGTCGTCCGCTGCGGCGACGCCGAAGACGATCTGCAGCGTCGGGTAGTCGAGCCGGCAGGTGGTGGCGAGGTTCTCGTAGGTCTCGGACACCGCGCCGCAGAGAGGCTTCAGCACCGTCACGGCGGGCAGCGCCCGTCCGTCGTCGCGCGGGCGCGACATCTCGCGGCGTTGCCAGCGCGCGAAGAGCCACGCGCACACGAGGCTGAAGATCTGGTAGCCGGTCGCGACCGCGACCATCAGGAGCAGCAGCTGGGCGATCACGTGGGTCCTCCGCGGAGTCGCCCTGGGGTCAGGCGGACAAGGGACCGCCGGCCTGCTCGCCACCCGTCGTCGCGAGCACCGTCGTTCCGCGCGCAGCCTTCGACTCCGCACGACGGTGCCACATCGTCTTGAGGAACTGCCTCCCCTCCGCGAGCAGCCGCGGACGCTCGTGCGCATCGAACACGATCTGCTTGAGCTTCTTCGCCATGTAGCGCGGGCGGAAGTAGAACTCGCGATACGCCCTCTCCACCGACTCGTAGATCTCGTCGGCGGAGATCTCGGGGTAGCTCACCGTGCACTTCTGGTAGCCGCCGGCGTCGACCAGCGGGTCGACCACCTCGTAGCCGTTCTTCTTGACGAAGTCGTGGAAGTGCGTGCCGGGGTAGGGCGACGCGAGCGAGACCTGGATGGTCTCGCAGTCCATCTCCTTGGCGAAGTCGATGGTCTGGCGGATGGTGTTCCTGGTCTCTCCGGGCAGCCCGAAGATGAACGTCCCGTGGATCAGGATGCCGAGCTTGTGGCAGTCCTCGGTGAACTGGCGGGCGCGGCGGATGTCCACGCCCTTCTTGATGTTCTTCAGGATCTGCTCGTTGCCCGACTCGTAGCCGATCACGAAGAGGCGCAGGCCCCCGTCCTTCATGATCTTCAGGGTCTCGTAGTCGACGTTGGCGCGCGAGTTGGTCGACCAGGTGTAGCCGAGCGTGCCGATGTTCTGCGCGATCGTGCGCGCGCGCTCGCGGTCCGCGGTGAAGGTGTCGTCGTCGAAGAAGATCTCGCGCATCTCGGGAAAGAGACGGCGCATGTTCTTGACCTCGGCGTGAACGTTCTCGGGGCTGCGCGTGCGGTAGCTGTGACCCGTCGTGACCTGCGGCCACAGACAGAACGTGCAGCGCGCGGGGCAGCCGCGTCCGGTGTAGAGCGAGACGTACGGGTACTGGCAGTAGGGCGAGTTGTACTTCTTGTAGTCGAGGTCGCGTGCGTAGATCTCGGTGGCGAAGGGCAGCGCGTCGAGCTCGGGGCCGGTCAGCTGGGGACGATCAGGATTGTGGTAGGCTTTGCCGTCGCGGCGGTAGCTGATGCCGCCGATCGTGCTCCACTCGCGTCCCTCGGCGACCTCCTTCATGGAGTAGTCGAACTCCTTGCGCCCGACGAGGTCGATCGCCTCGGACGCGCGCAGGGTCTCCTCGGGCTGCGCGGTCGCCTGGCCGCCGACCATCGCGATCGTGACGTCGCGATTCTTGCTCTTGATCTTCTCGGCGGTCTCGGCGTCCTTGCGGAGCGACGGCGTCGAGGTGTGGATGACGACGAAGTCGTAGTCGCCCGCGATCGCGACCGACTCGTCCTGGTTGAGCCCCCCGGGCGGCGCGTCGAGAAGGCGGCTGCCGGGGATCATCCCGGCGGGGTACGCAAGCCAGGTGGGGTACCAGAAGGACCACACCTCGCGCTTCGCCTGGTAGCGTGACCCCGCACCGCCGTCGAAATCCTCGTAAGACGGCGGGTTCAGAAACAGCGTCTTCATCATCGGAACCCCCCCCCCCCCCCCGGCGCGATCGACGGCCGCTTCCCGACTCGTCGGCCGCCGCCGCGCACCGTCTCCCGCGCGGGGTGCGAACCGGCGACCGCCCGCGGATTATAATGATCGGTCAGGTGAAGGCAATCGACCGAGACCCCTCGCCGAGGGCTGATTTTTCAGGGCTTTTCCGGGATTCGAGCCTGACTCGGCGGGCCCTGGCGAGGGACGCTGGCGGCGGGCCGCAGGGCCCGGCGACCGCTTGTGAGCGCCGCCCGGCTTCAGATACACCGCCGCCGCATGCCACGGCCGGCCGGCACCGCGCTGCTCTACGTCCCGGAGGGGGTCGACCCGCTGACGATCTTCGCCGGGCGGTCTCTCGTCGACCGGGCGTCGGCGCTCGCGGTCGCGGCCGGCCTCGAGCCGATGGTGGTCGATGCCGCAGCGAGTGGCGTGGCGACTGGCGCGGCTCGGGGGCGCGGCTGCCCCCCCGGAACCCCGCTGCCGTCGGATCGGGCTACCGTCCTGCTGATGCGCTGCGACGTCGGGTGTGTCGCCGGGACGCTGCGCGACCTCCTCGCCGGCCCGGGTCCCGCGGCTGCGCGCGCCGACACCGGGCGGATCGCACTCGCGCGGACCACCGTGCGAGCACTCGACGGACGGGTTCCCGACGACCTCGAGGCCGCCGCGCGCGGCCTGCCACACGTGGGGCGGCCGGGATGGCTCGGCGCGCGGCGCATCGTCGACCTCGCCTCGGCGGCATCGCGCGATGCCCCGAGCGCCGCGGTGCAGCGCGCGAGCGCCGAGCGCGAGCTGATCGCGACGCTGGACAACCCGCGCGACGGCTTCTTCGACCGCGTGCTGAACCGCCGCCTCTCGCGGCCGCTCAGCCGCACGTTGCTGCCCTTCGCCGTGACGCCGAACCAGATCACGATCGGCGGGCTCGTGCTCGCGCTCGCCGGCGCCGTCTGCCTCGGTCTGCCCGGCGTCGCAGGGCCGGTTCTCGGCGCGCTGCTGCTCCAGCTCTCCGCGGTGCTCGACTGCGTCGACGGCGAGATCGCGCGCGCCAAGGTTCTCGAGTCCGAGTGGGGCGAGTGGCTCGACATCACGTCCGACACGCTGATCCACGTCGCGACGTTTCTCGGCATCGCGGTCCATGCCTGGCCCGAGCTCGGGCGTACGACCGCGTGGGCGCTCGGCGCGCTCTTCACCGTCGGCGGGCTCGTCTCGTTCGTCGTCGTGACGCGCGCGGAGAGGACCGAGGATCTCTGGAAGGGCCGCGCCGGCTGGCGCGCGCGCCTGCTCGCGCTGCTCCTCGCGACGCTGACGACGCGCGATCTGAGCGTTCTGGTCCTGGTCGCCGCCGCGGCGAATCTGCTGACCCCGCTCCTCGTCGGCGCTGCGATCGGCGCGCAGGTGTTCTGGATGGGTGCGCTGGCGCTGCACGCCAGCGTCATGCGCGGGCCGCGCTGAGCGCCGGCTGGTTCGCTCTTCGATTCGGTCGAACGTCAGGCGCGAGAAGCGTCACGGCGCGTTGATCGCGTCGATCAGCATGCGCAGCCGCCCGAACTGCCGGCGCCCGAACTCGAACACGAGCCGCGGCAGGTGTGCGATCTCGGGCTCGCCGGCCTCCTCCGGTAGCACCGTCGTCTGCACGATCGGGTCGCCGACGACGATGTCGGCGAACTCCTCGTTGAGCGCCGCGAGGCGCACGTCGGACAGCGGCTCGACGAGCCGGACCACCAGGCGGTCGCGCACGTAGCGCGACGAGTGGTAGCGCCGGTAGAACGTCGTGATCTCCGCGACCGCTTCCTCCACGTCGTCGGTGACCTTGAAGAGCCGCATGTCGGCTGGCGAGATCAGGCTCTCGTCGAGCAGGTGATCGACGACGTAGTCCCGCCACTGCTTCCAGTAGTGCCCGCCGGGCGCATCGACGAAGACCACCGGGACGAGCTTGCTCTTGCCGGTCTGGAGCAGGGTCAGTGCCTCGAAGCCCTCGTCGTGCGTGCCGAAGCCGCCGGGAAAGAGCGCGATCGCGTCGGCCTCCTTCACGAACATCAGCTTGCGCGTGAAGAAGTACTTGAAGTTGACGAGCTTCGGGTCGCGGTAGATGAACTCGTTCGGCGCCTGCTCGAACGGCAGGCGGATGTTGATGCCGAAGCTGCGCTCGCGCCCCGAGCCTTCGTTGCACGCACGCATGATGCCGCCGCCGGCGCCCGTGATCACCATGAAGCCGTGCTCGTCCGCGATGCGGCGCGCGAACTCGTGCGCCTGACGGTACGCCGGATGGTCCGCCGGGGTGCGCGCCGAGCCGAACGTCGAGACCTTGCGGATCCCCCGGTAGCGGGCGAAGACGCGGAATGCGTAGCGCAGCTCCTTGAGCGCGGCGTTGAGCAGCTTCATGTCGGCGACGCCGGTGTCGTCACGCACGAGCTTTTCGGCGGTGAACGCGATCCCGGAGGCCAGCTCGGCGACTAACGCCGCATGCGACAGGGGCTCGCGGGGCGCCTTGCGCGCACGTCCCGAGCGCGGCGGCGGCGCCGGCTCCGCGTCCATGCCGATCGCGACCGAGCCGTCGGCCGCGATCGGCTGCGGCTCCAGCGCAGGGTCCACCCGCGCGGCGCGCTCCGTCCCCGCCGCCTTCGCGCCTGCCGTCGTCCTGCCGCGCGATCGCGCGGTGCGGCGCGCGCTCAAGCGGTCCGTCCGCCGCGCAGCAGGAGGCCCGGCAGCGGCGCCGTCTCGGCGAGCGCGTCGCGGCCGTCCTCGCGGATCACGGAGCCGTTCACGACTACGGCCTGGACGCCGATCGCGTCGCAAACGAGCCGGTCGGCGCCCGCCGGCAGGTCGTTCACCCGGCGCAGCGGCGAGCAGCCGACGGTGTCGGGGTCGAACACCACGACGTCGGCCGCCGCACCCACGGCGAGGCGCCCGCGGTCCGCGAGCCCGAAGAGGTCGGCACCACGCGAGGTCAGCAGCCGCACGGCGCTCTCGAGCGACAGGGCCTTCTTGTCGCGCACCCAGTGGCCGAGCAGGTGCGTCGAGAAGCTCGCGTCGCAGAGCTGGCTCGCGTGCGCGCCGGCGTCCGACAGGCCGAGCACGACGGTCGGGTCGCGCAGCAGCTCGCCGACGATGGCCTCGTCGGTGTTGGTCACCGCCATGCGGAACCGCGCCGCGAGGTTCGACGCGAGGGCGAGGTCGAGCATGAGATCGACCGGGTGCGCGCCGCGCTGCTCGGCGACCTCGGCGAGGTTGCGCTCGTTCAAGTCGGGCTCGGACGGCGACTCGGCGATCGTCGTGTCCTGCCAGCGAGCGGCGAGCACGCCGCTCTGGCCGTGCTCGCGGAGCTTCGCGCGGAATTCGGGGTCGGCGTAGATGCGCGCCTTGCCGGCGTGGTCCGCGGCGGACACCGGCTGGAAGAACGGCAGGCTCTCGAACGGAAACGGCGCCTTGAACTGGAACTCGACCATCAGTGGACGGCACGACACCTGTGGCACGACGTTCACGCCCGCACCCTGCATCTCGGCGGTCTTCTGCAGCACCCACCGGTGCCCGTCGGGACCCAGCATGCCGGCGAGCAGCGCCGTCCACGTCACCGGTCGGGACGTGCGCTTCTGGATCGCGGCCATCTCGTCGAGGAAGAACCCGCGTCCGATGGTCGCCTGCATGACGCCGTGGCCGGCGTCGCCCAGGCAGGAAGCGAGCGTCTCGATCTCGGCGACCGTGGCGGCCCTGCTCGGGACGGGACGCCCCGCGTAGCCGACGTGCGTCGGCGCCTGCGATGTCGCGAAGCCGAGCGCGCCCGCGTCGAGCGCCTCGCGCACGATCGCGCGCATCTTCGCGATCTCGTCGTCGGTCGCCTCGCGCTCGGTCGACTCCTCACCCATCACGAAGAGGCGCAGCGGCGTGTGGCCGATCAGCGCACCGACGTTGATCGCGCTGCCGCGGCGCTCGACCGCGTCGAGGTACTGCGGGAACGTCTCGAACGGCCAGTCGTCGCCGACGCCCGCGACCAGAGCGTCGAGCGACATGCCCTCGACGCTCTCGAGCGTCCGGAGAATCAGCTCGCGGTGCGCCGCGCGCGTCGGCGCGATGCCGAAGCCGCAGTTGCCCATCACGACCGACGTCACGCCGTGCCACGGGGAGATCGTCAGCAGGCGGTCCCAGAGGATCTGCGCGTCGTAGTGCGTGTGGATGTCGACGAAGCCCGGTGCGACGACGCGGTCGCGCGCCTCGATCGTCCGCGTCGCGGGCCCGTCCACCTTGCCGATCGCCGCGATGCGGCCGCCGCGGATACCCACGTCGCCTTCCCGGGCGGCGGCGCCGGTGCCGTCGACGACGATCCCGCCGCGGATCAGGAGATCGAGCTGCTCGGACATGGTTCCCCCCCAGTGGCCCGGTCACGTCTATGCGGGTGTGCGTACGTTGACAATCCGCCGGCCGGGCGCGAAATCGACTTGAACTCCGCACCGGTTTCGGCTTCTGTGGCGGTGGTCCAGAGCGGCCAGCGTCATTGCTCGAGCCGTCGCCGACCGGGCTCTTCGTCGGCGCCTCGAGAGGTCGCTTCGCGGCGTCGTGTTTGCCGGATCGGGGTGCTTGCCGAGACCCCGTCGGCTGGCGCGCGGCGCCTCGGGAGAAGAAGAGCCCAGCAGCGAACGCGACCGTGCAGGCGGTGTGGCGGTGGAGGCCGGGATTGCCAGTCCCCGGGGGATCCCGCCCGAGCCTGGGCGGCGGACCCGTCGCGCGAGGATCGACCTCGCGAGGACCCCACCGAGCCACGAGGCTCCGCGAGATTCCGTAGACTCAAGGATGCAGCAACGTCCGCCAGCGCGAGCGAAACCCGACCGGTCCCGGACCGTCGCGATCGTGACGCCGCAGGCGGACCAGGAGACCGAACGTGCCCGGTCAGAAGATCCCGTGAAGACACCTTCCAGCAAGACTCCGAGCAGCACCCGAAAGACGCGTGTCGCGAAGCCCGCCGCAACCCAGCTCGCCGCCGCGGCGAAGCCGCCAGGGCGGCGCACCGCCACGAAGGCCGCGAAGGCGGCGCCCGCGGTGAAGGTCGCGAAGGCGGCGCCCGCCGTGAAGGC